>DATGCF010000001.1:0-11559 GCA_035312245.1 Desulfosalsimonadaceae bacterium
TGAAAAAACTGCTTGTATTGATTTGTCTGATATGCTGCGCATTGAACGCCCATAACGCCCAAGCAAAGGCGGCGCCGATCAAGAAGGATTTCGCATACGGTCTGCCCATTGTTGCCGAATCAGAGGCGCCCATCTATGAAATCAATCTGCCTGCCGCAGTATACCGGCACGCCGCGCGCCCGGATCTTGCTGATATTCGGGTGTTCAACAGCAAAAATGAAGTGGTGCCCCATGCCGTATCCAGGCCCCAGATGCCGTCAAATCCGCCTCCGGCCATGGGAATCCCTATTTTCCCGATTCCAGGCCAAAACGTCCGAAACGATCAAAACGTGTCCTTAAACATCGCCACAGATGAGACCGGGACGATCATCGACGTCCAGACCGACGGGCCGGCGAAAAAAACCGAAAAAACATCCGCCTGGCTGCTGGACCTGAGCGGCCTCCGGGATCTCCGCCCGGAAAAGCTGGTCCTCGAATGGGGCGATCAGCCGAAAAACTTTACAGCCACCGTATCTCTTTCCGGCAGCCATGACCTGGCCAGCTGGCAGCCGCTGGTGCAAGCCGCCTCAGTTGCAGCGCTCCAATTTTCAGGCCACCGGCTGTTCAAAAACACTATCGTCCTGCCCGGCACCACGATGCCCTACCTGCGGCTGAACTGGCCGCAATCTCCAACCACGCCCACACTGACCACGGTGACCGCGCATTTCCCTGAAAGCCCCGGGACGCATCCCCGGCAATGGAAACGCCTCGATGCAAAAAAGTCAAAAAAGGCAGGCGCCTGGACTTATGACAGCAGCGGTGCATTTCCCGTTGACCGGCTGGACCTGGAACTGCCTGAGGGTAACCAACTGATGCAGGCAATCATCCAATCCCGTCAATCCCGGCAGGATGAATGGCACAGCCGGCACCGCGGGCTTTTCTACCGATTGCGGACCGACGGGACCACACTTTCCAATGCCCCGACAATGCTCCCGCCGGCGATTGAGAGATTCTGGCGGGTAAAAGTCGTTTCAGACGAAAGTGCCATCAGTGAAGCACCCCCCCGCCTTAGGCTGGGCTGGCTGCCCCACCGACTGGTATTTCTGGCCCGGGACAACCCCCCGTTCACCCTCGCCTTCGGCAGTGGGGACATCCCGCCGGCGGCGGAAACGGTTGACCTGCTTTTATCAGAGTTCAAGACCCGCAGCTCGTCCGGTTTAATCAAACCCGCATCAACCGGTGAAATGGTGGTTCTCGGTGGTCCGGAGCGCCTGGAACCGGCCCCGCCGCCCCTTCCCTGGAAAAAATGGCTCCTCTGGGCGGTTTTGATTTCCAGCGTCCTGGCGCTGGCTGCAATGGCGATCCGGCTTTATCGGCAGATGTGAAAATTTAGGTTTTGGGTATTAGTTATTAGGAACTGATCTCACTCAGTCCCGCGTGAGCGGGACGATTCATGTGCTCGTAACCGTTACTCGAAAAATTAAAAACCGATTACGATCAGGACTTGCCTTGCCAAAGGCCGAACGAGAATTCAAAGACGAGGGTCAGGGCAAGCCAGCCTAAGCCGATTCCCATTTGAAACCGCATCTCATCATTGGAATTTAATTGACATAAAAGATACAATATTTTAGTCATTTATAGATCTTATGGCATTGGCTGCCAGGTATGGGCAGCACCTGTCCGCCCGCCACGATGAATGTCTTTTTCAACTTTTGGATTCCTGCCGGATATAGATATTGTAAATCTTCGCATTCAGGAGGCGACATGCCTGCTAAAAAAAACGAAACAGCCCAGGGGAAAAATAATAAAAAGAAAATCAAGGCGCCGACATATCAAAATCCCAGAACCGGCATGGAACTTGAGGATGTCAAACAGGACCTGGCTGAAAACATGCTTTATGTTCTGGGCAAACCGCCGGCCCTGGCCACCCCCCATGACTGCTACAAAGCAGTTGCCTATAGTACCCGAAACCGCTTGATGCAGCGCTGGATCAAATCCATTGAGAATTTTTTAAATTCAAAAACCAAAGCGGTTTGTTATTTTTCCGCGGAGTTTCTGATCGGTCCCCAGCTTTACCGGAATCTGATCAATTTAGATATCTATGATACGATGAAGCAGGCGGTCAAAGAATTCAACCTGGATTTAAAGGACATCATAGAAGAGGAGCAGGAACCGGGGCTCGGCAACGGGGGGCTTGGCCGTCTGGCCGCCTGCTACATTGAGTCACTGGCAACGCTCGGCATAACGGCTGTCGGATTCGGCATTCGATATGAACACGGGATGTTTCATCAGACATTTCAGGATGGATGGCAGACCGAATTGACCGACAACTGGCTTCAGATGGGCAACCCCTGGGAAATTCCCCGGCCGGACCGGACCTATGATGTCAGGCTCGGCGGTTACACTGAATTATATACCGATAAAGACGGCAGCCAGCGCGTTCGCTGGGTCGCCGGCAGAACCGTCAAGGGCATGGCGTATGATCTCCCCGTATTGGGATACCGATCGAAAACCGCCTGCATGCTGCGCCTATGGAAAGCGGAAGCCCATGAGTCGTTTGACTTCCAGGATTTCAATACCGGTGATTACTATGGGGCAGTTGAAAACAAAGTGGCGGCGGAAAATATCACCAAGGTTCTTTACCCCAATGATGAGCAGCTTCAGGGCCGGCGGCTGCGCCTGGAACAGCAGTTCTTTTTTGTCTCCTGCTCGCTTCAGAACATGATTGACATGCACCTGCTCAAGGAGCAGACCCTGGATAATTTCCACGAAACATATGCCGCCCAGCTCAATGACACCCATCCCGCCATTGCCATTGCCGAACTCATGCGCCTTTTTGTGGATGAACATTTCATGGACTGGGAAAAAGCCTGGCAGATCACGCAAAAGACCTTTTCCTATACCAATCACACGCTGCTGCCCGAAGCCCTTGAAAAGTGGGCCCTTCCCCTTTTTTCGAGCGTCCTGCCAAGACACCTGGAGATTGTTTATGAAATCAATCAGCGATTTTTAGATGATGTGCAGAATAATTATCCGCAGCATGCGCAGCGGATAGCGGAGCTATCTCTTATCGAGGAAGCCGGTGAAAAATATATCCGCATGGCCAACCTGGCCTGTGTCGGCAGTTATGCCGTCAACGGCGTGGCCGAACTCCATACGCAGCTCTTAAAAGAGCAGACCCTAAACGCTTTTTACACGCTCGCTCCTGAAAAGTTCAGCAACAAAACAAACGGTGTCACCCCGCGCCGCTGGATCGCCCTCTGCAATCCGAGGCTCGCCGGTTTAATCAACGACTGGATCGGCGAAAGCTGGTTAAAAGACTTAGAAGAACTCCGACAGCTGGAAGATTTTATCGACGATGAGGAATTTCTCTCCCAATGGTGGCTGGTCAAGCAGAACAATAAACGGGAGCAGGCCGAATACGTGTACAACAAGACCGGGGTGAGCCTGAATACGGACTCCCTGTTTGATGTGCAGGTCAAACGGATACACGAATACAAGCGGCAGCATCTAAATATACTGCACATTCTTACCCTTTACAACCGCATCAAAAAAAATCCCGGCATGGATATCACGCCGCGCACATTCGTATTCGGCGGCAAAGCAGCGCCCGGCTATGACATGGCCAAGCTGATGATCAAGCTTATTAACTCCGTGGCCGAAGTCGTCAATACGGACCCGGATGTGGCCGAACGGCTCAAAGTCGTGTTTATTCGGAATTTCAATGTCAAGCTCGGGCACCGTATTTATCCGCCCGCCGACCTGTCGGAGCAGATTTCCACAGCAGGTAAGGAAGCCTCCGGCACCGGCAACATGAAATTTGCCATGAACGGGGCCCTGACCATCGGGACCCTGGACGGGGCCAACGTGGAAATCCGGGAAGAAGTGGGGCCGGAAAACTTCTTTTTATTCGGCCTCACCGCATCAGAAGTGGATGAATACAAATCTTCCGGGTATGTTCCCATGGAATTTTACACCTATGACAAAGAACTCAGAGAAGTGATTGACCTGATCGGGTCCGGGAAGCTCTCCCGAGGAGACAGGGACCTCTTTACGCCACTGATTAATTCATTAGTATATGAAGACCGCTATATGCTGCTTGCCGATTACCAATCTTATATCAACTGCCAGGAAAAAGTAAACCAGGTCTGGGCGGATCAGAAACAGTGGACCCGGCTGTCTGCGTTAAATGTCGCCAGAATCGGCAAGTTTTCTTCGGATCGCGCCATACGCGAATACTGCAGGGATATCTGGAAAATCGATGTGCCGTAAATAACCGGTTCCAAAATATCCAGGGCCGATAACTTCACGGAACGTTTGAAAACCATTAGTCCTCGTCGTCTGTTGTCATTACACGGGCTGGCCATGGATTAAAGCGGCCCCCCCCAATTAGACGCCGAATCGGGATATAAACGCATCCCGTTGTTCGGTGCTTCCGACCATAAGGAGTTCGCTGTTTGGCTCGAGTATGGCATCCGAGGGAGGATTCGTAGTGATATTCTCATCTTTCTGAATCGCGATCACGGTCAGTCCGATCGCGGAGCCGATACGGGTTTCACCCAGTCGTTTGCCCGCCAGGGATTTGGGAACTTTGACGACAAACAGGTCAATTCCTTCCCCTATGACGATCAATTCCCGTTCCTGCAAATAGGAAATGATCGATTCCGCCCCGATGGCGGCGTAGCTCAGGACGAAATCGGCACCGGCCCGATGAATGGCCTCGAGATTTCGTTCATGGGTAATACGGCTGACTATGCGGAGATCGGGATTGAGCCGCCGGCAGTATACGGTCAGGTAGATATTCATGGCATCGTCGTTGGTCGTAATGACAACCGACGGGGCCTCGGCCAGACCCGCACGCATAAGGACCTCACGGTCTGAGGCATCCCCGATGAACAACTCGCTGGCAATGGCTTCAGTCCGCTCCCTGAGCGCTTCATTGCGTTCGACGACGTGAAAGGCGATGTCCTTTTGCTTCAGGGCGCGCGCAACCGCATATCCGACATTGCCGCAGCCGATGATGAGAACCGGATTGTAATTCACATTGTAGATCACCAGGAAAGTTTCGACTTCGGCCATCTGGTCGGCGGTCCCCACAATCACCGGCACGCTCAATTCCGACAGCACGGTATCGGGTTTGGCCGGCAGCAGGCGCCCGCGCTCCCAGATCCCCACCACACTGACCCCGGTTATTTGCCGAAGATTGGTTTCCCGAATCATGCGCCCGGCCAAAGGGGTATTCTGTACCGGAAACTCTGCAATGAGCAGGTCCTTGAAAGTACCGATCACATGCACGCTGGCGTGCTGCGCCGTGACGCGGTAGGCCAGGTGCTCGCCCAGCTTTTGTTTAAGGGGCAGCACGTGCGTCGCTCCGGCCAGTTCCAAAAGATCCACAGAATCGACATTTTCGGCAACGGCGACAATCGGGACATTCGCCGTTAGTTCCCGCACCGTCAGCGTGATGTTTGTATTGCCGGCGTCTTCCGCATTGGCAAGCACCATCCGCGCCCAGCTGACACGAAGGGCTTTATAGGTCGTTTGGTTGTCAATCTCCCCGGTCATAACGGGGACCCCGTCTTCGTAGAGACTTGCCGCCTCCGTGGCATCCGGTTCGAGGACGAAAAAAGGGATACCGAGCGCCTTAAGCTTTCTGATGAGAACCCGCACCACAGTATCGTATCGGCAAATGATCACATGGCCGGCGGTATTGCCGGGAACCGCACGGGGCGCCCGATGGCGGATCTGGGCCTCCAGCCAGGGGGCATAGAAGTACCGGATAAAGGCAAACGGAAGGACAATCAAAAGGAGAATGATCCCGGAGATCAGCACCACGATGCTGAAGGCGCGTCCAATATCGCTGTGAAAGGTAATGTCGCCGAAGCCCAGCGTGCTCATTACGGTGAGCGCCCAGTAAATACCCGTAACAAACGAGTGCTCCTCTTTTTCAACGGCGAGCATGATCCAGTGAAAAATAACGGCGTAAATCAGGACCACCGTGATGAGAAAGACAACATACTTGAACAGCGCCTTCAGATTTCTGCGGGCCTGCTGCTGGCTGAGGAGCTCAGATAGCTGAGAAATAAAAAATTTCATAAATTGCCATTTTGCCAATCAAACCGTTTATTTGATTCAAACACTGGGCTCAGCCGGCATTGTTTGTCTTTTGAAAATTCAAAAAGTGACGCCTCCGCATAGCACCGGTGGGTTATGTGCCATATATTTAGGCAGTAAATATCTGTTGGCTCGCGGCATTTTAAAGTTAAATTTTTGTTTTTGTATTTAAAAACGTGCGCCTAAGGCCAAAAAACGTCATCTTTTAGCATATAGTTATCATTAGATCAGTTAGTTATCGTGGTCCGACCCGACCCGACGATATTCAAGGGTGGACGCAACCCCCTGCTCTGCTCTTTTCCCCTGGGCCTGATCCAGTTCGATGCCGGTAAGTCGAATCGCCGACGGGATGAGCAGAATCGATCCGATGGTGGTATTGACCATGGTCAGCGCAATCAGGAGACCGAACAGGATGATCGGCTGGAAACTCGAGGTGACCAGGACCAGGAACCCGGCGGTAAGGGCTAAAGATGTAAATACGATGGCTTTGCCGGCGACGAACGTGGTTTTTTCAATGGCTTCTGAATTACTGATATCCTTGTGCTTGTTGTGCCGGTAGGTATTCAGAAAATGGATGGTGTCATCCACCCCGATCCCGATGGTGATGGTGGCAATGACCGAGGTGATCATGTCCAGGCTGATGCCGAACCATCCCATGATTCCGAAATTGATGATAATGGTCACGCCCATATCAATCAGGGCCAGGGGCCCGGCGGCGATTTTTTTGAACAGAAACATTATGACCAGCGCGACAATGCCCAGGGATAAAACCAGGCCCAGGAGCTGACCGGTCACGACATAATGGGCCAGCTGCACCTCAATGGCCGGATAGCCGGTGACGGCAAATGAATAATTATCCGGCAGCGTGGCCGTCAGGTGCGATTCGATTTCACCCAGGATGGATTTGACTTTCGATGTGCCGATTCTCTCGGCAGTTTTGTGGCTGAGCCGGACCAGGATGTTGCTTTTCTGGAAATAGGGATCGACAAACGGTTCAAATTCATCGATGCGGCCGTCGGAATTATCGTCGTCTCCGGAATAAATTTCAAGATAATCGATGATGTCCATCCGGGTTTCCGGGATTTTAAACATCGCCGGATCATCATTGTTCATGGCCATGTGCATCCGTTTCATAAAATCGCCGAATGCATCGGTGCGGCCGATATTGAGATCCGCGTTCTGATCCGCCGTCAGCCAGTCCCGGATCGATTCTACTGTGTTTAAAAATTCCGGCGATTTTACGCCGTCGGGTTCATTGGAATCGATAATGACGCTGAATCCCCATCCGCCGCCAAATTTATCGCCGGCGGTCCGCACATTGACTCTGACCGGATCATCAGTTTTAAAATAATGGAGAATATCTGTATCTACTTTCAACCGGAGGGCCCCGGCAATCGAAACCACGAGAATAACGCCGAGCAGTGCAAACACTTTTTTATGATGGTGGACAGCGACATTCGCCGTTGCGGCCAGCAGTTTTTCCACAAATGTGGATGTCCGGTTGTGATATTTTTTGGACAGCGATTTCGGATATTTGTGCGGAAGCAGCACCAGGGCGCAGGGAATCAGGGTGATGGAAATAAAGACCGTAAAAGCGATGCCCACAGCGGAAAAAATCGCCCACTCCTGTATGGCGGAGACATAGCTTGTCGTCAGGGTGATAAATGCGGCAAACGTGGTAAAACCTGCCAGGAAAACCGTGACGGAAATATGGGTCATGGCAGTTTTGACGCCGGCTCGCTTTTCCCCGGGGGTGATCAGGCTGAAATCCGCGTAATACTGGTTCAGGACATGAATCGCATAGGAACTGCCGACGGATATGAGCAGCGGGGGGAGCGTTATGCCGATGGAGGTGATTTTATATCCCAGGTGCCCCATGAGGCCGATGGTCCATATTTCGGCCATGCTCAGCGTAAAAAGGGGCAGGAAAACACCCCGCATGGATTTAAAATTCAGGTAGAAAATGAGGGTGACCACCAGGATGATCAGCGGGACATTTCTGAACAAATCTCTCTGGATGTAATCATTGAAATGTTTTGCCACGTAGGGCACCCCTGAAATGAAGATTTCGAGTTCCGGGTAGGTGTCCACGATGTCTATGATGGCACAGATAATTTCTTCCCGGGGCAGAGTTCCGGAAAATTTGATGAGCACGGCAAAATCAGTTATCCGTCCGGTTTGGCTGTCCGTGGCATAGAGGCGGTTTTCGTAGGCGGGATTTCGGGTCAGCCGCTCCCTGAAGGCGTCGATTTCAGCATTTGTTCGGGGAATGCGTCTCTGTCCGTCCGGACCGGTTTCGATCAGGTCATAGGTTTCCAGTACATCGTCTTCACCGCTGATGTCCTTGGCGGTCAAAGGGGACAGGAGGGTGTCGACGATCCCGGTTTTCTTTAATTCGATATCCGCAAGAACAAGCTTTTTGATTTTACGGATGTGCGGTTCTTCCAGATGTTTCCGGGCCCGAATCCTTTCGGGGACCGCTCTTTCCAGAAACCGTACAAAAGGGGGGTCGTCGCTGAACCGGGCAAGGATGTCGTTAAAGGTGACCGGCAGACGGCGAGTTACTTCATGAAACGTTTCCAGGCGGCGGGCTTCCTTATGCTGATCAAAATCTTCATATTCTTCGATGTCGATCAAGAGTTTATTGATCAGATCGAGCGTTTCGGCACTCCACAGGTTGTCGTGGGCGATAGAGATCTGAGCAAACCGGTCATTGTCGCCATAGGTTTCCTTGACCGCGGAATATTCAATGTACTCGGCATCATGTTTGGGCATAAAGGATTCGATGGAGCTGTCGAATTCTATTTTTGTAATGCCAAGTGCCAGCCAGATGGTTACAGCAACCAGCAAGAAAATCGGTACCAGCGGCCTTTTTAAAATGAGATTCAGATAATTGTTTATCATGATCAGATGCCTGACCGGTTGGATGTTTTTCTCGGAATTGATAACTCTTCGATTAGACGATCTACCCGCTTACCGGGACCTAAATTGAACGATTTTCAAGTTTGCTGCAGATACAAGAAAAATGATGTCGAGCTATAGTTGCCTTTGCGAGACACCCTCCCGGGCCGCATTCTTGAATCCCGGAAATTTCAATTTGAACCGCATGGTCCAGCGGAAATAGTGCTCGCCGTCATGGCTCGAAACATCATGGAAACTGACGGTGAATTCCCGCACCGCTTTCATCTCCCTGCAAAAATAGCGCTCTATGGCTTTATTACCGGTTACCTCCTTGAAACCGTCGCACAAATAAGCTGATGCACCATACAGGCTTTTTAGTTCCCCCTTGCTCTTGGCTGCGGTCACCCGGGCCTAAAAATTCATAAAATCATTTATGGCCCGCTTTTCTTCAGGGGAACCGGGGGCGGGATGATTTTGACGGGCCGGATTTGTTTCCTTTAAGGTGCTGTTATAATCTGTCATATTGCGAACCAGTTTGATTGTATTATGATGGACAACTTAATCAATGATCGGGTTTCGAATCATGGGCTGCCATACTAATTTCATTGACAGCAAAAAAAATTAGTGTGGTGTCTTCCGGGTTACAGTGAAGGTTCAAGTATTAACGAAATACTTTTTGAAAAGCTCCTTTGCTTTTTTTATAGCCGTCTTCATCCATTAAGCTGGCGAACGGCGGCGGTTAGCTGTGGGCGCGGCTTGGCTCGAGCCAAGCGAAGATTTGCAAGCCGTGCACATCGGTTACACCGCCTGGTTCGCCTTTTAGTCTGATTTGAGATAGCTTTTTAAATCTCTATAATAGTTTTCATGTGGTCCGATCGTAATTAACTCAAGATCATCACCCACAAAACGATAAGCAAGCAGATACTGGATAGTTTTCATTTTAAATTTATGGACAAACACCCCTCGGAGATCCCCATTTTTCTCTGTGCCGATAGATGAGTTTTCCGAAATTTTTGTTACCTGTTTATCAAGCGCTTTTTTCTCCTGCTTGTTGAATTTTTTAACTTTTCGTTCAAAAGATCGGGATTGGAGAATTTTCATTGTCGGTTACCCAAATTTATATTCAGATGATTCACCATGCTCCAATTCTGCCATACCAATAAGAACCTCTTTTATTAGGTTGTAGGTTAAATCAGGGTTTTCTTCAGCACATTTCCCAATCCGCGCCCAATGTTCAATCTGTCCGGTTAATGATCGTTTATCGATTTTGCTGAATATTTTGGCTTCCCGAACCAATTCGTCGGTAATTCTTACTGCTGTTGTCATTATAAGCCTCCTATTGGGTTTTCTTAAAAATGCCACTTTAAGTTGCATAATGCAATATAAAATTGCATTATGATCATATTGTGTGAAGGCGAACGCAGAATTAACCGACGCGGCGGTAAGGGTATGGTTTTACAGGAAACCGCTGTTCCCGCGTCCGGTTGAATGTTTGGTTAGAAATAAGTATCATGTCCCCCGAATTCCGAAGTCACCCGGATTTCATGGTCATTAATCTTGACAAATTTGCCGGTTTTCGAAACAACATATCATTCAGGGCAATCGACAGCGGTCCAAATTGAGAAAGATACCTAAAATGAGCACTAACCACTACCCCATTCAATATGAATTTTCCTTTCCCGGCGGCAATGTCGAGAAATTCGAACTGATTCTGGACGAGGCAACTGTTTCGCTGATTAACTTTAACGCGGTCCAACGGCCGTTCTGGGCGCAATTGTCGCACAAACAGTGCAAGTGCTGCCCGCTTGACGAAGATAAAACCCCATATTGTCCTATTGCTGTCAATATTGCGGAGCTGGTCGACCGGTTCAAGGACCGGCTCTCCATTGAAGAATGCCTGGTGAAATGTGTGACCCCGGAGCGCACGTATTCAAAGGAGACGAGCGTTACTGAGGGGCTTTATTCCATTCTGGGCATCGTGATGGCCACCAGCGACTGCCCTGTCATGTCCTTTTACAAGCCCATGGCCAGGTTTCATCTGCCGTTTTCAAGCACCCAGGAAACCCTTTTCCGGTCGGCGTCGGTTTATCTTCTTCAGCAGTATTTTGAACACAAACGCGGGCAGAAGCCGGATCTTGAATTGCATGAGCTGGGCAATCAGCTGAAAAAGGTACAGCAAGTCAATACCGGCACCCTCGCCCGCATCCGAAGCGTCAGCAAAAAGGATGCGGACAGCAATGCCATTATCATCCTGGATTCCTTCTCGCAGATTTTAAGTATGGCGATCGAAGGAAGCCTGTCTTCGCTGGAGTATCTGTTTCCGTCAAAGCAGGGTTAAAGGGTTTTTACATCAAATTTACCCCCCCCATCCCGGCCTTCTCCCCGACAGAATCATGTTTTTAAAAATCTGAAACGCTCAATTTAGGCAAGAGTAAGATTAAGACGGTCAGGATCCCATATTCAGCCAGATATCTGCTTCGGCGCCGCAGTGGCTGCATACGGCATGGCCCTGCTTGCCGCCTTCTACCTTTTCATTTGACACCTTAACATCTTTCTTTTCGAATTCCG
>DATGCF010000002.1:0-3870 GCA_035312245.1 Desulfosalsimonadaceae bacterium
CCGGAAAGGTTCATTTCAACGGAGAGTTCCTTGCTGTCGATTCCCATGGCAAGGCCCAAAAATTGTGGAAGGTAAAGGATGGGGCGGTGAAGATCCTGGTGCGCGGAGCGGGAGATCTGATTCTGGTAGCCCTCGAGGTTCATTTGGCACATGGGGCAGACCGTGACAATGGCGTCCGCCCCCTGGGCGCCGGAAAGAATGGCAGCCACCATCTCCTGAGCAATCTCCGGCTGGATATTCATCAAGGAGGCGCCGCAGCACTTGGCGGCCATATGCCATTTATGAACGCTGGCCCCGGTGGCCAGAATCAAAGGGTCCATGGAGGTGGGATCTTCTGGGTCATCAAAAACCGCGTAGGGCCTGAGACACTGGCAGCCGTAATAGGGGGCGACCCGGTATTGGTCCATGGCGGAATGGATGTGATCGGACAGGCCTTCCGCGCCGATATCAGAAACCAGGACATCCAGCAGATGCCGGACCCGTTTTGCGTTTTGGAGCTTCAGACCCTCGGGTTCCATCGCCTGGTTCACCCGTTTTAGTAGATCCGGATTTTTGCGCGTTTCTTCCGCCGCCCGCCTTAAATTAAGGTAACAGGCGCTGCAGGGGACCAGGATATCCTTAACTGAATCATCCATGGATTCAGCAATGGCCAGATTCCGGGCCGGAAGCGCATAGGACAGAAGATCGCTTTCCGCCTCGGCCGCGGAAGCGCCGCAGCAGGTCCAACCTTCGATTTCAATCAATTCAATGCCCAGGGCCTGAAAAAGCGCCCGGGTGGAGCGGTCATATTCAAGCGCCGTGCCTTCAAGCGAACATCCGGGGTAATACAAATACTTCATTTCGTTTTCTCCAGCTCCTCCACACGCCGAAATATTTGATCCAGCGGATGTTCGGGTTTGCTCTTATCCGGAAAAACGGAAATCTTACCTTTCCTCAGCAGCTTGATACCCAGAGGCGTAAATTTTATGGGAATGGCGGGATTTTTCATTAAAATAAAATACCGGCGCATGAACTCCATCTCATTGACCCGGCCGTGCCGGCGGACACTGTCCAGAAAACTCCCGTAGAACCGAGCGCTCGGGCGGTATTCGGCAATATCCGCATGGGCCGCGGCCCGTTTCAACGCATGCATGGCCTCGGTCAGGGGCAGTCCCCGGGGACATCGCAATGTGCAGTAATAGCAGGCCGAGCATAAGGCAAAGGTTCGGCTGTGAAACACTTCTTCGGTGTTTCCCGTGAGCACAAGCCGCCAGAGCCTTCGAGGCGTAAAATCCATCAGATGGGCGTTTCTGCAGGAGGCGGTGCAGGTCCCGCACTGAATGCAGGCCCGCAATTCCTCACGTATGGGCGCCAAAAGGGCATCCGAACTTTCATGGGGCGTTGCGCGCTTGGCCGTTTTCATTTATCCCAACTCCCGTTTTTACAAAAATTCCATGGCGGCATCAATCATTTCAAACATCTCAAGCTCTGATCCGCTGGAAAGAATAGTGGCGCTGTTCGGACAGACGGCCGCACACGCCCCGCAGCCCTGACATTTAATGGCATTTACGGCGATTTCGCCGGTTTCAGGGTCAACTGCCCGGGCGCCATAGGGGCACGCCGCGATACACAGCTGACAGCCGGAACAGAGCGCATGGCGGACCACGGCCACCCGTTGCCCGGGGTTCATCCGCTGGCGGGAAATCATGCGCACCGCCCGCATGGCAACGGCTTCGGCCGAGGCAATACTGTCATCGATGGAGCGAGGGGAAAGGGCCAGGCCGCAGGCAAAAACGCCGGCTGCCAAAGACTCCACCGGCCGCCATTTAAAATCCGCTTCCTTGAAAAAGCCGTGCGGATCAACTTCAGCATCCAGTTTTGGCAGGAGCGCATCCGGCAATACCGGGCGAATACCGGTAGCAAGAAGCAGCAGATCGGCATCGATCTGAACGCTTTGGCCAAGAATCGGATCCTGGGTCATGATCTGAACCGCTCCGCCCTCGCCTTCATCTCCCTCGGGCAGCGCGACCTCAGGCTTGGCATCCGTTGTATATGGGAAAAAAATGATTCCCTGCTGCCGGGCCCGGGTATAATAGGTTTCAAAAAATCCGGGCGTCATCATATCCCGGTACAGAATATAGACAGATATATCCGGATTTTCTTCCTTCAGATAAAGGGCGTGCTTTAAAGCGGACAGACAGCAAATGCGGCTGCAGTAGTTCCTGGGCGCCTCCCGGCAGTCCACGCACTGGATCATGGCAACACATGAAAGATTCGCCGGATCAATGTCGCCCTGGGCCCGGGCGGTTTCAAACGCTTTCTGCGTCATCACGGCTGAACTTTTACCGTGACCGTAGCTTTGGGTATCCGCCTCTGTGCCGCCGGTGGCCAGTATGATGACGCCATGGGACACCTTATTTTCGCTCTCCCCGTCGCTGACACGGCTCTGGAAACGACCCACCGCTCCCCTGGTATCAATAACGTCTGAATTCAGATGCACATTGATCAGGGAATGGTCTTGGACCCGGGCAATGGTTTTTTCAAGCAGCCCAGCCGCATCCGTCCCATTAATCATGTAGGTCAGCCAGTTCAGGTTGCCGCCCAGTTTTTCGGTCTTTTCCACCAGATGCACCTGGAAACCGTGGTCGGCAATGGCCAGGGCCGCGGTCATACCGGCAATGCCGCCGCCAACCACAAGCGCTGACTGGTAGACGTCAACAAGCGCCGGCGGCATCAAATCCGCCCGCTTAAGGCCTGAAACCGCCATTTTGAGATGCCGCACCACATAGCCGGTATTGGCCGGCGCCTGGGCGGCGGCCGATGAATCCGCGGCAAACCATTCGGACAGGTAAATATCCTTTATCTGCGCTGCCTGTTCGGGCAGACCGGCGGCTTCGGCGATCTCTTCGCGCCGGTGGGCATATGCATTGGGTGAGCAGGTGGCCAGCAGGATGCGGTTTATGGATTTGTCTTTGACTTCTCCCAAAAACGCCGTCCAGCCATCATCTGTACAAAGCTGGTCCAGTTGAACACATCTTGAAACCGCGGGCTCGGCTTGCATTTGATCAAGCAGGGCCTCCATATCAATCATCCGGGAAAGGCGGTTCCCGCAAGTGCATAATACGACCAGAACGCCTGGCATTTCCCGGCTGATATCCCGCGCCGGGTTTTCGGCCGGCTCTAAAGCCTCGAGGCTCCCCCCGCTCCTGTGGATGGCCTGGGAGGCACCGCAGGCCGCGGCCTGGGACCGGATCACCGCATCATTGATATCGGTTAGTCCGGCAACCGCGCCGCCAAGAAAAATACCGGATTTTGCGGTCCTGGTGAGTGAAAACGGCTGGGCCGTGAGATACCCCCATTGATTGAGTTCCAGTTCCATCATTTCCGAAAATCTGCCGGCCCCTTCCGCCGCCCGCTGGCCCACGGATAATACCACCAGATCGAACGGGCTTTCCTTGGCCCCTTCGGCATCCACATACCGGATCATGAGCTGTGTGTCTTCATCCGTCCGGTTTACCGAGTGCACCCGGCAGCGCTGCAGCGTGACCCCGGCATCCAGCGCATCATCAAGGTACTGCTGGAACGGCTTTTCAAATACCCGCATGTCCATGTAGAATATGACCGTCTCCACTTCGCCGCCGCTCATTTGACGGGCGAGCATCGCCTCCTTTAAAGCGGACATGCAGCAGATGCTTGAACAGAAATCCGAATCGGTCTGCAAGTCCCTTGAGCCCACGCACTGGATCCAGGCGATTTTTTTAACCGGCTTTTGGTCTGACGGCCGCAAAAGCTGCCCGCTAAAAGGGCCGGTGCCGCTGATCAGCCGTTCAAATTCCAGGTGGGTGATCACATCCGGATACCGCCCGTACCCAAAAACATCCTTTTCATCCG
>DATGCF010000003.1:0-8527 GCA_035312245.1 Desulfosalsimonadaceae bacterium
GTTCGGGCAGGCATCCGCGATATCCGAGCGACTGCGCAGGGATTTGATGCTATAAAGGGTGTCTAGTTTGTCCCGTGTCCGGGCATCCATGGATGCACCCGGCAAAAGCGGGCTTTGGGAGGACATGTCGGCGGATTGGGCCTGAATGGTTTGATCGCCAACAATATGGGCGGAAATGGCAAACAGCTGCGCCCGCCCGGGCCCGCCGGCGATTTGCCGCATGCCCGGCGCAGTGAGCGCATTTGCGGCCCCCGCGCCGATTGGCTGGGATTCTATCGATTTGACGATCACCTCGCCGGGCACAAAATTATGGCTGAGGCAGAGGCTGGATCTGCTTTGGCCATTCTGCGCCTGTCCGATGGTCAGGGTGTAATTGGAGGCGCCGCGGTCGTTGATGACCTGGATCAGGTAGGTGCCCGCATCCGGTGCGGCAAGAGACTCCGTGCGGGCGAATCGGGCGATGGCGGAGTCGATCAGCTCAAGGCTTGCCGCATCATAGAGGTACAGGTCCAGGTCGGCATCCAAAATCGGGGCGGCGATGTTTAGGACAATCCGTTCATCGGCCAGCAGATCCGCCCGAAAGACGTCATTCACATCCCCCTGGACAAATGACCGGCCGTCTTCTCCGGTTTGCGGCTGGTTGACATAGCCGCCCAGGGTGACCGGGGTCGGGAGCGTCTGGGCCTGTTCCGCACTGTCATTTGGCGTATAATCGGCTTTGGGGTCATTGACATCGCTGTCAATGGCGGTGTTTGAGGCGGCGGTGATGGTGCCGCCCAGGCTATAAGTGACGCCGGTCAAAGTGACCGTCAGGACGTCAGAGCCGCTATTTCCGGCGGCATCCGTGGCCGTTACCGTAATTTGGTTTATGCCGGGGCTTAAATCGATCTGGGCCTGCCAGGAAGCCGTCCCGCTTACCTCACCGGTGCTTCCCGTACCGCTTTCCCAGCGGATCTGATCGATGCCCTCATTGTCCGAGGCCGTGCCGGAAATGGTAATCGAGGGACTGCTGGTGGTATAGGCCGCGGCATCGGTGGGCTGATTGATGGTGACGGTGGGCGGGATAGTGTCCGCATCATCCCCGCCGCCCCCTGAGTCGCAGCCACAGCTAAAAAAAACAAGCAGCGTCAACAGAAATAGGAGCTTAAATACATGGGGTCGGTATTTCAACGGTATGATCAAATTCATGAAACGTCCCATCTATTATTTCAAACCTACCCATTCACATCGCATAAAAGGCATACTCGTAAATTTCAAACCGGTTCAGGTCAAAATCGCCCGAAGGATTTCCGTGCGTCAGCCAGGGCTTCGGCCACGTGAAGTACCCTAAGCGAGAGGTTTTGCCTGGCGGCCCCGCCCCTTAGCTGCATGACGCACCCCGGGCAGTCCGTGGCAAGAATTTCCGCGCCCGTAGCGCTGACCGCCGCCAGTTTTTTATTCAGGATCTCCGCGGATATCTCCGGAAATTTGAATGAATAGGTGCCGCCCAAGCCGCAGCAGGTTTCCTCTTCGCCGTGGGGCACGTAGTCATAGCCGGCGTTTTGGAGCAGTTTGCGCGGGGCTTCGGTGACGCCTATGCCCCGGCATAAATGGCAGGGGGCGTGGTAGGCGGCTTTTATCGGTTTTTCGGGCCGGCCGGCATCGGAGGCATCCAGCAGAAAATCGGCAAAGGAGCTGAAATCAATAATTTTCTGGGCAAATTGGGCGGCCTTGACCCTTCGTCCGCTTGCGGTCTTTAGCAGAAACGGGTAGTTCTCGCGCATGTGGGAGGCGCAGGAGGCGCAGAAGGTCAGGATAAAATCATACTCCGCCGGATCCATATGGCTGATATTGTATTCGGCCACTTCGGCTGCGGCCGCGCGTTCGCCCAGCATATACAGGGGAAGGCCGCAGCAGCCCTGGGCATAGGGAAAGTCAATGCGGATGTTTTTGCCGGTAAACAGGCGAAGGCCGGCTTCGAGCTGTTCCGGATAGACAAAATCCTGCAGGCACCCGGAAAAAAGCGCCACCCGGTATTCGGGATGCGGCGGGGAATGGGGCGCCGGATTCCAGCGGTCCCTGAAGGGTTTTTTGGAAAGGGCCGGCAGCGCCTTGAACGCATGCTCTTTGACCAGGGCATGGGGCAGATGCCGCATGTAAGGCGCGCCTCCGGTGACCGGCGCCTGGGCGTAGCGCCCCGTGCGGAGCAGGCCGTGAAAGAGCCGGCGGTTTTTGATCACCGGCACGGCCAAAGCGTTTAACACCGGCTTTCGGCCGTCTTCCTGGATCAGGGTATGAACCTCCTTGATCAGCCGGGGCAGATCGATCCCTGCCACGCAGACGTCCTTGCAGGCCTGACAGTTCAGGCAGTTCTGTACCAGGTTTTTGTCCCGGTTCTTTCCGTGAAAGAAATAGGTGAGAATCAGCCCGATCGCCCCGATATAGATGTGGCCGTAGGTGTGCCCGCCCACCATCCGGTAGATGGGGCAGACATTGGCGCAGGCCCCGCAGCGCACGCAGCGGAGCGCCTCGGAGAAAACCGGGTCCCTGGCCAGCGCGCTTCGGCCATTGTCCAGAAACACAATGTGCATCTGCTTCTGCCCGTCTGGGGCGGCAGCCGAGGGGGTGGCACCGGTAATCCAGGTCACGTAGGAGGTCATGGCCTGGCCGGTGGCATTGCGGGGGAGCCCTTTTAAAATTTGAAGCGCCTCGTGAAGGGAGGGCATGAGCTTGTCAAGCCCTACCAGCGCCACATGCACCCGGGGCAGGGTGGTTACCAGCCGGGCGTTTCCCTCGTTGGTGACCAGGCCTAAAGTGCCGGTTTCGGCAATGGCGAAATTGGCGCCGGAGATCCCCATATCCGCCTGCACAAATCGCTGGCGCAGTTCGCGGCGGGCCACTTTGACCAGTTGTTCGATATCTGTGTCCTGGGACTTGCCGGTAACTTCAGTAAAAAGCCGGCTCACCTCGTTTCTGGACAGATGAATGGCCGGCATGACCATGTGGGAGGGCCCTTCTTTTCTCAGCTGGATAATCCATTCGCCCAGGTCGGTTTCAATCACCTCATAGCCCTTATTTTCCAGGAAATGATTGAGAAGCGTCTCCTCCGCGGTCATGGATTTGGCCTTGACGATTTTTTGGCAGGCGTTTTCTTCGGCGATCCGGGCGATAATGGCATTGGCTGCCGAATCGGAGTCGGCCAGATGCACCGTGGCCCCGGCGGCTTCAGCGGCTTGTTTGAACCGGGCATAGAGCTCATCCATTTGGCCCATGGCCGCATCCTTGGCGGAAGCGATCTGCCGGATGAGTTCCGCCCGGTCAATACCGGCGAAATTTTTGGCCCGCCCCTCACGATAGGCAACAGCGAAATTGTCCAGGGCGGTTTTCTGGAATTTGTTTTCAAGCGCCTCGCGGAGCTCTTTGCGGTAGGCGTTAAGGGTGTCAGCGGTTTGCATCCGTCCGTTCCTCTTTAAGTGTCTTCTTTAAGGATCAGCACGTGCAGGGCAAGCGGGCCGTGCACACCCAAAGACAGCACCCGCTCGATATCCGCCGTGCGGCTGGGGCCGGTAATGAAGGCGGTATAACCGGGCCGGGCCGAAAGGCTTTCGGAAAGCAGGGAGGCCAGGGCATCCGTATCGGGATAGATGTCCGCTGCCCGGAGGATGGCGATGTGCACTTCACTGATCATTGTGGCCAGGCGAAGATCTTCACTGGTGCAGTTTAAGACAAGGCTGCCGGTATCGGCAATCCCGGCAGTTGCTGTGGTCAAGCCCACGTCAATGCCGCCGGTATAGGCATGAAGCCCGCGGTCGATCAGGCCGATGCCGGCATCGCCGCATCGCGGGGTGAGTGCCGATATCGCATCTTCCCCCAAATCAGGTGCGGCCATTAGCCTCTCCCATTGTTTCAGCCCGCAGAGCTCTTCCGCGGGATCGGACAATGGGAATTCACAGCCTGAGGAGAGAATCTGGCAGGCCGCCTTATCCCGGCAGATAGTGACGGCATAGTCATAGGCCGCCTCGATTGTGTCCACCACCTGGACCTCAGTGGAAACCGCACGGGCCTTTTCGGTAAATTTTTCGATTAACGCAAGCTGGCTCATTTAGTTTTTGCCTCGCTGGCGGGTGTATGGGCGGCGGCCTCCGCTTCGCCTGTTTTATCAAGGGCCTCCGCATAGAGTTCCACCGGGTGTTTGACCGCAATGCCGCGGCCGGCATGGGACAACAGATCGGTAATCTGCATCATACAGGCCGGACATCCCGTGGCCACGGCATCTGCGCCGGATTCAATGATCCGGCTTGATTTTTTCTGTCCGATTTTCCGGGAGATATCATAGTGCTGGAGGTTAAAGCTGCCGCCCATGCCGCAGCAGCGGTCCGCCTCGCGCATTTCCACAAACTCCCAGTCAGGCAGGGCAGAAAGCACGGCCCGCGGCTGGGAGAAAATACCCAGAGATTTCTTGAGGTGGCAGGGATCATGATAGGTGACCCGTTTTTCCGGGAAAGACTGATCCTCTATGGGCTGGATATTGATGACATCCACCAGGAATTCATTGATATCCCGGGTTTTTTCCGAGATGGCCAGAACTTTCTCACGCAGCGCGGCCGGGAAATCCTCGGTCATCAGGGGCCAGAGCTTTTTGATGGTGGCGGTGCAGGTGGCGCAGGGGGTGATCAGGTAGTCAAAATGAGCGCTTTCAAATATGCGGATGTTTTTTTTCACCAGCTGCTCAAAGGTCTGGCGGTCGCCGGCGGCAAGGGCCGGGATGCCGCAGCACGGCACCTGATCGGCGACAAACACATCCACCTGATGGTGATCAAACACCCGCATGGCCGCATCGCCGACTCTGGGCAGGACTTCGTCAATCAGGCACCCGGGATAGAAGGCGATTTTAGGGCCTTTTTTTTCGGGTTGTTTAAATTGTCGATGCGCCTGCTTGTGCCAGGCGGTTTTGGCCAGCGGCAGATAGTGGCGGTCCCCGATGACGGGCGACATGAACCGGGCGCAGGAGGACCCCAGGGTCTCGTCGATCTGTTTGGAAAACGGCCCCTGAAACCGGGCCATCCAACGGAGCAGGCGGTCAAATCGCTCCGGGTTGGAGAGAAACCCCCGGAAAACGGCTTTTTTAACCGGCGACAAACCGAGGTAGCCGGTAATTATCGCCCGGGCCTTTAAAAAGATATCCAGAATTTTGACCCCGCTCGGGCAGGCGGCTTCGCAGGAGCCGCACAAGAGGCAGCGGTCCAGGCGCTCCTTGACCGCCTCGGGGTTATCTAATATTTCCTTGCTTAGGTTTTCCACCAGCACGAGTTTGCCGCGGGCCACATCGGTTTCCCGGCCGGTTTCTCCGTAGAGCGGGCAGGCGGCCTGGCACATGCCGCACCGGGTGCAGCAGACCAGTTCTTCGTCGAGTTCATTCAGTAAGCGGACCAGTTTGCGAATATCTGCCATTTACCCCTCTCCGATCATTTTGCCCGGATTTAAAATATTTTTGGGGTCGAGCGCCTTTTTTAGCCGTCTGGAATACAGGATCGTGCCCCGGCTGGTTTCATTTTCCAGATATTTGCTTTTGGCAAGGCCGATGCCGTGTTCGCCGGAAAGGGTGCCGCCGAAGGACAGCGCGGTTTCAAAGATCTCGTCAATGGCCTTCTCCACCCGCGAAAATTCCTCATGGTTTCGTTTGTCGGTCAGAATGGTGGGATGGAGGTTGCCGTCGCCGGCATGGCCGAACGTGCCGATGGTGATATTGTATTTTTTCCCGATTTCATTGATTCTTTTCACCATTTCCGGGATTTTGCTGCGCGGTACGGTGGCGTCTTCGAGCACCGTGGTGGGTTTCAGGCGGGCCAGGGCAGGGAGGGCGTCGCGCCGGGCCTGCCAGATGAGATCCTTTTCAGCAGCCGATTGGGCCATCTGGATTTTGGTCGCGCCCTGGCGGGTGCAGAGCTCTTTTATCTGCGCGGCATCATCTTCGACGGCCGCCGGATGGCCGTCCACCTCGATCAGGAGAAGCGCCTCCGCATCCACGGGAAGCCCGGCCTGCCGGAAGTCCTCCACGGTCCGGATGGTGAAATTATCCAAAAATTCCAGGGTGCAGGGGATGATCTGGCTGGCAATGATCGCGGAGACCGTTTCCGATGCCTTATCCACGGAATCAAAAACCGCCATCATGGCCTGCTGCGCCTTGGGCGGCGGGATGAGCTTCAGGGTGATCTGGCTGTAGACGCCGAGAAGGCCCTCGGAGCCCACCATGAGATCCGTTAAGTTAAACCCGGTGGCGCATTTGACGGTGCGGGAGCCGGATTTGACCAACTCGCCGGCGGCATCAAAGAATTCAATGCCCATTACATAATCCTTGGTCACCCCGTACTTAAGGCCGCGCAGACCGCCCGCATTTTCCGCCACATTGCCGCCGATGGTGGAGACGGTCTGACTGCCCGGGTCCGGGGGATAAAAAAGGTTTTTTTCGGCGGCGGCGGCGGCAAAATTCGCGGTGATCACGCCGGGCTGGACCACGCCGTACATGTCTTCCGCGTTGATTTCGATGATGTCGGCCAGGGCGTTGGTGACAATCACCACGGACTCCGCACTGCTCGGAATGGTGCCGCCGCTTAGGTTCGTGCCCGAGCCCCGCACGGTTAGCGGCAGCCCGTGCTGGTGGCACAGCCGGACGGTCTGCCCCAGCTGCTCGGTGGTTGTCGGCCGGATCACCAGGGCGGGCACCACGGCATCGAGCACGGCCGAATCATAGGCATAGGCCTGCCGGTCGGCTTCCTCGGCCATAATGTTTTGCCGGCCGACCTGTTTTTCAAATTCTTTTATCAGGTGTTTATTTGGCATAATGGATATTTCCTGCTGGCATAATTCATCAAAAGACGCCCGGAAAAAGGACATAGGCAAAAATCAGTCCCAAAAGGCCCACCACCGCCGCGTAGAGCATCAGCGGAATCACGTTTCGCCTGAGGATCAGGCCCTCCATGCCCACCAGGCCCACGGTTGCCGAGGCGGCCACAATGTTGTGAATGCAGACCATGTTCCCCATGGCCCCGCCCACGGCCTGAAGGGCCACGATAATCTGACGGGGCAGATCCAGGGTGCCGGCAATGCCGTACTGGAACTGGGCAAACAAAAGGTCCGACACGGTATTGCTGCCGGTGATAAATGATCCCAAAGCCCCGATGAGCGGCGCGAAAAACGGCCAGGAACCGCCGGCCACAAGGGCCACGGCTTCGGCCATGGAAAGCGGCATGGAGGCGTAGTCCATGGGATTCATCGTGGAATTTTTAAAAATCTGGACCAGGGCCACGGCAAAAAGCAGGGCGATGGTCGGATTCTTCATGCGTTTGAATGCATCCGCCCACGCCTTTTTCACATTTGCCGCGGGCATTTGATGGATAATCACGGTCAGCACCGCCACCAGGACAAACGGAATTATTCCGGGATTGTAGAACGGCCGCAGGGCATAGTCGATGCCGGACTGGCCGAGAATGTCTGAAACCCCGATTTCCAGGCTGGTGACCCATTGGCTGAAGGGCAGGAATTTAAGCCGTGTTAATACCAGGATCAGGCCGATCAGAATATAGGGCAGCCAGGCGCGGAACTGGCCCATCTGCTGTTTAAATTCAATGGTTTCCGCAGTGGCGATTTCGCCCGTCCAATCCGCCTCCCATTCGGACTGCGGGCCGAAATCCCAGCCGGTTTCAGGGAGAAACCAGCCCTTTTTGGCCCCAAACAGGACAATGCCAAGGCTCACGAGCCCGCCGATGAGCGCCGGGAATTCCTCGCCGATAAGAAAGGCGGAGCCCACATAGGGGATGACAAAGGCGGTGCCCGCGAACAGCGCAAATTTCCAGATGGCCAGCCCCTCCTTCCAGGATCGGTTTTTGCCGAAGAGCCGTGTCATAAAGCAGACCACGAATATGGGCAGGATATAGGCCATGGGGGTATGGAACACGGCGGCCCATTTGCCCACCAGCATGTTGAATCCGTCCATGGAGGCGAATCCCAGATCCATTCCGGCCTCGGCCACCGCAGCCTCAATTTTTCCTTCAAGATTCTTCAGGCCGAACCAGATGGGCGTGCCCACCGCACCGAAGGTGACCGGCACGGTGTTTAAAATCAAGGCCACAAGCACGGCGGCAAGCGCCGGAAAGCCTAAGCTCAAAAGCAGGGGGGCGGCAATGGCCGCCGGCGTGCCGAATCCCGCGGCCCCTTCCAGAAATGCCTCGAAGATAAGCGCAATGATGATCACCTGGACCCGGCGGTCGGTGGAAATGCCGTGGAACCCATGGTTGATTGTCTCCATGCCCCCGCTCTCGGAGAGTGTGTAAAGGATGAGTAGCGCGCCGAAAACGATGAGTAGCACGGTGACGGCGCTGCCGAATCCCTGGAGCGTGGATGCGATGACCACAATGACATCCATCTGCCAGACAAAGATTGCCGTAAGGGCGGCAACCAGCCAGGCGACCGGCATGGCCCGGGTCGCGGGCCAGCGGAATCCAACCATGAGAATCAGGGCCACAAGGATGGGCAGAAAAGCAAAGCCGGC
>DATGCF010000004.1:0-2988 GCA_035312245.1 Desulfosalsimonadaceae bacterium
GATGCGGTCCTCGTCCGCAGCGGCTCGGATATCCTCGATCAGATTGATGATTTCATCCCGGTCTTCTGCGGGGGCGGCTTCCAGCATGGCGCCGGCGCGGCGGAGCAGGTCGGCCAGATCTGAGGGCATGTGCGGGGCGGCAGCCCCGTCTGTTTCGAAGTCGGCATTACCGGCAGCCGAAGCGCTTCCCCATAGTTGGTTGATCCGCTCGCCAGCGGCGGCCAGGTCGACTTCTGAAAACCGAGAGATGGCATTTTCAATCACGGCATTGATTTTTCGGCCGGTGGCTTTTTCCACGGCTTCAATCTGCAGAATACCATTTAAGTCAAGATCAAAGCGCATAATGATTTCGCTGTGGGCCGGGGCCGGGGTCAGCTCAAATAAATAGGTGCCGATGTTGACATTCTCCCGGGCATCCGGCGCCTCTCCCTGGAATACATTGATTTCAACTGCATCCTGGTTGTCATAGAGGGTGTAGAAGACCTCGCTTTTGGATGCCGGCAGTTTGGTATTGCGCCGGATCAGGGGCACAAATTTATCCGGGTACATCTCACCATACAACTCCCCGAGGGCAGAGGTGCCGAATGTGTACGGGGTGATATCGATGAGCACCCCGGCATCCGTCATCCCCATCTCCCGGCCGGCCTGAATGGCCGCGCCGATAGCCACACACAGGTCCGGATCGATTTCACTTCTGGGAAGAATCCCGGTTTTTTCTTCAAGGAGCCGGGTAATGGCCGGTATCCGGGTGGAGCCGCCCACCAGAATTATCTGATCAAGGCTTGCGGGCAGGATGCCGGCATCATCCAGCGCCCGGCTGACGGCATCCATGGTGCGGCTGAGATCCGCCTCGACCATGGTTTCAAACTCCTGCCGGGAAAGCTCATAGGACAGATGCACAGGGGTGTCGCCCGCGGTGGTGATATGGTCCTCTTCGATCATGGCATAGGGCGCGGCGGATAAAGCGATTTTGGCATTTTCTGCCGCGCGTTTCAGGCGGTGCATCACCAGCGGATCATCCCGGACCGTCAGGTTATACGTTTCCTGGATATGATCGGCCAGCCGTTCAGCCACGCGCTGATCAAAGTCATCACCGCCCAGATGATTATCGCCGGTGCTGGCCAGGACCTCCACCACGCCGTTTTCAATTTTAACGATGGAGACGTCAAACGTGCCGCCGCCTAAGTCATAGACCAGGATGCCTTCCGTTTTTTTTGAGGCGTTTTCATAGGCCAGGGCCGCGGCCGTGGGTTCATTGATGATGCGGGTGACCTCAAGGCCGGCGATCTGACCCGCCTCGCGGGTGGCCTGGCGCTGATCGTCCGTAAAATAGGCCGGTACGGTGATAACCGCTTTATGAACCGCCTTTTCAAGGATTTTTTCCGCCCGGGTTTTAAGGGCTTTTAAAATAATGGCCGATATTTCCTGGGGCAGGTAGGTGGCCTGGCCCAGGGGGATAGGGGTGTCCTCCCCCATGCGGCGTTTGATTGACAGCACTGTGTTTTCGGGGTTGATGATCGCCTGGTTTCTGGCTTCCGCGCCGACCCGGACGCCGCCGGTTTCATCAATGCTGACACAGGAAGGCATAATCCCGTCGTCCTGATCGGTTAATACTTCCGCGTTGTGGTTTAGAATAAAGGCGACCTCTGAATTGGTGGTTCCGAGATCGATGCCGACGATGGGTTCCATAACCTTCTCCTAATGGCTTTGGTCGTCATTGACGATGACTTCCGCGGTTCGGATGACTTCCGAATCTTTTACAAACCCCCCGGTTTGTTCCTCTAAAACAACATTCGCCGTTTTTTCCGGGTTCGAGCGTTTGCCGATGGCTTTCATGGTTTTGGGGTCAAAGGGCTGATCCAGGGCTTGCACCGGTGTTATTCCGGCATAGGAAAGCGCCCGGTCAAACCGGCGGATGGCCATTTCATAGCCTTCGGCCACAGCCTCTATTCCTCTCAGGCCGGGGCGGTACCAGCGTTTTTTTTCAATGGCGGCCTGGCTGGCCCGGTGGCCGCGAACCAGGGCGTCCCGGACATCCAGAAACGGGAGAACAGCTTTTTTTTCCGTTTGCGTCCGGATATTCTCACTTAACTGATCAATGCCGGCCACGCTTTTTTCAAACAGGGTCATGCTTTTTTGATAGGCATCGGCCATTTCGGTTAATGTCTGGATGCTGCGATGCTGTTCGCGGTTCTGCATCTTGATTTCCTGGCGAAGGGCTGAAAATTCAGACAAGAGGGTGTACAGGTCGCAGCTGTCCGCGGTGGCGGTCTCCCCCGGGGGCGGCGTATCCGGCAGGGCCTCTATCCATGCGGAAAAATCGGCCAAAGCTTTTTGTTTCCATTCCGGCTGGCCGGGTTCTTCGGGTTCCGCGGTTTTCGCCGGCGCCGGCGGCTCATCGGTTTTTGAGGAAGTGAACAGCCGTTTGAAGGCATTCCATTTTTTCTTTTCTGTCATTGTTTTTCTGTTCCAATGTCCTTGGGGTGTTGGGTTAATGAAATCATGAATTTATGGTCGGCACGGTGGCCGACCCTACGATGGATCGGGTTTTTCCCCATTCGTAGGGCGGGCCACCGTGCCCGCCGTCAATTTGGGTCGGCGCGGTGGCCGACCCTACGCCGGTTAGTCCCTGGCATATCCCATTGTAGGGCGGGCCACTGCGCCCGCCCATTTATCGGTCGGCACGGTGGCCGACCCTACGATGACCAAGCCCTTGTATGGCCGGTCATCGTGCCTGCCGATTAATTTGGGTCGGCGCAGTGGCCGACCCTACGACGGTTTAGGCCGCAGGCATATCCTGCTGTCGGGCGGGCCAACGTGCCCGCCCCAATATTAATCGGGTCTTCCCCGTGCGTAGGGCGGGCCGCCGTGCCCGCCAATGTAGGGCAGGCCACCGTGCCTGCCATTAACCACAGTGCCCGCCGAATCAGGGTTCGGCTCCTCAGGTGTCTAATGCCCGCCGGATCGCGGCTGCCATTTCGTCCCGGA
>DATGCF010000005.1:0-23705 GCA_035312245.1 Desulfosalsimonadaceae bacterium
TCGGCGATTTCTTCTACGGTGGCCTTGGCCAGGTCCTCCACCGAGAAAAATCCATTATCCACCATCAGATTTGCCAGCGACTCGGTCATTTCCGGGAGGTTGAGCAGGGATTCATACCCTTGCTGCATGGATTCATCATAACGGGTTTCGCTTTTCACATCAAGCTGCCACCCGGCCAGCTTGGAGGCCAGCCGCACATTCTGTCCCTGCCGCCCGATGGCGATGGAGAGGGCGTCATCCGGGACCACCACCTCCATGGAATGATTGGTCTCGTCAATGATCACCCGCGAGATATCTGCCGGTGCCAGCGCGTTGCAGACAAACTTGGCCGGATCCATATGCCAGGGGATGATATCGATTTTTTCGCCTTTGAGTTCCTGCACCACGCTTTGCACCCGGTTTCCCTTGATACCGACGCAGGCACCCACGGGATCAATGTCCGGATCATTGGTGCTCACCGCGATTTTGCCGCGGCTGCCGGCATCCCGGGCAGCGGAGATAATATTGACGATGCCCTCGCTGATTTCCGGCACCTCGGTTTTAAACAGATTGATCAAAAACCCGGGGTGCGTTCTGGACAGCACAATCTGCGGGCCCCGGCTTTCTTCGTGGACTTTTAAGATATAGGCCCGGATCCGGTCGCCCCGCCGGTAAACCTCGCCGGGGATCTGTTCGCGTTTCGGGAGCACGGCTTCGGCCTGACCCAGGTTAATGATGATTTCATTTCTGGAAACGCGCTGGACAATGCCGTTGATGTTTTCGCCTTCCCGGTCGATAAAATTGTTGAACACGGCGTTTCGTTCCGCCATTTTAAGCTTCTGGATGATCACCTGCTTGGCGGACTGGGCGGCGATCCGGCCAAACGTGGTGGTATCCATTTTGGTGCCCAGGTCATCGCCGATTTCACATTCCGGGTCCAGTTCGAGGGCTTCTTCCAGCTCAATCTGAAAGTCCGGATCTGTGACCTCATTCACCACTTCCTTGAACTGAAAGACTTCAAGCTCGCCGCTTTCTTCATTGTACTGGATTTCAATGTCAATCTTGTTGCCGAATTTCTTTTTGGCAGCAGAGCGCAGGGCTTCCTCCAGGGTTTTAACCAGCACATTGAATTCAATGCCCTTGTCCCGGCTAACTTGCTCTATAACGCGTTTCATGTCTGTGATAAGCATATTGCTATCTCCGTTATATGTAATTCACAAGTCGTGCCTTGATGATTTGTGAACGCGACATCCCCACCGTTTCCGTGTCCATGGTCAGCCACACCGTGTCATCCGAATAGCCGGCCAGCACGCCGGTGAAATTTTTTTGGCCGTTGATCGGCGGCGAGACCCGGATTTTTGCCGTATACCCCCGAAACCGGTCAAAATCCGCCGAACGCGACAGGGGCCGCTCGGGCCCCGGCGAAGAAACTTCCAGGGTATAGGTCGCCTCGGTTTCCAGTTTGATATCCAGTATATCGCTTAACTGCTGGCTGACCGCTGAGCAATCGTCTAGGCTAACGCCACCGGGCTTTTCAATATAGACCCGGAGGATGCGCCCCCCGGATTCCCGCTGGTACTCAATATGGATCAGCTCTACCCCTTCAGCGGCGCATAACGGCTCGGCCAGTTCCCATACCTGGGAGACGATTTCCCGCTCGTTGTCAATTCCCGCCCGCCCCGGAGACGTTTCACGGGGCGGCGATTTGGCTGCCGGCTTTTTTTTTCCCATACATACGCTTTAAGAAAATAAAAAACGGGCAAAATGCCCGTTTTATCAAGGCCGCTCATTTTTTATATAAACCCTTTCGGGTAAATACATCAATGGAGCGGGCAACGAGATTCGAACTCGCGACACCAAGCTTGGGAAGCTTGTACTCTACCAACTGAGCTATGCCCGCACTCTTAACCTTATCTAATTACTTTAAAAGCAGTTACTTGTCAAGCCTAAAATTATACACAAAAATAATGCGAAAGAGGGTGCCTGTCAAGCCTCCCGAAAAGTTGAAAAATCAGGGCTGACGGCCCGTTTAATCGGCTAAAAGGTCTTTGATTGCCCGGAGTTCCGCCTGGATTTGCCGGATTTTTTCATTGGCCGGTGATTTTTTTCTGTCGCGGTGGCGATCGCGCAAGTGCTGCTTGGCACCCTGGATGGTAAATTTTTTATCATAGAGGAGGTGTTTGATCAAAAGAATCGTTTCAATATCGGATTTGCGGTAGAGACGCTGGCCGGATTCGGTGCGTTTGGGGCTGATATCCGGGAATTCGGATTCCCAGAATCGCAGGACATAGGCGGCCAGATCGGTAATGGCGGTGACTTCGCCGATCCGGAAATACAGCTTATCCGGAATTTCCCGCGGGGGCGGTGATATGTCTGCCATGGGCGCGACCCTCTGGTTAGGCCGGGAGGCTGGCATTAAACGTATTGATCAAATGCTCCGTGATATATTCATGAATCCGGTTCACCGTCTGATCCGCCAGGGTTTCGGCGGCCGAACGGTAGGTCAACCGGATGGAAATACTTTTTTTATCCTCAGGAATCGGGGCTCCGCTGTAAAGGTCGAAAATGTGAACATTCTCCAGCAGGGGCTCATCCAATGCATAGATATTGTCCACTATATCCCCTGCCTGAACGGAATTGTCAACAATTAAGGTAATATCCCGGGATGCCGCCGGAAATTTGGGCAGCGGCGAAAAGGCGGTCACCTCCGGAACCAGCGGCAGCAGCCGGTCCAGATTGACTTCAAAAATAAAGGCGGTCTGCTTCAGATCATAGGTTTTAAGAACGGCGGGGTGGACCTCGCCGATGGTGCCGACCTCCGTTCCATTGACTTGGATGCGGGCGCTGCAGCCGGGGCGCATGTATGCGCACGCGTCTGGCGGAAGCGGCAGAAAGCGGCGATTGTCAAGATAAAGGCTCGCCAGCAGGGACTCCACCACCCCTTTTAAATCAAAGAAATCGCAGGGCTCGGGCTTAACCTGCCAAGTCGCCGGGGCACGCAGGCCGGTCCAAATGGCGCCTAAGGTTTCTATCTCATCGGGCAGCTGATCCTGGCCGTTGCTTAAAAAAATTTTTCCAAGCTCAAACAGCTTGAGATCACGGACCTGGTAGGCAATGTTTTTGCCCATGGCCTCCAGCATTCCCGGAATAAGCGAAGTGCGCATCACCGCCTGTTCTTCTGACAGGGGGTTTAAAATGGAAAGCGTCCGGCGGCGGCGATCCCCCTCCGGAAGCCCCAGGCGGTCACAGGAGGCTTTGGCGGTGAAGGTGTAATTGATCGCCTCTTTAAACCCAAGGCCGGTCATTTTATCCTTGATGGTATCCTTGAGCCAAAGGGCCCTCTCAGGGAGCCGGCTTTTGCTGGAGGTTTTGGGGAAGGTGGTGGCAATATTATTGTATCCCCATAGACGGGCGACTTCTTCCATCAGGTCTTCCGGCCGGCTGACATCCACCCGAAAAGAGGGAGCGCAAACGGTCAAATTTTCATCGTCGGCGACATTTGCTGAAAACCCGACGGATTCCAGAAATCCATGCATATCCGACTGGGCAAGGGATGTGCCCAGATGGCGGTTGGTTTTTACCGTATTCAATGTAATGGGCCGGGATTCAAACGCTCGGGGGTATTCATCGATAACACCCGTGACCCGTGTCCCGTCGCTGATTTCCGCCATCAGGTCCGCCGCCCGCTCAAGCGCGTAGAGGGTCCCTTCCGGGTCCACGCCGCGCTCGAACCGGTGGGAGGCATCCGTATTTGCGCCCAGCCGTTTGGCGGTTTTCCGGATAGAGACCGGATCGAAATAGGCGCTTTCAATCAGCACACGGGTGGTGTTATTTGAAATTTCAGAGTTTTCGCCGCCCATCACGCCGGCCACGGCCACCGGTTTTTCCGCATCGCAGATCATGAGCGTGTCATCGGTCAGTTCGTGCTGTTTGCCGTCCAGAGTGGCGAAAAGCGTGCCGGTCCGGGCGGTCTGGACCACGATGCGATGGCCCGCCAGCCGGTCAAAGTCAAAGGCATGCAGGGGCTGGCCGGTCTCCATCATCACAAAATTGGTGATATCCACGATATTGTTGATCGGTTTTAGGCCGATGGCGCGCAGTCGGTCCTGCAGCCAGAAGGGCGATGGCCCGACCGTGATGTCTGTCAGCAGCCGGGCGGCATAGCGTGGGCAAAGCTCCGGATTAACCAGTGTGATTGAGGTCAACTCAGATATCCGGCCGGGATTCTGAGGCGGCTCAACTTTCGGCAGGGTCAGGGCCTTTCCGGTAAGTGCCGCCACCTCCCGGGCAATGCCGATAAAGCTTAGGCAGTCCGGCCGGTTGGGCGTAAGGCCGATTTCAAAAACATGATCCGAGAGATTAAGGGCCTGGTTAATGGGCGTTCCTTCGGCGAGGCCGCGGTCAAGCGCCATCAGCCCCGAAAAGTCCGCGCCAAGCGCAAGCTCGCCTTCGCTGCAAAGCATGCCCTCTGAGTCGGCATCGCGAATCCGTGTCTTTTCAACTATCAGCCCACCGGGCAGTTGGGCACCGGGCAGGGCACAAGGATATTTGCCGTCTACCGCCACATTCGGCGCCCCGCACACCAATGAAATGGTTCCCTCCCCGGTATTGACCCGGCATATTTTCAGCTTGTCCGCCTTGGGGTGGGGCTGGACATCTGTCACTCGACCGATTACGACCCGGTTAAGAAATTCAAAGCGGTTGTATAGGGCCTCTACCTCAAGCCCGGTCATGGTAAGTCGGTCCGCCAGATCCGCAGCCGGGATATCAATCGGAATATATGTGTTCAACCAGTTGAGACTGACTTTCATATCAGAATTGCCTTAAGAATCGCTCGTCGCTTTCAAAAAACAGGCGAATATCATTGATACCGTATTTGAGCATGGCAATCCGCTCAACCCCCATGCCGAAGGCAAAGCCGGCGTATTTGGTTGTGTCATAGCCCACATTCTCGAAAACCGCCGGGTGGACCATTCCGCAGCCCAGTACCTCGAGCCAGCCCGTATTCGAGCAGACCTTACAGCCTTTTCCCCGGCACATGACGCAAAGAATGTCAACTTCCGCACTGGGTTCGGTAAATGGAAAAAAACTGGGCCGGAACCGCAGGCTGGTCTCAGTGTCAAATACCTGATGGACAAACTCGGTTAATACGCCCTTGAGGTCTCCGAATGAGACGATTTCATCCACCAGCAGCCCCTCCACCTGATGGAACATCGGCGTGTGCGTCAGATCAGAATCGCATCGGTAGACTTTGCCCGGGGCCACAATTCGGATCGGCGGGGCATGCTGCTCCATGATGCGAACCTGGATCGGTGAGGTGTGGGTTCTAAGGACAATATTTTCAGAGACATAGAAGGTGTCCTGCATGTCCCGGGCCGGATGGTATTTGGGGATGTTTAAGGCCTCGAAGTTGTAATAGTCGCTTTCGACTTCCGGCCCCTCGGCAATATCAAACCCCATTCGCACGAATACGTCGCATATTCGGCGGCTTATCCGGGTGATTGGATGCAGGGAGCCCCGGGGGGCCGGCCGGCCCGGCAGGGTCACATCAATGCCTTCGGTGTCAGCCGCTTCACCGGCGCTTTCCACACGCGCTTTGGCTGCCTCGACCGCCGCTTCCAGAGATTTTTTAACCTGGTTGGCATTTTGTCCCGCAGCCGGCCGCTCTTCTGCCGGAAGCTTGGAAATGTTGCGCAGGTATTGGGTAACAAGCCCTTTTCTGCCCAGGTATCGCACGGCGAGGGTGTTTATCTCATCGACTGTAGCAGCGCTTTCCAGTTCCGATAGGGCCGTATTTTGTATATCTTCTAGATGCTTGTCCAATTTTATCCCACAGCCATTGGATAACGGCCGGTCTGGCACTTGAAATTAATTTCCTGCCGTTTTCGCCACTATCTGGGAAAATCCGTTCGGATCCCCCACTGCCAGATCGGCCAGTATCTTTCGGTCCAGTTCAATATTGGCTTTTTTCAGTCCGCTGATCAGCTTGCTGTAAGAGATATTATTCATCCGCGCGGCCGCATTGATGCGGGCGATCCAGAGCCGCCGGAAATCGCGTTTACGCACTTTGCGGTCCCGGTAGGCATACATCAGGGCCTTGTCCACGGCATCCGCCGCGGTGCGGTAGAGTTTGCTCCGGCCGCCCCGGTATCCTTTTGCCAGTTTCAGCACCTTTTTTCTGCGTCGTCTGGCCTTGAATCCTCTTTTAACTCGCATGGTTGGTCTCCTTTAAAAAATTTTACCCGTAGGGGAGTAACCGTCTGACTTCCTTCATGTCGGTTCCGTCGATAATCTGGGCTTTTCGCAGTTCCCGTTTCCGCTTGCGGGACTTTTTCGTCAGAATGTGACTCGCATGGGATTTGTTGAACCTGTATTTGCCGCTCGCGGTACGTTTAAACCGCTTGGCTGCCGCCCGATTGGTTTTTATTTTCGGCATATGTGCTCTCCTTATTTATATCCTCGCTATCTATCTATTTCTGTCTTATTGTCTATCCCTCAAGCCGCTTAACCCGAGTCAAACAAAAATGCCTTCCCCGCCACAAAAAAAGAGGGCTGAAAGGCATTTACCGGTCTTCAGTCCGTTAACGATAAAAACGCGGATCAGACTGCATACCGCGACATCACCTGAAAGTCAAGCCTTCAGGCAGGTATCTGGAAAAAAATTGGCGAACCGTTGCCGGATAGTGAAAATCCCTATGGATCAGGGCATCATGCAGGCTCCCTTTTTCCGGTTCGGTTCCACCGGGTACACGGCAGCGTGAGGGGCAGAATTGTTATTTTGGGCCCAGAACCATCGTCATGGTTCGCCCCTCAAGCTTGGGCGGCTGTTCGATGTTCGCAAATTCCCTGGCATTATCGGCAATCTGCTCCAGCACCTCTTTTCCGCGCCCGGTTAGGGTGATTTCCCGGCCCCGAAAGACGACCGTTACCTTAACCTTGTTCTTTTTTTCAATAAATTTTTGAATATGGCCCAGCTTGACCTCCAGGTCGTGGTCGTCGGTCTTGGGGCGGACCTTGATCTCCTTTACCTGAATCCGGGTTTGCTTCTTTTTGGCCTCTTGCTGTCTTTTATCCTGCTGGTATTTAAAGCGGCCATAATCCATGATCTTACAAACCGGTGGGGTCGCATTGGGGGAGACTTCCACAAGATCAAGGCCGAATTCCTCGGCTGAATCAAGTGCGGTTTGTATCGGAATAACCCCCAGCTGGTTGCCGTCCGGATCGATGACCCGCACTTCCTTTTCTTTAATGTCCTGATTTGTTCTGGCTGTATCGCCGCCCTGTTTTTTTCTAGCTATGCCGGCACCTCCTGTTCTCGAGTTTATCCTTTTTAATTTCGCTTTTATTTTTAGCGTTTACAATTTAATTTACAGCTATTATGATAAAAATTTATTTTAACATATCAAAGCCAATATGCAAGTAAAAATACTATCAATTGAGCCATACTATGTCCAGCGACGAATTGACTGAGCTCGGCTTAGATGATGGGTTTGCTTTTTCCTGTCATCCCGGCATCTCCTGTTTCAACGCCTGCTGCCGGGATCTGAATCAGTTTTTGATGCCCTATGATATTCTGCGCCTGAAGCAGCATTTGTCAATGGACTCAACCGATTTTCTGGCGCACTACACCCATTCCCATATCGGGCCGCAGACCGGTCTCCCGGTGGTTACCCTAAAGCCGGCGGATCCGGTGAGGCTTGTCTGTCCGTTTGTCACCGATGGGGGCTGCAGCGTTTATGATAATCGACCGTCCTCTTGCCGGATTTATCCACTGGTTCGGCTTTTATCCAGATCACGGGAGTCAGGCGATCTTACCGTAAGGTATATGCTGTTGCATGAATCGCACTGCCATGGATTTGAAAGCAGCCGGCAGCAGACGGTGCGTCAATGGGTTGCGGATCAGGGGCTTTGTCCCTACAATGAAATGAACGATGCCATGATGGAGATCATTGCATTGAAGAATCAATCAATTGGGGCGCAACTGCCGGAATCGCTGTCGGATTTTTTTCATGCCGCCCTTTACGATGTGGACCGGTTCCGCAGGCTGTTGGTCGAAGGCCATGTTGATTTCACCGGCTCAGCCGAACCTCCGCCGGATCCCAAAAAGGTTTCCGATGGGGACTTGCTCAGGTTTTCCATGCAGCTTGTAGCTGGGAAAATAAAGCAATATGGGGCTGCCGAACACAAGGCCGCCGGGCGGAAAAAATGATTCTAAGCGGCAAAACCGCATTGGTTCTGGGCAGCATCAAGGGGATCGGCAAGGCGCTTGCCCTGGACCTGGCCCGGCAGGGTGTTAACATCGCCGCTACATATTTTGACTGGCAGGAAGAGCTGCCGCAGCTAAAAGCGGATTTGGCGGAAACCGGACAAGATCATCTCCTGCTGGAAGTCAACCTGCGGGATACGCAAGCCGTCAGTCAGGCGGTCCGAGCGGTGACAGACAAATTCGGCCGGCTGGATATTTTGATCAATAATATTGAACGGGGCGGCTGGCCGGTGGTGCATGGTGCCTATACCACGGATCAATGGGACCTTGAAATGGAAACCACGCTTCGGTCCAAACAATGGGTGTTTGAGGCGGCGCTTCCGCATTTAAAAGCCGCGGAAGGGGGCTGCGTGATTAATTTTTCATCAATTGCCGGAATGGTGGGCCGAAGCGGACCGGCCAGCTACGTGTTTAACGAGGGCTATGCCGCGGCTAACCGGGGCATTTCGCTGTTAACTGAAACATGGGCGCGGCTGGGGGCCCCAAATGTGCGCGTCAATGAAATCATGCTCGGGCTTTTTGAAACCCGGCATGCGGAAAAAACCCGGGGCTGGGGGCTTTTAACCGATGAGCAGAAAAAGGCCCTGATAGCGCATACCCTGCTGGGGCGCACCGGTAAGATCGATGATGTGGTGAAGGCCGTGCGGTTTATCCTGGCCGACGCCCCCTATATGACCGGTTCTGTGCTCCGGCTTGACGGGGGTTATGTGCTGGGTGGCGAAAGGATCGCCCCGATGCCGGAAGGGGTTGAATAGGCTGTACCGTCTTACTCTTACTCTTAATCTTACTCTTAATCTTAATCTTATTCTGGTTAATCTTGCTCTGCTATGGAAATTATTTCGAGTCAGAAAGTCTTTCGCCCCCACCCAATCCCTCCCCCAAATATATTTGGGAGAGGGGCGTAGATGTGTTATAGCCCAGTTTGGGCTGCAGATGAAAGTCCGCCGGGAAAATTTTTTTCAAAAAACCTTGGCGGGGCAAAATACTTTGAACTTAAATTAAGGTTGAAATAAACTGCGGATAGCAGTTTGACAATATCGTTAAAAGGAGCGATTGAATGGATGTATTAAAGAATAACGCCAATATTCCGCCGGTACAGCTGACGGATAACAGCAAATTTAAATTTGCCTGCCACAAGGGCTTGTCCTGTTTTACCACCTGCTGCCGGGGGATTAATATCACGCTGACCCCCTATGATATCCTCCGCTTGAAAAACCGGATGCAAATCCCCTCGGATGAATTTTTGGCGGTATACACCACGCCGCAGCTGCTGGAGAAAACCGATCTCCCGGTGGTCACCCTGAAAATGCTGGATGATGAGCAAAGCTCATGCCCGTTTGTCCGTGAAGACGGATGTCTGGTTTATGCGGACCGGCCCACCACCTGTCGGTATTACCCGCTGGGTGTCGGCTCTTTGAGTCAAAAAGAGCAGCAGACCGAAGGGTTTTACTTTTTTATCAATGAGCCGCATTGCCTGGGGTTTGAAGAGGAAACCGAATGGACGGTCACGGAATGGCGAAAGGATCAGGGGGTGGATGTCTATGATCGGGTTAATGCCGAATGGACGGATTTGATCGTCCGCAAGCGATCCATCCCATCCAATATCCGATTGACGGAAAAGACCAAGAACATTTTTTTTACCGCCTCCTATGACATTGACCGGTTCCGGCGCTTTGTCTTTGAAAGCACCTTTCTGGATCTCTACAATATTGACAAGGAAACCGTTGAAAAAATCCGGGAAGATGAAATCGAACTGCTGCAGTTCGGATTTCGGTGGCTGAAGTGGCTTCTGTTCAAAGAGGGCGATTTCCAGATGAATGAAACTGCCGCAGAAGAACGCCGGCAGAAGATGAATGCGCAGCCCGGGGCTTAGCGGGTTTGAAAATAACAAAACCGGCGGCCAGGGGAAACTGGCCGCCGGTTTGATGTTTTGGGTTAAGCTGCCGCCTGTGCTTTCAGTGCAAGATCAGAGTAAGAGTAAGAGTAAGACGGAAAAAAGCCATCAGTACTCGCTGTAGTATAACCCCGCCCAGTATTTTTCATTATTCAGGCGTTCATCGATGTCGATGTTGAAAAACTCTGCAGCGGGCTTCAGTATGTCTGGTGACTCGGCCTGGACGGACCGGGCGGCAGAGAGCACCTGGTTAATGCCTGCCTCCGTCAGTTTACCCAGCGGTCTGCGGCAGGGGCCGGCCGGCATGCCTAAAATCTGCATCAGAGTTTTTATCGGCAGTGGATTGCGCGCCTTGCAGACTACGTCGCCGTAAACGGTTTGTTCGGTGGTCTTTATGGATACCAGGTTGAAAAATGGATCCAAAGCCTTTTTTAGCCTTTCCGCATCCGCCGTGTGGCCTTGGTTTAAAAGCGTAACCATCTCGGTCACCGCCTTGGGGGCGATGTTTGACATAACCGATATGACGCCCGCGCCTTTGATTTCCGGATCGGTCATCATATCAAAGGTAATCCCGTCATCGCCGGAGAGGATGATAAAGTCCGGACCGCAGCATTTGCGGGTCAGTCGCATGTTGTCAAGACTGCCGGTGGCCTCCTTGACGGATTTCACGTTCGGGTATGTTTGGGCGGCGATGGCTAAATCCTGGGCCATGAGCTGAGCACCGGTTCGTCCGGGAATGACATAAGGAATGATCTGCGTGTCCGGAAACCGGGCGGCGACCGGCTCGACATATTCCCGACGGATTTCAATTGAGCTCGGGCCGTTATAGTAGGGGTCGACCAACAGCACCGCGTCAACGCCGGCCTTGACCGCATGATCTGTGGCCGAAAGCGTCTCATCGGTATTGTTGCTGCCAGTGCCGGCAATGCACGCGCATTTGTTTTTGGTCCTTTCAGCGATGGTGTCGATGACCGTAATATGCTCATCCCAAGACAGGGTCGGGCTTTCCCCGGTGGTTCCGACAGCCAGAATGCCGTTGATGCCGTTGTCGATCTGGAAGCGAACGAGCTGATCGAGTCCGTCATAATCGACCGCAGCGCCGGTAAATGGGGTGATTAAGGCAGTAACGCATCGTGCTTGCATAGTTCCTCCTGCGAAAAATATCTAATTTTCATGTAATTTTATGATTTTTTAAAAATTTATGGGAATCCTGTCAATCAAAAATATCAGCAGGCCTTGTCATTTAAACGCTGGGGTACCGGATTTTACTTGACAATGAAGCCGCCTCTTTTTATTCTCCCAATTTATATGCTTGCAAAGACAACGATAAGTTGTTTAATTTTATACAATTTTTAAGGATGTGACCTATGTCGGAAGAGCAAACCATCGATGAATATATTCAGGAGCAGCGCTTTGCCTTGATGTCAAATCCGGAATGCGGCAATACCCGATACAATTTGGCTTGCGCATTGCTGAGCCTGCGGAATTTCGATGAAGCGGAGCAGGAATTCAAACGGGCCATTGAGTGCAGTCCGACTCTGGCGGAAGCCTATGTGCAGATGGGGGGAATTTGTTTGCAGCGGGGTGATCTGGAAGGCTGCCTCGATTGCAACCAGCGGGCAATTAGTTCGAGACCGCGGTTTGCCGAAGGCTACGGCAATATCGGGTTCGTACACATGCAGATGGGCGATTTTGACAAGGCTATTGAGTTTTTGAAAAAGGCGGTGAAATTTAATCCGTATTTCATCCAGGGCTTTGCCACACTGGCCAATGCCTATTTGATGAAAGGTCTGATCGATGACTGCATCGAGGCCAATTCAAAGGCCCTGGAGATCGACCCCAATTTCGCCCTGGCTCATAACAATCTGGCAATTGCCTATCTGGATAAGGGCGAGCCCGAAAATGCTGTAGCTCACTGTGATAAGGCGCAGGAGCTGGGCTATGAGGTGCCGCCGGAGATTTTGCAGGAGATTGAGCAGCACCGCAAATAGTTACTATTTTGTTTTTATTCATAAGGTTATGTAATTTTAGCCAAGTGGCGGGGGAGTGCACAAGCTGGGGCGTAATTTTCACCCGCAGGGATGCTTTTTTATTGACATTGGGGGCATAGGATTCTATAAAATTAATTTTTATGTCACGTTGTTATACCTATGGGTTTAAAATATATTTAGGAATTGGCAGGGGTTGTTAGATAATTCGACCAAGAAACAAGACAAATAGGGTGATGTAATTCTCAAAAAAGGGAGGTAAGCAATGGCAAAACACGAAACCCCCTTGCTGGATCAGCTGGAAAGCGGACCGTGGCCGAGCTTTGTGTCAGACATGAAGCAGGAAGCCGAAGCAAGGGCAAAAAATGAGGGAAACGTTGAGTATCAGGTAGCCCAGGATAACATTGAGGATCTGCTGGGCGTTTTGGAGCTGTCTTATAAGGACGGCACGACCCATTGGAAGCACGGTGGTATCGTGGGTGTTTTCGGCTACGGCGGCGGCGTTATCGGCCGTTACTGCGACCAGCCGGAAAATTTCCCGGGCGTGGCCCATTTCCATACCCTCCGGGTCAACCAACCTTCCGGGCACTTTTATACAACTGAGTATCTCAAACAGCTCTGCGATCTCTGGGAATTCCGGGGCAGCGGGCTCACCAACATGCACGGCTCCACCGGCGACATCATTTTCCTCGGCACCACTACACCGCAGCTCGAGGAAATTTTTTATGAACTAACCCATAACCTGAACCAGGACCTCGGCGGCTCCGGCTCCAATCTGCGGACCCCGTCAGACTGCATTGGTGCGGCGCGATGCGAATGGGCCTGCTATGATACCCAGGATCTCTGTACCCACCTGACCCAGGAATACCAGGATGAGCTTCACCGACCGGCGTTTCCGTACAAGTTCAAATTTAAGTTTGACGGCTGCCCGAACTGCTGCGTGGCCTCCATCGCGCGGGCGGACCTTTCATTTATCGGGACCTGGCGGGATGAAATCCGCATTGACCAGGAAGCTGTTCAGGGCTATGTCAACGGTGAATTACCACCCAACGGCGGCGCCCATGCCGGCCGGGACTGGGGTCCGTTCGACATTCAAAAAGAGGTCATTGATCTCTGCCCGACCGAGTGCATGAAGTATGAAAACGGCAAACTCGAGATCGATAATAAGGAGTGCACCCGGTGCATGCACTGCATCAACGTCATGCCGCGCGCCCTGCGCCCCGGCAAGGACAAGGGCTGCTCCATTCTGGCCGGCGCAAAAGCCCCCATTCTGGACGGCGCCCAGATGAGCACCCTGCTGGTTCCGTTCATGGAAGTCAACAAAGACGATGAGTACGCAAAAATTAAAGAGCTTATCGAGAATGTTTGGGACTGGTGGATGGAAGAAGGCAAGAACCGCGAGCGGCTCGGCGAGCTGATGAAGCGGCAGAGCTTCCAGAAGCTGCTGGAAGTCACGGGCCTTGATCCGGATCCGCGCATGGTGCAGGAACCCCGCCATAATCCCTACATCTTCTGGAAAGAAGAAGAAGTACCCGGCGGCTGGCAGCGTGACATTAACGAATTCAGAAAACATCATAAACGATAAGAGGGGGGTGCACGAATGGCTTTTGTATCGTCAGGATATGATCCCGAAAATCCGATGAAAGATCGGATTACGGATATCGGACCGCGGCATTATGAGGAGTTCTATCCGCCGGTCATTAAAAATAATAAAGGCAAATGGCTGTATCACGAGATTCTGCAGCCGGGCGTGATGGTTCATGTGTCTGAAACCGGTGATGAGGTTTACACCGTAAAAGCCGGCGGTGTGCGGCTCATGAGTGTTACGCACATTCGCGAACTTTGTGAAATCGCGGATAAACACTGCGGCGGCTATGTCCGGTTCACCACCCGTAACAATGTTGAGTTCATGGTGGACAGCAAGGATAAGGTCCAGCCGCTGATCGATGATCTGGAAAGCCGGAAGTTTGAGGGCGGAAGCTATAAGTTCCCCGTCGGCGGCACCGGCGCCGGTATCACCAATATCGTCCATACCCAGGGCTGGATTCACTGCCATACACCGGCAACCGATGCGTCCGGAACCGTTAAGGCCACCATGGACGCAGTTTTTGATGATTTCAAGAACATGCGTCTTCCGGCCCACCTCCGGATCTCCATGGCCTGCTGCCTGAACATGTGCGGTGCGGTGCATTGCTCGGATATCGCCATTCTGGGCTATCATCGGAAGCCGCCGATGGTCGACCATGCTTACATGGACAAGATGTGCGAAATTCCGCTGGCCATTGCCGCCTGTCCGACCGCGGCCATTAAGCCGAAAAAGGTCGAGCTGGAAGACGGCTCGACCGTGAACAGCGTGGAAGTTAACCAGAAGCGCTGCATGTTCTGCGGTAACTGCTATACCATGTGTCCGGCCCTGCCGCTGGCAGACCAGGAAGGTGACGGTATCGTGCTGATGGTCGGCGGCAAGGTGTCCAACCGGCTCAGCGCGCCGAAGTTCTCCAAGGTGGCGGTGGCATTTATTCCCAATGAAATGCCGCGCTGGCCGACCATGACCGATACGATCAAAAAGATCATCGAAGCATATGCCAACGATGCGCGCAAATACGAGCGGCTCGGTGACTGGGCGGAGCGGATCGGCTGGGAACGGTTCTTTGAGAAATGCGAGCTTGAATTTACGCATCATCTGATTGACGATTTCCGCGATCCGGCCTATTATACATGGCGCCAGACCACGAACTTTAAGTTCTAGTATATTCGAATACTGCGGAGGCGGTTCCCCGCCTCCGCAACAATCAAAAGAGGAATATCCGTATGGCACTCGAATACGAAGAGTCAAAACAAAAGATTGTTGAGGCGCTGGAGAAAAAGCAGAAAACCAAGTCAAAATTTTATTTTAATGACTTGAGCAAAATTCTGGAGGCCAAGCCCCGGGAAGCCAAGAAGATCGTTAACCAGATGGTTAATGAGGGCATTCTTGAATACTGGTCAAGCGGCAGCACGACCATGTACGGCTTGAAAGGTACCGGCAAGCAGGCGGGTGCCGAGCACGAAGGTTAGTTTTTTTGTCCGCTTTTGCCCAAGGGCGGATTAGATACATTCACAAATGCACAACAGCCCTATTGATATCCCCCGCCTGATGATCGCCGCCCTGCGGGGGGGGTCAGGCAAGACAATTGTATCAATAGGGATTATCGCTGCGCTGACCCAGCAAGACAAAGTCGTTGCGCCCTTTAAAAAAGGTCCTGATTATATTGATGCCGGTTGGCTGGCAATGGCAGCCAACCGGCATTGCTATAATCTGGATCACTTCCTCGCCGACCCGGCACGCGTATGCCGATCCTTCCTCACCCACGCGCCGGCCGCTGATTTTGATGTGGCGGTGATTGAAGGCAATCGCGGACTTTTTGACGGTCTCGACGTTGAGGGCACCACCAGTACCGCCTCCCTTGCCAAACTCCTTCAAACTCCAGTGATTTTGTGCCTTGACTGCACCAAATCAACCCGCACCATGGCGGCGGTGGTGCTTGGCTGCCTGCATTTTGATCCGGCTGTCAATATTCAGGGCGTTATTCTTAACCGGGTAGCCGGCAGCCGGCATGAACGGATCCTGCGGACCAGTATTGAGCAGCATTGCGGCGTCAAGGTGCTCGGCGCCATCCCCAAGCTTGACCAGCAGGATTTTCCCGAGCGGCATATGGGGCTGATTCCCACCCCGGAGCATGCCTTAGTGAATCATTCGATCCGGGTTGCCGGGGAAACCGTTGCCAGGCACGTGGATTTGGATGCGATGATGCAGGTCGCCCAGGCGGCTGCCGCTGTTCCGGTGACCTGCACCGGGGAAGCGGATACCGGAGGACCGATTTCGATTGGCCCAAAGCGCCCACGTATTGGCATCATAAAAGATTCTGCGTTTCAGTTTTATTATCCGGACAACCTGGAGGCATTGGTTTCTGCCGGGGCGGATATCGTTTATATCAGTCCCCTGGCGGAAACCCATCTGCCGGAGATTGACGCCCTTTATATTGGCGGCGGCTTTCCGGAAACCCATGCGCCGCAGTTGGCCGATAATCTGGCCTTCAGAAAGGCCCTTAAATCCGCAGCAGAAGACGGGCTGCCGATTTATGCGGAATGCGGGGGCCTCATGTACCTGGGGGAGAGCCTTGTGCTGGATACGCCATATCCCATGACCGGCGTACTGCCGATCGTGTTTGGGTTTGCCAAAAAACCCCAGGGCCATGGCTATACAATGGTCACTGTGGAGGGCAAAAATCCTTATTATGCCATGGGCATGCAACTGCGCGGTCATGAGTTCCATTATTCACAGGTCTTGGAATGGAGGGGTTCGGATCAGGATATGGTGTTTAGCATGCAAAAAGGGCGGGGCATCGTAAATAGGCGCGACGGGGTATGCTACCGGAACGTATTGGCTACCTATACCCATGTGCACGCGCTAGGCGTGCCGCAATGGGCGGAAGCCATGGTGCGGGTCGCATTGAAGACAATGTAGAAGACTGATATAAAAAACCGGGCCGATCAATGGCCCGGTTTTTTTATAAAGTTCATTGGCTTATCTGCGGCAGCAGTTTACCGCTGCGGCCGGGGATGGCACTCTGTGCAGGTCTTCGGACCGCCCATTTTCTTGTGGCATCCCATGCAGTTTTCATGGATCGCCCCATAGTAATACTTGAGTTGCTCTTTTTCCCACTCTTCGGGCGACAATGAGGGGTCCCGCCGGGGTCTACCGTCTTTATCATGGCATTCAATGCATTTTTGAACCGGATCACCCGCTTTTAAATCTGTCAAGGGCTCCCCGTTTTCGTCATGATGGCAGTCGCCGCAACCAAGTCCGTAGCCGTCCGGTTTGGCCGCTGAATGCGTTTTGTGATCAAATTCGACGATGCCCATCCGATGCTGGGGGAACGCCTTTTCATTTTTCATCGTCATCACATCAGGGACAGAACTTTTTTCCGCGGCATTGATCCCGGCAACCAGAAACAACACCCCAATGCTGGAAAGGGTCAAAATTGTTAGAATTTGTTTAAGCCGTTTGTTCATACCTTCCTCCTTCTCGTTTCACCCAGTAATATAAAAAAAGCCGTCTAAGTTTCGTATAAACCAGATTTTTCCAAATATCAACTCTTCTAAGAGATGTCAATAAAAAGGTCGGCTGCGCGCCGCCTTGAATCTTCTATCCTTTAATGATTTCCGGTTTGGTGCTCTGCAGCTGATCCTTGATATCACAAATGAACGGATTGACAAAGCGCTGCCGCCAGGAGGGGGCGATGTCGTATATGTAATTAAACTCGGCCAGCGCTTTATGCCATTGTTTTTTCCGGTAATAGGCCTGGCCGAGGTACCAGTGGGCGAACAACTCCCCGGGAAACCGGCGGATGCGGTCGGAGGCGATTTTAATCACCCCGTCCAGGTCATTCATATTGAGCAGAATTTTGGCTTTTTGCCGAAAATCGTTGGCGCCCTGCTCGGCTTTGATCAGTCTGCGGAGATTGGAGAAGAGATAAATCAGGTAGCCGGTGCTTACCAGAAAAATCGCCAGCATGCTCAGCAGGAGCCATTTGATCTGTTCAACATCTTCGGCAAGGTATTGCAATGTGGTCTCTAACGGATCCATGGGGCTTTACTGCTTGGGATATGAAATATTTTTATGAGCCGTCATAAGAGAGAAGTATTAATAATTATTCAAATAACATGTTTGTGGGCCGGACGCAAGCGTATTGTAAAAAGGGATTTATTTCACCGCAGTGGTATTTTTGCAGAAAGTAACTTTCTGTTCTTATGCGCACTCGTACGCGGCTGTTAATTTTCATCAATGGTATTCGTGCCGGCCGTCCTCAGCCGGGGTGACCGAACCGAATTGGGATTCATATTTCTGCAGGTTTTCCTGTAATGCGGAAATGATCCGCTTAATATGCCCGGGGGTGACAATGATGCGGGACACGATGTGCGCGCCGCTCGGGGAGTTTAACAGCCAGTCGATGATAAACTCCTCGGCATTATGGCTGATCAGCATGGAGTTGGTGAACCGGCCGCGCACGATTTCATCACCGGTATTGATCTGGACCTGTTTTTTTTGCTGCTGGGGGGTATCTGGCATGTTATGCTCCTTTGACCGTTGGATTATTGGGATTTGTATCTCAATGTCATTAACTTCAGCCTTCCGCCGCTGTCATTTCGAGGAACGACAGTGACGAGAAATCTTAAAAGAGATCATGCCATCAAAAGATTTCTCGCTGGCCCTCGAAATGACAACTGAGCCGATTTTCAGTATTAAGTTAATAGCGTTGATTTGTATTTAGTTATCATAGGGAGTGGATTCAGGACAATTTTGATTTTTATAGCTGGAAAATCGCAGTCTCCGGATTTAATATTTTCTAAATTGATCCACTTTCAATTCAGGATCTGATGATGTATTGCTGTTCTTCCGCCGAATTTTATGCTATCTGCATTGGGGTTTAACCTGTCCGCAGGATATCCGGGAGAGTTTTTAATCCCTTGAATCCAACATATTTTAAGGAAAATAAATGATTACATTGCTCGATTATGGGGCCGGCAATGTCCGCAGTGTGATTAACGCCATTGAGAAGCTGGGCGAAACCGTCTATATCGCTTCCGGCCCGGAAGATATTGCTCGGGCCGACAAACTGGTGTTTCCCGGGGTGGGCAATTTCGGCAGCATGATGCACGTGCTTCGGGGAAAGGGCTATGTGGCGGCGCTGACCCATTATTTAAAAGCGGATCGTCCGTTTTTGGGGATCTGTTTAGGGCTTCAGGCGCTTTTTGAAAAAAGCGAAGAGGCCCCGGATATTCCCGGTCTGGGGATTATTCCCGGAGCCGTCAAACGGTTTGATACGGATTTATCTGTTCCCCATATCGGCTGGAACGGTATCGTCATCCAGCAGGAAACCGCCATGTTCAATCATTTGAGCGGAGCGGAGAAATTCTATTTCGTCCACTCCTATCATGTGGTGCCCAATCATCCGGGGGTGGCCCTCACCTATACCACCTACGGGGAACCCTTTGTTAGCAGTGTCAAGGCCGGTAACATGGTGGCCACCCAGTTCCACCCGGAAAAAAGCGGGGATGCCGGCTTGGCGGTATTCCAGAATTTTATCCAGCCGGGACCCGGACGGCCCGCGTCGATTCGCCCAAAAACGGAAACGCATCTTGCCAAGCGGATTGTCGCCTGTCTGGATGTGCGGGCCACTGATGCCGGCGATCTGGTCGTCACCAAGGGCGATCAGTACGATGTGCGGGAAAAAGGCGAGGTAAGGGATCTCGGCAAGCCCGTGGACCTGGCCCGGCGCTACTATGAGGAGGGGGCGGATGAAATCACGTTTTTGAATATTACCGGTTTCCGGGATTTTCCTTTAAAAGATCTGCCCATGCTGGCGGTCTTGAAGCAGACCTCCCGGCACGTGTTCGTGCCCCTGACCATTGGGGGCGGCATCCGGGATTACACGGATCCGTCCGGGCGAATGTATACCGCGCTTGAGGTGGCGGCTGAGTATTTCCGATCAGGTGCGGATAAGATTTCCATTGGCAGTGACGCGGTGGCCATTGTTGAAGATTATCTGGCTGCCGGAGAAAGGACCGGTAAAAGCGCCATTGAACAGATCTCGGCCATCTATGGCAACCAGGCGGTGGTGATCTCCATTGATCCCCGGCGGGCTTATGTGGATCGCCCAGGGGGCAAACCGCATCATGTGATCGAAACCGAGCTGCCCGGCCCAAAGGGCGAACGCCACTGCTGGTTTCAGTGTACGGTCAAGGGCGGGCGGGAAGGCCGGCCCGTGGATGCGGTTACCTTGGCCAAAGCCTGCGAGGACCTGGGCGCCGGCGAGATACTTTTAAACTCCATCGATCGGGACGGCACGAACTCAGGGTTTGATATTGAACTGATCAATGCGGTGGCGGATGCCGTCTCCATACCGGTGATCGCCTCAAGCGGGGCCGGCAGTGAATCGCATTTTCTGGAAGTATTTACCCGGACCGGGGCCGAGGCCGCGCTTGGCGCCGGGATTTTCCACCGCCGGGAAGTGCCCATATCCGCAGTAAAAAAATACCTGGCGGACAAAGTCGAAATCCGATTATAGATTCAGCCGCTCGAGTTCGCACCAATCCGCCGCTGCCTGTGCGCGTCGGATGACAAAGGGAAAGCGATCCAGGGCCAGGCAGAGATCAAAGTCGGTGGCAGGCGATGAGGTCTCCTCCGGGTTGAAAAACCGCCGGGCGGTATCCGACGTTTTAAGCTCCTCCCGGATATTTTCAAAGGATTTGATTGTTTCGCCGCGCAGGCGATCCCGGATATGTTCGGCGCATAGAATATCTTCCAGGGCGGGCTCCCGGCCCTCGAATCCCGAGCAGACAAGGGATACCTCTTTGGGCGCGGTCTGCTTGATATGTTGAACGATCGCGCCGCAGTTCACAAAGCTTCCGGTAATCAGCGGTTCGGCATTATCGGCGGCTGTCAGCGCCCGGGTGCCGGCGTGGGTGGTATGGATGACGAGCCGGTCGGAGAGGTCCGCATCCTGGATCTCGGTCGGGGAGTTGCCGAAATCAAACCCGGGAAGCTTTCTGGCATGGCGTTCGCCTATAAGGATGCAGCCGGGATTTGACTGTTTCAACCGGCGGGCGGTTTCCACTTCACGGGCGGCGATGATTTTGGCCGCCCCGCGTGAAAAGGCATAACAGGCCATGGAAAAGGCCCGGAACACATCGATGATAACGGCAAAATCGGTGGCTTCAGCAGCGCCTGCGGCATAATGGCGAATATGAATGCGCATAGGGGGAGGTGTCCTATAAAAAAGGCAGGATGCGCCCATCCTGCCCGTGTGGGTCAATTATTTTATTTTTATAATATAGACTGCGGTTATAAACGTTTGACGTTTAAGGCCTGAGGCCCTTTGGCGGTATCTTCCACTTCAAAGGATACGCGTTCCAGTTCCTTCAGGCTCCGGAAGCCATCTTCCTGGATATTTGAATAATGGACAAATACATCGCCCTGCTCGTCTGTCTCAATGAACCCGAAGCCTTTTTTGTCGTTAAACCATTTTACTCGACCTTCCACGTTTAGCACCTCCTTTCATAATTTTTTGTACAACTCGTCAGGTCATACTTCGGCGGTTGTCCAAAAGTTTCGCCAACGCGAAAGATCGATAGAAAACACACCCCGAATTGCCTTGCCGAAATTGCCTATAAAAATAAATAAATCACCGTTAATTAAATTAAATGCGGTCCATAACGGTTGTCAACAAAAAAACTAATGTTTAACCGAAAAATTTATGTGCTGGCAACCATAGGGGACTGATGATCGGTAAGGAGAATACTACAAAGTGGCATATTGGATTGGGTAGTCAAGGCAGGCAAAGGCTAAAGGCGATGGATATACAGGTCTTAATCCATGCGATCGGTTTCAACTGGGCGCTCGTCCACTATCTCCGCAGAGACCCCGGTTTCGCCGTTTGGGACCAGGCGGTATAGCCGGTCCGCATATTGTTGAAAAGACAACGGATCGTGGTGGGAGATCATGAGCACCTGAAACCCCAGCGCCTTTCCAGCCTCATGCACGATTTTAACCAGCCTGGGCACCAGGTCTGGATGCAGCCAGCAGTCCTGTTCGTCCAGTACCAGAAAGCGCCGGTGGGCGTTTTCATCAAGCGTTGTCAGGGCGAACATGCGAAGCCCGACGGACAGGATATTGGCAACAGACCCGCCCTGGCCTTTGAGGATGTCCTCCCGATTGCCGTCCCGCTCAATCCAGAAATCCACACTGGCGGCATTTCGCTTCCAGTCTACGGCGGCTTTTAGCTTGATGGGCTGATCCAGGACTTCCTGAAGCGCAATGGTGAGTTTGTTTTCAATCAGATCCAACAGTTCCCGGAATAGCTGCTCGTTCAGCGTCTCCAGGGCAGCAGCAACTTTTTCGGAAAGCGCCAGGTACCGGCGGATGGCGGCCAGGCGAATTGCCACCCGGTCCGCCTCTTTTCGGGTCTGCTCCTGCCAGGCGGCGAGCCGGGTAAATGTTTGGCGCAGCCCGGCGGGAGAGGGGAGTTGTTCGGTTTCAGCCATTAGTGCCGGCCTCCGTATCCGCATCCTCAAGATGCTTGTATCTTTCCGCCACCGCTGCTAAATCCTTTTCAATCTGATCCAGGTTTTCCTGGTAGGCAGCGCGTTTCTGCTCATTTTCCGCCTGCATGTCGGCCAGCATCTTCTTTAGCGCCTCAATATCGTCTGTGCCGAATTCCGAGCGGGCCTGGGCCTTTAGCTCCTCGAGTTGATTCCGGGCATTTTCCAGATTGGCCTCCGCCTGAATCTTTCGTTTATTCAGGTTTTCATAGCGCGCTTTCAGTTCATCAATCGTCTGCTTGTCCGTTTTCGGATCCGTCATTTCGGGTTACCTCGTATGCGAGTTGCATGATTTCCCTGACCGCATCTTCCTCAAACTGGTCCAGGTTCTTCTCCAGAAACAGCATCAGGCCCTCGCCGGTCTGGGTCCGCCGGGCCTGCAGTTCGGCCAGGCCGGAGACAAAGGCGGAGCCGGTTTCTTCGTCCGCTTCGGCGTCGGATACGGCTTCATAGAAAACCTGGTCAAAGGGCTGATGGGGGATTTCTAAATATTGATAGGACCATCCGGTTTGGCTGATATCAATGCGCAGCACAGCCGGGCGGTGCTGCTTGGTCGCGTCGCTTCGGGCCCGGCGGCTGATATTGCCGGGGGTCAGCCAGCAGGTTCCCCCTTTGTGGACTTCACCCAGGCACCTGTGGATATGGCCGTTGATCACCAGATCGATGCCGGGGAGTTCCCTGGGGCGGATGCGGCCCTGGTCTTCATAGCCCGGCACCATGACATCATGATGGGCGAGCCAGATGACGATGGGCGCGGGGTCGGTTTCCGGGTCCGGTTCGTATTTTTCAGGCAGGCGCTGGCCCCATGGGGTGCCCCCGATCAGGACCGGTCGGCCGTTAATTTTAGCCTGATGGGTTGTCCCGTTCAGGAGGCGGATCCGACCGGCCCGCTCGATGACCCGGATGCTGTCATCATCGGTCAGGGTGTTTTCATGCACATCATGGTTTCCATAGATGCCCAGGATGTCAATATCAAACTGCTCCATCACCGCCACCAGCAGCCAGTTCGGGTTGCTGCGGGGCAGATGAAAGAGATCACCCAGTATGATCGGCAGCAGTGATTCTGTTCGGGCATAATCCAGGCTCCAGCGGAGTTTCTCCAGAATCACATGCGGGTAATTATCCTTTCTAAATCCCGGCATACGGGCCTCTAAATGGGGGTCTCCGATCACCAGAAGGCCCTTGTAATCGGTTTTGGCATACTCCCTATTCATATGCTGCTTCCGCTGCTGTTCAGGGCGGTTTTCATAAAATGTTCGGCATCGATGGGCTGGCCGCAGGTGGGGCAGATGCCGGTCTCTTTGACGCGCCTTCGAAGCGCCGAATCGGTTTGCGATAGCGCCTCACCAATCTTATCCTTTTCTCGGGCCAGACGGCCCATATGATTTTGGCTTTTACTGATTTGCTCGATCAGGTCTTTGAGTCTTTTGGGGTC
>DATGCF010000006.1:0-2848 GCA_035312245.1 Desulfosalsimonadaceae bacterium
CTCGATCTTTTGGTCGTCAATGAGATCGTCATGAGTGAAACCGCCCGCTTTGCCCACTATGTCCTGCCCTGCCGATCCTATTACGAGTCCTGGGACGGCACCTTCTTTCCCTGGACCTACCCCGAGGTCTTCTTTCAGATGCGCCGGCCGGTCGTAGAAACACCCGGCGACTGCCTGGAAGGAGCCCAGATCTTCACCCGGCTGGCGGACCGGCTGGGATTGATCCCGGAGATCCCCGAAGACCTGCATGCGGCAGCAGCGGGCGACCGGCTGACATTCGGCGCCAAACTTATGGAATGGGCCCAAACCGAACCCCGGGCGCTTTCCGCCATGCCCTTTGTTTTGGCCCAAACCCTGGGGCAAAAATGGGACAGCGCTAACCTGGCGGCCCTATGGGGAATTCTTATGACCGCGCCCAAATCATTTAGAAAAAACGCCGCCCGGGCCGGCTTTGAAACCGGCATGGACCAGGGCGACCGGATCTTTCAATCGATTCTGAATGCGCCCGAAGGCCTTTGGGTGGGCAAGGCGAATGATCAGAATCCCATGGACGGCATCAAGACCCCGTCCGGCAAAATCGAAGTCCATATTCCGGAGCTTGAAAATGAAGTCAAAGCCCTGAATGCCGAAAACGAGGCCGAAGACTTAAACATGCCGGAGGGCTTTCCCCTGATTTTAAACGCCGGCCGGCATATGAAGACCAACGCCAACACCCTGATGCGCAACCCCGAATGGAACAAGGGCAGACGCGCCTGCACGATTGCCATGAATCCGGCGGATACGGATAAACTGGATCTGACCGACGGGCAGACAGTCCGGGTCAGCACCCGGGCGGGCAGCGCAGCCGGAGAACTTGAAACAAGCCGCCGGGTAAGACCGGGGACAGTGCTCATCCCGCACGGATTCGGCTTGATCTATAGCGGCCAAACTCATGGCCTAAATGTCAATTACCTGACCCAAAACACCCACCGGGATCCCATCGGCACGCCGATTCACCGGTTTGTGCCCTGCCGGGTGGAAGCAATGGTATAAGACCTAAAACGCTCAATTATCGTTATTCCAGAGCCTTCCGCCACTGTCATTCCGAGGAGCGCGAGCGACGAGGAATCTTGAAAATCGCTCAATTTAGGTTAAATATAAGATTTCTCGCTGTCGCTCGAAATGACAGTATGGACGGATTTTCACGACCTTTTGAGTTACCTTCTGCAAAAATACCGTGGCAGCGGCATAAACCGCTTCTAAGAAACTTAATCGTACTCAGTTCCGCGCAAACGGGACGGTTCTCGTACTCGTAATCGTACTCGAAAAAATCAAAAGCCGATTACGAGCACGAGTACGAATACGAATCATAAGTTACTTTCTGCAAAAATACCGCCACGGCGAATAAATCGCTTTTTACGAAGCCCATAAGAGTTTTTTTCTTGACACATTTTGCCCTTTAGAGGATTTTTTTAAGCTTACAATCAATTCCAAATCACAGGGGGTGCCATGCAAGACCCATTGTTTGAACCGATCACCATCAACCGACTCGATGTTAAAAACCGAATTTACCTGCCGGCCATGCATTTAAACATGGCGGATAACTTTGAAGTCACCGACCAGCTCGTCGCCTTTTACGAGCGCCGCGCCCAGGGCGGTGCCGGCATGATCACCGTGGGATTCGCCACGGTGGATGAAATGTCCGGCAACACCCTAAACATCGGGGCGCACAAGGATGACTTTATTCCCGGCTTAAAACGTTTGGCATCAGCCATAAACGACAACGGCGCCCGCTCCTGCGTCCAGTTAAACCACTCCGGGCGGTATAATTTTTCATTCTTTTTAGACGGCAAGCAGCCGGTAGCCCCATCGCCCATCGCCTCGCGGCTGACCAAGGAAACCCCGCGCGAGCTCTCAATTGAGGAAATCAAAGGCATTATTGACAGCTTTGCACAAGCGGCCGGCCGGGTGAAAGCCGCGGGATTCGATGCGGTGGAGGTCTTGAGCGGCACCGGTTATCTGATCAGCGAATTTCTCTCGCCGTTGACCAATAAACGCGAGGATGAATACGGCGGTTCATTTGAAAACCGCATCCGGTTCGGCATCGAGATTATGCAGGCCATTAAGCAAACCGTGGGCGCCGATTACCCCCTTATTGTCCGGATGAACGGAAACGATTTCATGTCGGGCGGCCAGGGCCGCGACGAATTGCGAGAATACGCAAAGGCCCTGGTGTCTGAGGCGGGCGTTGATGCGCTCTGCATCAATGTGGGCTGGCATGAAGCCCGGGTGCCCCAGATTACCACCTCCGTGCCCCGCGGCGCGTTTGCCTATCTGTCCCGCGGAATTAAGGATGTGGTGGAAGTGCCGGTAATTGCCAGCCACCGGATCAACGACCCGGAAACCGCCCGGGAAATGATTGCGGACAGCATGTGCGACATGGTGGCCATGGGCCGCAGCCTGATTGCGGATCCGGATCTGCCCGAAAAATGCCGAACCAGGCGGGAAAAGGAGATCATCCACTGCGTGGCCTGCGCCCAGGGCTGTTTTGACAACCTGTTCAAATTAAAGCACGTGGAATGCCTCTGCAATCCAATCGCCGGCCACGAGTGTGAAATTAGCTGCGAAGTGGCCGAAACGCCCAAAAAAGTAATGATCATCGGCGGCGGGGCCGCCGGTATGAACGCGGCCATTGCCGCATCCGACCGGGGCCATGACGTCACGCTGTATGAAAAAAGCGGCTACCTGGGCGGCCAGCTCTATCTGGCGGCCGCGCCTCCGGGCCGCGAAGAATTCGCCGAACTGGCCCGGGACCTCGAAAACCAGGTCTCAATTCGGAATATCAAAGTCTGTTTGAATACCGGCGTGG
>DATGCF010000007.1:0-23900 GCA_035312245.1 Desulfosalsimonadaceae bacterium
GCGGCGGGGGCGGCGGCCGGCCGGATATGGCCCAGGCCGGCGGTCCCAACCCGGAGAATCTGGATAGGGCTATTGCCAAGGTTTACGAGATTGTTCAATCGGCTGAGGCCTAAGCAATCACCTCTCGCAAAGCCGCAAAGACCGCAGAGGCTTAGGGGTTGAACACCTCATCAAATTTAACCGATCCCGGATTGGGCGGCAGGGGCATATGATGCTTCACCGCATCGTTTAGCATCGCCCTGGCATCCGGATCCATCCACCAGTAGACCAGGGCGCTTGCCTCATCCCCGTATTTGGAAAGCACGGTCCTGGGCGTGCCGAATTTATTCCAGTACAGCAGCCGGGTATAGTCGATATTCCAGAGCAGGGCGTAAGGGTGCGCCTTAAAAATGATCTGGTCAATCTCCCGGCAGATGGCATTGCGCTTTTGAATATCAAAAATGGTTTTTTGGTTTTCAATCAGCGCATCCACTTTTTCGTTTTTAAATCCGGTGATATTGTTGCCGCCCTTGCGCTCCGCCTCTTCAGATGCCCACATGCTTTCCGGGTCCTTGAAAACCCCGGAACTCCAGGCCGCCCAGGTCATCTGAAAGTTGTACTCATCCATATCACGGGCCCAAGCCGCCCAGTCTTTTTTATCAATTTTTAAGTCAATGCCCACATCCTTCAGGTCTTCGGCATAAATGGCCAGAAATTTATCCGCGGATGAACTCCGGGACAGGAACTTAAAGGTAAACTTTTGTCCGTTTTTTTCCAGGAATCCGGTCGCCGGATTGACCTTCCAGCCGGCTTCCTTGAGCAGTTCCCGGGCTTTTTGCTTATTCAATTCGATCAGTGGGTTGGGGCAGGGATGCTCCGGTGTATACAGGTCTTCAAAATAGGAGCGATGCAGGAAATACTGGCTGTACATCAGGGTGCGGTTCATTTTCCGACGGTCCAGAAGGTATGCCATGGCCTTTCTCACCCGGACGTCATCAAACGGCGGTTTTCGCATGTTCATGGCAAAGCCTTGAAATCCCACCGGCTTGTGGTTGTAGACCTTTTGCTTGACGATATGATTTTTGAAAAACGCCGTGCCTTTGGTTTCATTGATCCATATCCGTGAGGTATAGATGGGAAAGATATCGATGTTTCCCTTTTTAAAGGCTTCAAAGGCATTGGTGCGCTCGGCGTAGAAACGGTAGGTGATGGTGTCAAAATTGAATTTGCCCTGGTTGCGCCGGGCATCCGCCTCCCACCAGTCAGACCGGCGGTTGATCTGAATAAACAGCCCTTCCTCGATTTCTCCTAACGCATAGGGGCCGGAAACCACCGGAAATTCAAAGTTGATTTTATTAAAATCTTTGTTTTTATAGGCATGCTTGCACAGGATATGAAAACCGCCGGCGGCCTGAAGGTTTTTCCAGTGCACTTTTTTGGCGGTAAACCGGATGGTAAGTTTGTCAACGATCTCCGGCCGGTCAAACCGCTCCATGCTGATTTTATGAGGCCCGGTCAGATGCTTGGGATCCATGATCACGTCATAGGTCCACTGGACATCTTCGGCGGTTATTGGCTCGCCGTCGCTCCATCGGGCATCCGGGTTCAGGTGGAACGTAAAGGTTTTTTTGTCATCCGAGATCGTCCACCAGTCTGCCAGCCCCGGCTCATAGGCAAGGGTTATCGGATTCATGGCAAGCAGGGTCTCGAACATGGCGCCGAACACCTCAGCGGAAAGGGTGTTATTGTCCAGGTAGTAATTCAGGCTCTTGGGATACTGGCCGCCGAATGTTTTGACCTCCCCGCCTTTTTGCGCATGGGGCGAGGCCAGGGGATCCGGCCGGTCTTTCCAGTCCTCTCCCGGATACCGGGTTTCGCAATGCGCCGGTGCCGCCGCCAGAACAGCTGCCATAAAAATCAGTGCCAACCAGAGTGCCGCATGCCGCATGGGATTTAAGCTCCTTTTAATACATCGATCATGGAAAATGTCTGGCCCCGAATGCCCTGGCCCATTTTGGCCTGTAAAAACCGGGCCGCATCCAGGGTGCCCCAGGCATAGATCTCGCGGCCATTGACAAAATGGGAAAAGGAGAACTGAACGGTTTGATCCTGAGAGGTTAGGGTATAGGTATGCCAGCCGTGGCCATCCAGGTAGGCCTCCGGCACCCCCCACTCTTTTTTCTGGATTTCCGGGTCCCGGATTTTGACGATGTCTGATTCGGAAAAATCAAGGCCCAGCTGATTGAAATACCCGACCATGGCCTTGGCCGTGCCGCTGGTATCCACCTTGGTCTTTTGGTGGGATTCTTTGATTCCAAGGTGGTAGCCGTCAAACAGGCCGGGGAAGTTCTCCGCCGCATAGGCCATCATGGCCTGAAAGCCCACGATCTGCTTGGCCATGTTCGGGGCGATGACTGCGGATATACCGGATTCGGCGATGGTCTGCGCAAGCTTTTCCCGGTCGCCGCCGGTAGTGCCCATGACAAAGGGAAGTTTATGGCGGCAGTAGAATTGGGCGTTTTCATTGACCGCGTCCGGCAGGGTGAAATCAATGCTGATGAATTCGCCCTCGCTGGATTGGATAGCCTGGAGGGCCTGATCCCGATTCTGCGGCTTAATCAGGCGGATACGGACATCATCCAGGGGCATTTCGTCTTCATCGATGGCCGGGCCGGTCATGGATTGCGGTATAAATTCCACGGTCTCATCGGCAATCGCATGCTTGGCGATCACCGTGGCCACTTTTCCAGGCAGACCGTTTACCATCAGTTTTAATCGGTTCATCCGGGGACCTCCTATAAATATTTCGAATCAGGCATAATACGTTTATTTGATACTGAATGAAAATTCATTAAACGTCAAGGCGGGTTGAAAAAATTTCCGAGGCTCTCGCTGCTGCGGTATCAATTGCTTTGGAAAGTGCCGGGAATTGCGCGTGCCTGCCGGTCAGATCCTGTTTCAGAGTGTTTACGGCCGTCGGTATGAACTGGTTAAAAAAAGGCTTATTTTTAACCCGGGTGAGAAAGCCGAATGCCCCGAGCGCCTGCATTAGCCGGCACACCCGGCAGGCTTTATAGCCCGCCAGGAAACGGTGCCGATCAATTGCCTGGTGTGTTTTGAATTCATTGATCGCGAATTCAAGCAGCTTGTCCTGGATCGGCTGCGGCAGCGCGGCATAGGGATCTGCCAAAAGCGCGGCCAGATCATACTGGACCGGTCCGGTCCGCCCCCCCTGGAAATCGATGAAGTAGATGTCATTATTTTTAAGCATAATGTTTCGCGACTGAAAATCCCGGTGCATAAACCCGGAAATGCTGTTTTCCATGGCGTTGTCAGCCAGCCGGGAGAATTCACCGGCAAACGCTTCATACGAATGATTCAGGTGGAAGTATCCGTTCAAAAAGGCCTCCACAAAATATCGGCATTCTTTTTGAAGAATCAGGCCCTTGTCATAGACCGGCCCCTGATAGGCCACCGCCGGATCAAAGCCTTGTGCGCCTGAAACGGCCATGCGGATTAATTCGCGAATGACTTTCTGATAAATGGCGACCACCGCATTCTGCGTTTTATTGGAGCGCAGCCAGTCATATAAGAGCGTGTCGCCCAGATCCTCCAGAAATACCAAGCCGGCAAAGCGTTCATGAAGAAAAATCTGCGGCACCGGCACGCCTTTTTCAAAAAGATGCCGGCCGATGGTGACAAACGAATCAATCTCGCAAACCGCATCATCTACCTGGATGCCGTGGTCCGCCATAATAAGCGAGCAGCGGTGGGCGCTCAGGCGATACCACTGCCGATCCGATCCATCGCCTTTTAATTTGTCGCATTGAATGTCGGATGCTTTCAGCTCGCGGCCATAGGCTTTTAAAAAGACCGCAGGGGCTGTTTGATCCAGCACCGCCGATTGATACCGCGAAAGTGTGCCGATATCCTGCCAGTAAAAGGCATCCGGTACAAAGGCCTTGATCCGATCGCCCCGCTCCAGCAGCCGTTGGTAGATAGCAATGCTGCTTACAGCCTGATCCCGGGGGATAAATGAAATAACCGGTTGGTCCAGTACCTGAATACCGGTAAAGGCGAGGAGGGCATCATTTTCTGACAAATTTTCGGCGGCAAATGAACGGATAAAATGCTCCCTGTCAACCACGACGGAATTAAAATCCCTATGGTGATGCATGACCAGGGTAGCCGACCAGTCCTGGCGGCAATGATACGCATATACGGCGTTAAGATCCAGATCCGTCACAATATCGCTGTTTATCACCAGAAAGGGCGAGTCATCCAGAAAATCGGTCACATTCCGGATCGCCCCGCCGGTGCCCAGTATGCAAGGCTCATACCGGGTCGTAACCGGGACGGGCCAAGACCGGCTTTCCACATACGCGGCAATCTGATCTGCCAAATGATGGGTATTGATGATGATGCCGGTACAGCCGGCGGCAATCAGTTGATGAATCATGCGACCGATGGCAGGCTCGCCGCCAATTGGAAACAGGGGTTTGGGCCGGGTATTCGTATAGGGTCGGAGGCGGGTGCCGTAGCCGGCTGCGAGAATCAGGGCCTTCATTGATGCATCATTCGAATAGGCTTAAAACTCCGCTAAGACAGCAGGGGCATCTTTTCCTGAAGGTACTTGCGGTAGTTTTCGATTTTTTCCAGATAGTCGTCAAAAGATTCCGGGTCGGTCTCCGGGCTGGTCAGCCCTTTGCTGGTAAAATAGGCGACCGCATTCTGATAGTTGATTTTGGTCAGCGCCTCTTTTCGGTGGATTTCATTTCGCTTGTACATGCGGTTGCCCATGGCCTGGATCTTTTTCATATAATCCTTGATTTCCAGGATGGGCTGCTTGGTATAGTGCATCATGTAATTGAGGACCACCCAGTAGGAGTCGAAAAAGGGCGCCAGAAAGGCTGCAAACATATGGAGCTTCCGGTAGCCGGCCGAGGTGATGTTATAGGTCTCCGGCAGCGTTGGATGGGGCATCAGGATGGCGTCATCAATAAAGGACTTGAGGGTCTTTCGAACCGTGTGCTCAATCGGCAGTTCATTTTCAAAAATAAACTCATTGGAAAACAGGTCCTGGAGAAAACCATAGCTCGCATGCAGATCGCCTGCGGAAAACTGGAATGCATCGGCATGGAGAATGGCCATGGCCGTAAAGGCGCCGGGAATAAAACAGATAAGGCCGTTGTTTTTGTAATATTCCAGGGCCGGCCGCCGGCTGTTGCTGATTTTAAACAGGGGATTGGATTCGCTGGCCGTGGTTATTTCCGTGGTGCTTTTTTCCACGATTTTGTTTTGAACAAGGGTATCGAGCACGTGCCGGAAGGCGCTGTTTCGGTCAATGATCAGGGTGTCTGAGAGGTTGGCGCCCTGATTCAACAGAAAGGTCATATAGGTCTCCACGATATGGAACAGCTGGTTGTAGTAAAACCGTTTCTGGCCGCAGTTCAAAATGGAGGCTGCCAGCACCCCGTAGGGGGTGACCACGGTGACCTGGTTGATCGCCCCAATCAGCCGGCGTCCTAAGTGCAGGGAGGTTCGCTTGGAATCATGAACGGCCTCGTTTAATTCCGGGTCGATTTGTTTCAGATAGTGTCTCAGGGAGATAGGCTCGTTAAAGTTTAAATAGATTTTGCCATATTTCCGTTTTAAAAATTTTCTGGCTTTGAGCATGTTCTTCAGGTTTTCCGGGGCCTTTTTCCCGCCTTCGAGCTCATGGATATAGGCCTTCTCCTCCAGCACCCGGTCATAGCCGATATAGATGGGCACAAACATCATATCACTCCAGCGAATGTTCTGGTAGGCATCCAGGATAAACGACAGCAGGCCGATTTTAGGGGCCAGCAGCTTTCCGGTACGGCTTCGCCCGCCTTCCGGGAAGAATTCCACATAAAAGCCCTCGTCGATGATTTTCTGGATATAGGCGGCAAATACCTTGGGATAGAGTTTTTCGCCTTTAAAGGTCCGGCGGAGAAAAAAAGCGCCCCCGCCCCGGAATATGGGCCCCAGGGGCCAGAACGAGAGGTTTTTGCCGGCGGCGATCAGGGGGCAGGGCATATTGTTATTGAAAAAAACATAGGACAGGATCAGGTAATCCAGATGGCTTTTATGGCAGGGCACCAGGATCAGGGGGGCGTTTCTGGAAATCCGCTTCACCTGGTCCAGGCCGCTGTAGTCGATCACCATGCCCTCAAAAATGGTGCGGAACATCCAGCGCAGGAGCACATCAAATATCCGGATCATTTTCAGATTATAGTTAGAGGCGATTTCATCCAGATAGTCGGCCGCCTGCTTGTGCGCCTGGTGGAGCGATATATTGGATTCCCGGGCATAGTCGGCGATAAAATTCTGAACATCCTGCCGGGTCAGCAGCTCTTCCATGATTTCCAGGCGGGATTTGAGCGTCGGCCCGGTAATGCTCTGGCGGTGGCGGTTGATTTGTCCGAGCAGATGGCGCCGAAGGGCGACCGCCTGGTTTTTGGATGAAAGTTTGGCAATTTCCGGCCGGGCCAAAAAATGTTGAAGGGAAAGGGGCTCTGAGGCCTCAATGAATATGGTTTTGGGGTTTTTGATCAGTGCGACCAGACGCCGGATGCGGCCCGGATTCTCATTGGTCCCGAACAGCATGTCAATAAATGTCAGGCGCGTTTTTTCCGGGGCTTTGCCAAATAGCATCAGCTGCGGATAAAAATAGATCGGCCGATCGATCCGTTTTTGGATTTCAATTAGGTAATGGAGGGGGTCGGGTTTGGATTTGACGAACCGGCGGTAAAACCCCTTTTCCTCAACCAAAGAAAGGAGCGCTGCATTACCGGCCATCAGTTTGTCACGGATATAGCCGCTTTTGTAAGGGTCCGGAAGGGCCAGGTGTTTGACGAAATAGTTGACATGCGAAAGGATAATCTTAAACAGCCGCATCAGGGGCTGCCAGAATATAATCCGGTAATCAAACCCGATGCCCGGGTGCGGCAGGCCGTCATGACGGAACCGGGTATGAAAAAACAGGTACTCAAAGTAGCTTTTGTATTTGTTCACATAGATGATAATCCGGTCCTTGTTCTCGGCATAGCGGGGTAAATCAGGGAGTTGGGAGTCCACCTGAATGCCCGTGAAAAGGAGCTTTAAAATCAACCGGGCGATAAGTCCGGTATTCGGGGGCAGATAGCAGGTAAAGGGGTGATAGGCGCCGGAGACTCGCTTGTCCCACCATGATCGGATATTTTTTTGCAGTTTTTTAAGACTCATATGGATCGACTCGGTTTTAAAAAGATATTTGGTTTTAACAATTTGTCGGCTGCTTTTCAAGCGCATTATCTTTGACGGGCTTTAGCGGAAGGTGCAGAATCTATGCGGCACAAGAAATTTTGCCTTGCTTTACCCATGGGTCTGTGGTAGGTGTCAATTTTAATTATCAAACGATGTCTATAAGGTTCTATAGGATTAGGAACGTAACTTATTAAAGGAGGGTGCAGCTTTATGAAAACGTTAATTGGGGGCGCGATAGCAGCCGTAATTGGTGTGATCGGATTGGCGATTTGGTTTAATGCGTTTTTACAGCTTTTGGCCGGTGCCGTGCCGGTTATGCTGTTGCTTGGTGGTTGCCTGGCGCTGTATCTCGGCTTCGATGAACTAAAGGATACCTGGCAGAAAGAGGGCAATGTGGCCCCAGCGGATACGGAACCGGAAAACGAAGTGGAAAAATACAAAAGAGAGAATGAAGAGCTGAAAAAAGAGATTGAATCCCTGAAATCCAAGTAACATTTTTCAGCCGGCGTTTCTGAACAAACGATTAAACCCCGCGGAATTTTTCCGGCGGGGTTTTTATTTCCGATTTTTCTGTTAATAGCGCGATTTAAGGGGCATGCTTCTTAATCGCGCTGGTCGCCAGATGATCCGCTTTTTCATTGCCGCAAATCCCGCCGTGCCCCTTAACCTTGATCAACTTTAAATCCTTAAATTCTTCGCAGAGCTTTCGAATGGCCGTGACCAGCTCTTTGTTCTTATGCGCCTTCCAGCCGCGTGTCAGCAAACCGAGCACATAGCTGCTGTCCGTATACAGCCGGACGGGCATATCCTTTCGCTTAATTGCCTCCAAGGCGGTTTTAACCGCCTTTAATTCGGCAATGTTGTTGGTCGCTGAACCGATGTATCGGGAGATTTCGCGTTCATATGCCCCATATTGCAAAAACACGCCGATGCCGGACGGCCCGGGATTGCCGGAGGCGGCCCCGTCGGTATAGACGTGGATCGCGTCGGTGTCTGATGTAGCCGTTTCGCCGGCCGAAGGGATCAAAGGGGTATCCGTTGGCTGCTTTTTTTTCGGGTGGGGCGTAGCGGTTGCGGGTTTATTTTCCAAGGCATCCTCTCCTATGGCCTCAATATTCTCCACGCGCACCCAATATTCGTGGGGTTGGTCCAGCTGGTATTTGATCAACACCTTGTTGTTATCCATCACCGGCTGGCCCGCCCCGTCCATGGCCATCCATACTTTATTTTTTTTGAATCGTTTGCGCACCCATTGCGAAATTTGCGATGCCAAACCGTTTGCTTTGTTTTTGCCGCTATTATCCATATAAAAGATAGGGTCTTATTTTTTCTTGAAAATCAGTTAAATCATCCTGCCAGTCGGCTTCAATTCTTTCCACCGGTTCAAAGCGTTCAAGGCGCTCGCGGATGGCAGCATCCCCCAGGATCAAATCGATCGGCAGCTTTTCCCATTCATACTCATACGGGGGGGCTCGCCACTCGAATTTTTCCGGGTGATGATACATCACCGCCTGGACCAGTTTTAAGCTCGTCTGATACGCATTGTAGACGCGGGGCTCGGTGATATGGAGGTGAAATCCGCTGCAGATCTCATGCTGCCATTTGTGAAACATGGGCTCAAATGCCACCGGCCGGAGCACCCCGCCGGGAAAATGATAGCCGCCCATGAAGGCTGCGATTTTGTCGGGTTTGATAAAAGGGGCGCCCAAAACCTCGAAGGGCGTGGTCGTCCCTCGGCCTTCGGAGATATTGGTGCCTTCAAGGATCACCTGTCCGGGGTAGACCATGGCGGATTGAACGGTCGGTAGATTGGGTGACGGCGGAATCCAGGGGAGATCGGTATCGGAAAAATACATCCACCGTCGCCATCCATCCATTGGGATAACTTGAAGACGGCAGCCGATGTCATGGGCTGCATTAATATAGCGGGCATATTCGCCCAGGGTCATCCCGTGGCGCATGGGGATGGGGTAGCGGCCGACAAATGAGGCGAACGACCTTTTAAGCTGGTTGCCTTCTATCTGGATGCCATTGACCGGGTTCGGCCTGTCAAGGAGGATTATCGGTTTGTCCATTTCACTGGCGGTTTCAAGGCAATAGGATATCGTCGTGGCAAAGGTATAGACCCGTGTGCCCGCATCCTGCAAATCAATGAGCAGAATGTCAATGCGATCGAGCATAGCGGCAGTAGGTATACGGGATTTGCCGTAAAGGCTGAAAACGGTAAGGCCGGTCTCTGGATCAATCAAATCCTCTGACTCCACCATGTTATCCTGTTTTTCGGAATAAAAGCCGTGTTGCGGGGAGAAGAGGGCAGTGAACCGGCCGGGAAATCGCTGCTGAATCAAGTCTTTGGCATGGCAATAGCTACGGTCGATGGATGCCGGGTTACACAAGAGGCCAATCCGCTGGCCCTCCAGCTCCGGTGGGGGATTGGCGATAAACTTTTCCAGTCCGGGTCTAATCGGTGACATGTGTTTTTTTTCGTAAATAAAAAATTTTAATTTTTTGGAAGTTTTTATCTTTTTGAAATTTATCAGATTTTTTCATAAATACTGTGTTTTCTGCCTTTTGTGACGTTTACGTTAATTGCCTAAAATCTTTCCGGATCGAGTTTTTGGCGGGCGCATTCGTCACCGGATTGTCACCGAAAAATCAAATATCGGTAAAAATCAAAGAAAATTTTAAAAAATGGACGATTTTGGTCAATTCGGCCATAATCCGACCATCGCCGAAAAACCGGTTCTTCCCATATATGCTGAGCCTTTGGGCGCTGTTAAAATTTCATTGCACATTGAACTAGTTGTACTATTGAGTTTAAAGTTTAATCAAAAAAATCAGATATATATATATTGTTCAAAGATGGGGTCCAAATGCGTCATTTTCGCATCTGATCCTATTTGACCCGCCGGCGGACATAGATTATAAAGGGGGCTAATTGATTGCTGCGGATCGCTAAATTTTTCCCAAATCAATTCAAAACCTTAAAAATCCAAAGTTTCCTTTTTATATAGGTTTCACCTGCCACACAGAGTGTTTTTGCGCACTATTCATTTTGTATTGTCTTTTTAGCGAAAGACCCTTTTGACAACAAGTTTTTTTTGAATCCTTACTGCTCGGCGAGGTCGTGTTCTTATGGAAAAAATCTGGCAAAGTGTGAAGGCGTCGATCAAGGAGTCCACCCCCACCCATGTCTATAAAATGTGGATTGAGCCGGTAGAGTTTTTAAAAGCTTCGGATGACGGCATTGTACTGGCATGCCCGAATATTTTGTTCAAAAGGCGGGTATGGGAGAATTTCGGTGGGTTGATAAAAAGCGAATTGACCCGGCTGGCCGGCCGTCAGTTAAAGCTTTTACTTGAAGTCACCCATAACGGTGGTGATAGCAAAGCAAATGGCAATGGCAATGGCAAAAAATACAAAGATAGAACCCGAATCCCAGATGATATCCAGTTGGACATTCCGGCCATGAACTGCCAGCCGAGGTATGGGCGGCTATTGCGCAAGGAATTTACATTTGATCGCTTTGTGGTCGGCGAAAATTCCACCTTTGCCTATAATGCGGCGGTGGCTCTGGCGTCTCAGAAAAACAAATTCCCGCCGCTTTTCTTATTGTCCCAGCCGGGCATGGGCAAAAGCCACTTATCCCAGGCAGTGGGCCATAAGATCCTCTCAGCCTTTCCGAACGAGCGGGTGATGTATATTACCGCCGAGGATTTTACCACTGATATGGTCAATTCTTTGAGAAACAGCTCTATCACGGAGTTCAAGGAAAAATACCGGAACAACTGCGATGTGCTGCTGTTGGATGACATCCATTTTTTATCCGGCCGCACCCGCACGCAGGATGAGCTGGCATTATCCCTCGATTATCTCTACGATTCCGGCAAAAAAATTATCTTTTCCAGCACCATGCCATTAAAGGATATCCCCAAGCTGTGCGAGCATCTCAAGTCCCGGCTCTCACAAAGCGTAGTTTCGGAAATCCAGACCCCGGATTTTTCCACGCGCTTTAAAATTTTAAAGTATAAATCCGATTATTACGGATATCAGTTCGAAAATCAGGTACTCGAATATATGGCCAGCGAGCTGACCGAGAATGTTCGGCTTCTGGAGAGCGGCCTACTGGGGGTGGCCACCAAATCCCGGCTGCTGAATATGGATGTGGATTTATCGCTTGCCAAAAGTGTGGTCAAAAATCTGGCGATCACCCGAAAGGCCATCACCCTGGGCTCTATAAAAAAGGTGGTGTGCAAGGAGTTTGGCATTACCGAAAAGGAAATCGCATCCAATTCGCGTAAGAAAGGCGTGGTCCGCCCCCGCCAGATTGCCATGTATCTTGCCCGCCGCCATACCAAGCAATCCATCCAATCCATCGGCCGGAGTTTTAACCGCTATCACGCCACGGTGATCTATTCCATCAATAACATCGAAAATGAGATAAAGGTCAAAAGTGAAGTCCAGAAACAGGTGGAGCGGATTGACAAGCAGCTCTTAGACGGTAAGTTTTGACCTGATAGCTATTATGCCGGTAAGACCGATCACCCCTGAGGGGTTTAAGCAGATCCAGCGCATCGTCGGCAAAGACAACTGCAGCCAGGCAAAAGAGGAACGCCTCTGTTACGCCTTTGACGCCACGAAAACAGAGGCCTTGCCGGATGCCGTGGTGTTTCCGGAAAAAAGCGAAGAGATTGCCGAGATTCTTAAGCTTGCCAATGCGCATCAGTTTGCGGTGATCCCGCGGGGCGCCGGCTCCGGCATGTCCGGCGGCGCCATCCCGGTATCCGGCGGGGTGGTGGTGGTGATGACCCGGTTTAACCGGATTCTCGAAATAGATACGGATAACCTGATCGTCCATGTTGAGCCCGGAGTGGTAACCGGTGCGCTTCAAAGGGCCGTTGAGGAAAAAAGCCTGTTCTATCCCCCGGATCCGTCAAGTTCGGATTTTTCAACCCTTGGCGGCAATGTAGCGGAATGCGCCGGCGGTCCGAAAGCGATTAAATACGGCGTGACCCGGGATTACGTGCTGGGCCTGGAGGTGGTGCTGCCCACGGGGGAAATTATCCGGCCCGGCGTCAAGACCGCCAAGGGCGTGGTGGGTTATGATTTGACCCGCCTGATCACCGGCTCGGAGGGAACGCTGGGGATCATCACTCGCCTGACGCTGCGCCTGCTGCCGCTGCCCGAGACGGTAAGGACCCTGACCGCGTTTTACGATCAAATGGATATCGCGGCGGAGGCTGTGTCTGAAATTATCCGGAGGGGCATTATCCCGCGTACCATCGAATATATGGACAATGCCTCGATCAGATGCGTGGAAAGCTATTTAGAAATCGGTTTCCCTGAAGATGTGGCGGCCCTGTTGATCATTGAGGTCGATGGATCGCCTGAAATTGCTATGCAGTCGGCAGAAGCGATCGAATCCCTGTGCCGGGAGGTTGGGGCCATAAGGGTTGAAACAGCCGCGACGCCGGAGGCCGCCAAACAGCTCTGGCAGGCCAGAAAATCCATATCACCGGCGCTTTATGCCCTGGCGCCGGATAAAATCAATGAGGACATTGTGGTCCCGCGCAGCCGGATTCCGGACATGGTTCGAAAAATTCAAAATCTCAGCCAACGCACGGGCCTCACCATGGTGAGCTTCGGCCACGCCGGAGACGGCAATATTCATTTCAACATCATGCTGGATAAAAAGGATCCGGCAGCCCTTGAAAAAGCCGAAGCAGCCGTCGAAGAAATTTTTGATTATACCCTTGAACTGGGCGGGACGATCTCCGGTGAGCACGGCATTGGTATCTCCAAGGCGAAGTATATGGCCAAGGAAATTTCTCCGGAGATGCTGGCGCTGATGAAACGGATCAAGCAGGCCTTTGATCCGGCCGGGCTACTCAATCCCGGCAAGATGCGCCTGTCCTGATTTTTCACTTTGCCATCGAAGTTGAATGGGTTATTGAATTTTTGACGGCATTTCCTGAACCGCCATCCAGTCCTCAATCTGCTCTATGCGCGTCTGTTCGCCCTGTTCTATGGCGCACCGGAGGCGCACGGCGCAATGTTTCCGGCATATGGTATGATCAAAATTGAATTGGCCGAAACATTCCACAAAATTATCGTCACTGTCGGTTTTGTAAATTTTTTCCATCATATGTAATATCTTCTCAGATCCTAAGCAGTAGTGATCGAACCGCTTCATGTATATGGCCGTTGCTGGCCAGAATTTCTTTTTTATCCGGGCTGAAAGGGTTCCCGGAAAAATCGGTGACACGGCCGCCGGCCGTTTCAACGATGACCGTCCCGGCCGCTGTATCCCAGGGATGCAGGTTTTCTTCCCAGAATGCCTCAAACCGGCCGCAGGCCACATAACACAGATCCAGCGCGGCCGACCCCAGGCGCCGAATGCCGCGTGCCGCCTGAAGGCATTGTTGAAACCGCTGCATCACCGGCTGGATGATGGCCTGAAACGCATAGGGGAATCCGGTTACCAGGAGGCTCTCGGAAATTTCGGTCTGCCCGGAAACCGAGATAGGGCGCCCATTCAGTGCGGCCCCCTGACCCTCCACCGCAGTAAAAAGCTCGCCATTCACCGGGTTTAATACAATGCCCACCCGGGTTCTCCCTTCCGCGGCAAACGCAATCGAAATGCAGAAAATGGGGATCTGATGGGCAAAATTGGTGGTTCCGTCCAAAGGGTCAATAATCCATTGGCATTCCGCCGCATTCAACTGATCATAGCCGTTTTCTTCAGCCAGAATACAGTGATCCGGAAATTTAGCCTGAATCGTTTCAATAATGGCATTCTGAGAGGCCACATCCGCATCCGTGACCAAGTCGGTGGGCCCCTTTTTTTCAATATGGGTCAGGCGGCCATAATAGTCATTTAGTATTTTAGCGCTTTTGTAAGCAGCGCCAATACCGGCGTTTTTGATTTCATTGAGATCCATATATATTTAACTTATCTTAGCCTTCATCGGTTCGTCAATATGTTAATACCTGCCAGCGCATTGTCAACGTATTCGGTTAAATCGGTTTATACAGCGCTGTATACCGGTTCAGCCGCCTGGGCCACCATGCTGGCCATCTTTTCAATGAGCGGCATCAGGGTTTGCTTGTCCGTTGCTGAAATGGTGCTCCCCTCATAGTGGGCGACCAAATGCGCTGCTGTGTCTTCATCGATCAGATCCATTTTATTGAACACGCATATCTGCGGGATCCGCTCAAGCTCGAGTTCAGAGAGAATTTTTTCCACGGATTCGATGTGGGCCGGATAATCCGGGTTGGCGGCATCAATGACGTGGAGCAGAAGATCCGCGCTTTCCAGTTCCTCCAGAGTCGCACGAAAGGCGACTTTCAGCTCTTTGGGCAGATCCTTGATGAAGCCCACCGTATCCGTGATAATGACCTCGGTGTCCTGGGGAAATTTAAGCCGCCGGCTGGACGGATCAAGGGTGGCAAACAGGCGGCTTTCCGTCAGCACTTCGCTCCTGGTCAGGGTGTTTAAAAGGGTCGATTTGCCGGCATTGGTGTAGCCGATTATCGAAATTACCGGCAGGCCCTTTTTCTCCCGCTTGGATTTTTGCTGCTGGCGTTGTTTGATCACATTGGACAGCTCTTTTTCGATCCGGCTGATCTTGTCCCGCACCCGGCGTCGGTTGATTTCAAGCTTGGTTTCCCCCGGGCCGCGGCCGCCGATACCGCCGGTCAGGCGGGACATGGCCGTATTCTTGGTGACCAGGCGGGGCAGCAGGTATTTGAGCTGGGCCAGCTCCACCTGGAGTTTGCCCTCCCGGCTCTGGGCCCGCTGGGCGAATATATCCAAAATTAACTGGGTCCGGTCGATGACCTTAAACTCGATCTTATCCGTAATGGAGCGGATCTGCGAGGGGTTGAGCTCCTGATCGAACACTATCAGGGTGGCGCCCTGCTGCATGGCATATATGGTCAATTCCTCCACCTTGCCGCGGCCCATAAGGTATTTCGGATCCACACGTTTGCGCTGCTGAATAATCGTGTCCAGCACATGGATACCGCTCGAGCGTGCCAGCTCCTTTAGTTCGTCAATCGAGGCCTGCGCCTGGCGCTTGGGCGCGCTGGTGACGCTGATAAGTATGGCCCGCTCCTCCCCGGGCGAAATTTTCCGCAGGGCTGAGGTCCGGGAGAGCTCGTCCTCGATGGCTTTAATCAGCTCGGTGCAGTTGATGTCTATCTGGGTGAGATCCTTTGGCGGATATATCTCATAGGGGTACTCGGCGGACTGGCCCGGAAATATATGCGCCAAATGCAGCACCCCGGGGACTCCCTCATCTGATAGGGTAATGGCCCCCATCAGATCCAGCCGAAGCAGTGCCAGGTCGGTCAGATCATCGGGTGTCAGCGGTTCCTGTTTTAAGTGGGTATGGACACAGCGCAAACCTTTCAGACGGCCGGGCGGCGCTTTGTAGTGGCTGGTGTCCGGCAGCATGATGCCCTGATGATCCCCGATGATCACAGAATCGATTTTACCGGAGCGATTGATCAGAAGTCCGACCTGCCGTCGGATTTCATGGGAAATGGCGCAGATCTCTTCCGCCAGGGCCTCGCTGATAATTGCCTCAGGCGAAATGCGATGATGGTAAAGGGTTTCAATGCGTTTGATCTGAACGGCCTTCAAGCCGTTGGTATTTCCAAAAATTTTTTTCATCTAAAATGCTTGACGACCTTTAAAGGCATTTCTCATATTCCCAAAGCGATCCAGGATTGGCCAGGTTTGAAGCCCCTATGCCGCACGCTTATCCGGAAAATCCGTCATCATAGGCCAAATCCTCAAACCGGGTGTATGCATCCAGAAACGCCAGATAGGATACGCCCACCGGACCATTTCTCTGTTTGGCCAGATGGACTTCGGCAGTGCCTTTGTTAGGATTGGTTTCCTCCTTGTTGTAAATTTCATCTCTATAAATAAACATAACCAGATCCGCGTCCTGTTCAAGGGCGCCGGACTCCCTTAGATCGGATAGCTGGGGCCGCTTGTCATGCCTTTCCTCAAGCCGCCGGTTTAACTGGGAAAGGGCGATGATCGGGATGTCAAGTTCCTTGGCAAGCCCCTTTAACGAGCGCGACATCTCTGATATTTCAAGCTCCCGGCGCTCCTTGCTCGCCCTTGGCTTCATGAGCTGCATGTAGTCGATAATAATCAGGCCGATGTTTTTTTCGCGTTTTAAGCGGCGGCCCTTGGTTTTGACCTCAATGGGCGAGAGCTCAGGGGAGTCATCGATATAGATCGGGGCGCTGGAAAGCGTGTCCGCGCCGTGGATAAGCTTTAGCCATTCATCATCGCTGAAAAATCCGTCCCGAAGCCGGGACGAATCCAGCCGGGCTTCGGCGCACAATAGCCGCATTGAGAGCTGCTCCTTGGACATTTCCAAAGAGAAAAAGGCCACCGGCGTCTCCCCGTCCACCGCGGCGTTTCTCGCCAGATTCAATGCCAGGGCGGTTTTGCCCATACCCGGCCGGGCCGCCAGGATAATAAGATCTGACCGCTGAAAGCCCGAAGTCAGGGTATCGAGTTTCTGGTAGCCGGTCGCCACCCCGCTTAAGATCGATTTATTGCCACGCCGGGTTTCCAGGGTATCGATATTGGATTCGATGATTTTGCTGATGGGGAAAATGCTCTGCCTGCTCTTATTCTCGGCGATTTCAAAAATGGTCTTTTCCGCAAAATCGATTACATCTTCGGCATTGGTACTGTATTCGAAACAGGATGTGGTGATCTTGTTGGCTGCGGTGATAAGGCGGCGGAGGGTGGCTTTTTCCCGAATGATGACCGCATAGTTTTTGGCATTGGAGGGCACTGGCGCCTCATCCACCAGTTTGGCCAGGTAAACGGCCCCGCCAATTGATTCCAGCTGGTTCTTCCCCTGAATATGGTCGGCCAGGGTGACCAAATCAATGGGCTCGCCCCGGCTGAAAAGCTCCGTAACGCCTTCAAAGATGATTTGGTGGGCGGACTTGTAAAAATCCGGCGGTGACAGAATATCCAGTATTTCCAGAAGGGTGTTGTTATCCAGCAGGATGGCGCTAATCAGCGATTCTTCCGCATCCAGGTTGTGCGGCGGAAGCTTGTCAAATGAAAAGTCCTTTTCAGCGGGCATTGAGGAGGTGCTCATATACACATAGCCGGGGTCCGGAATAATTATTTTTCATATAGCCGGTTGGGATTCCATCGGCAACAGGAGATTCCCCTGTTGCCGGATTTATGCCGGAACCACTTCCACGGTGATTTCAGGTTCAAGATCATTGTAAACCCGGATGGGGACCTTATAGGTGCCCAGTTCCTTGATCGGGTTTTTCAAGAGGATCATCCGTTTTTGCACTTCGACGCCCTGGGCGGCCAATGCATCGGCGATATCCCGGGTGGAGACCGAACCGTACAGCCGCCGTTCATCCGCGGCTTTGGCCTGAATACGGCAGACCACGCCTTCCAGTTTGGCCGCCATTTCTTCGGCCAGTTTGCGCTCTTTGGCGATCTGGAGGTCAATTTTGGCCCGCTGCTGCTCCATCAGTTTGCGGTTCTGGGACGTGGCATAGACCGCTTTGCCCTGGGGCACCAGATAATTGCGGGCATAGCCCTTTTTCACATCCACTTCAGACCCCGCAATGCCCAGGGGTTCAATGGTTTCTCTGAGTATAACTTTCATGGCGTATCCTCCATTTTGTTTAAATAAATGGGTCAAGTCTGTGTATATGTCTATAAAAGGTTATTCGGGGGGATCTCCGGCCTTCGGTTCGCTGCCAGACCCATTTGTCGGGGCGTTGTCTATGCGCCGGAAATCGGCCCAGACATCAAAAAAGCCGAGTCCCACAACCACCAGCAAAAGGAACTGCTGGATGGCGATAAAGGCATAAATGAGTCCCCGCAGAAACCGCGGAACCCCCTTTTTTTCAAAATAAAAGGCCATCACCGCGATGCCCTGGAAAAAATAGATCGTCATCAGCACCACCAGGCAGTTCACCCCGAGCACTTTGATGGCGGTGCTCGGAATTAAAATCATGGCAATGCCGGCAATAACCACCCAAACTAGAAAATCCGGCGCTTTCCAGCGATTCAGGGGGCCGAAATCCGCGTAAGTCATTTTAAACCGGCCGAAAAGCCCCCGGGCCGCCAGGAGATTTAACCATCCGGCAAACAGCAGGCCGGCGACAATGAGGGATGGCAGGATTCGCAACAGCACATACGTAATCTGCGCCATGGACATTTCAATCATCCGGATCGATTCTTCCGGCATCCCCATTTTTTCGTAAAGCACCAGGGTCATCTGCAGGTTTTTTGAAATGTAATCCGATACCCAGGTGATTATACCCACATTCATCATGTTGGCATAAACCATCAGGGCAAAAAGACCTGCCATCACCACCGCGCCGCAGGCATAGCCAACCGTTTTTTCCAAAGGCAGCCGGCGCTCGAAGCACTCTCCCATAAAAAAACCGAGCCCCAGCATGCTGAAAAGAAAGGCCGCATCCGCGAAAAATTCGCCGGAAAACAGCAGAATCAGCAGGATTGGCGCTCCGATGACCGCCAATCCAGGTTTTCGACCGAGTTTTAGTCTATAGAAAATCGCCGGCTGCGGTAAAAGCAGCAGACAGGCAAACCCGATAATCGGAACTGAGATCGCGATTGAACTGAGCAGGGCGGTAAGCGCAATCCCGCTGATGGTATCTTTTAACATGCTGTCGTGATAGGGAATTGCCAAGCTCCCATCACTCCTTGGGCAGGCGTCGCGCGGTTTGCCGAAAAACCCGATTAATGATCAAGTGATCCGACGAACGGCAGCAGCGCGATCATTCTTGCCCGCTTGATTTCCTTAGCGAGCTGACGCTGGTGCCTTGCGCATGTTCCGGATATCCGTCGCGGAATAATCTTGCCGCGTTCCGTGATAAAATACCGCAGGGTATTGGGATCCTTATAATCAATTTTCAGGGTGCTGTCTGCACAGAACCGGCAGACTTTTCGCCGGTGATAATATCGTTTCTTAGGATTAAAAGCCATTTTAGGATTCCTTTGTTTCGCTTTCGGTTTCCGGGGATGCTTCTGCCTCGGGCGCCTCTTCAGGCGTTTCCGGTTCCTGGGTTACTTCGGTTTCCGGGGTTGCGGGTTGCTCCGGTTTTTCCTCGGCAGCCGGTGCTACAGGGGAAATAGTCGAAGTAAAAGACATTTCAGGCTCTTCTGCGGGCAGGGAATCCGGATCGACATTTTTCTCCAGGACGATGGTCATAAATTTCAGCAGTCGAAAATCAATCCGGAAAAATCGCTCAATGGCATAAACCAGATCACCATCGCCCGCATATTCAATGCGGATGTAGTGCCCCTGCTTTTTTTTCAGGATTTCATAGGCGAATTTGCGCACACCCCAGTCGTCGAAAACGAGGAGTTTTCCGGCATGCTGGCTGATCAAGGAACGGATCCTGTCGACAATGGCTTGCTGATCCGGCTCGCTGATATCCGGATCAATAATAAATACGGTTTCGTATCTGTTCATGCATCCTCCTTGCGGGTTAAGCAGCCCCGGCCCGTGCATCAGCAGGCCAGAGCAAGGATTAGATTTTAATTAAAAAACAAACAGTTGGTGGGCCGTCAGGGAATCGAACCCCGAACCTACTGATTAAGAGTCAGTTGCTCTGCCAGTTGAGCTAACGGCCCTTTAAACAAAAAATTTTTATTATCGAATGGCAAACGGTTTGTCAACGGTTTTTAATACAGCCGACGGGTCAATATTCATCCGGCCACAATTGTTTCTTATCTTTTCTGGCGCGTTTTTTATCTTTTTTCCATTTGGGCTTGCTTTTATCCGGCTTGGACTTGGGCTTTTCCGGCTCCATCATAAACGAGCCGGGATGGGGCGGTTTGGCGGGTTGTTCCGGCTTGGCCGGTTTTTCAGGTTCCTTGGGCAGGGGCGGGCCGGTGAAGCACTCGGGCGGCAGATAGTCAGTGGTGTATAATCCTTCGCCGGCCTGGTAAAATAGGATGCCGGCGGCTTCGGCTTTGCTTGTGTGAATGGTCAGGCGGATGGGCTGGTTGTCCCGCCGCTTGCCGATTTTTTCCGCCATCTCAGGATCTTCCGCGCAGATGACCTCGGCCTGGTAGGTGGGCCGAATGCCTTTATCCAGCACCGCTGGATAGGATTTTTTCCGGATGCAGATGTAGAGCAGCTTGGGCGGATTTTCGCAGTACTGGCGCCGGGGCAGGCGGCTGCGGTCTTTGGCGCGGATCAGGTTAGCTTGTATCTCAACCGGCGGATTCTGGCAGACCAGTATCATCTCGTTAATACTGCTCTGCCGGATGTGGCCCCAGCCGTCGCTTTCGGTTATCGCTTTAAGGAACTCCTTTTGTTTGACAAAGCCGTTTTCATCCGGCACCAGCCCGAATTCATCCGGCCGGCGTCCCAGTATGTATTCGCATAGTTTGGCAAATTGTTCTGCCGGGCTTTGCTTTCCCATAGATCAATTTCTCTTGAAATAACCCCTTGCTTGACCAAAATACGGCTCTTTGTTAACGTGTCTATCGTTTTGAAAAGAAATCTGTCAACGGTTTTATAATGGGGACAATGAAAGGAAGCCAAAATTATGGATAAGTATAAAAACTCCCGCGAGCTGTTTGAAAGGGCCAGGCAATTGATTCCCGGCGGTGTTAACAGCCCGGTCCGCGCCTGCCGGTCAGTGGGAACGGACCCGGTATTTATAAAAGAGGCCAGGGGCGCTACCCTGATCGATGCGGACGGCAACCAGTATATCGATTACGTGGGGTCATGGGGGCCGATGATATTAGGCCACGGCCATCCGTCGATAATTGAGGCGATTGAATCGGTGCTTCATCGGGGTACCAGCTTCGGAGCGCCGGTTGACCTTGAAATAAAGCTCGCTGAAATGATAGTTGAAGCCGTGCCGAGCCTCGAGATGGTGCGCATGGTCAACTCCGGCACCGAGGCGACCATGAGCGCCATCCGGATTTCCCGGGCCTATACCGGGCGCAGTAAGATCATCAAATTCGACGGCTGCTATCATGGCCATGCGGACACCCTGCTTGTGGCGGCCGGCTCCGGCGTGGCGACGTTGGGAATTCCGGGCAGCCCGGGGGTGCCCGAGGACATGATCAAGCACACCCTGTCGCTTCCCTATAATGACATTGAAACGTTTAGGTCAGTGATGGAAGAACAGGGCGGCGAGGTGGCGGCCGTGATTGTGGAACCGGTGGCGGGCAACATGGGCTTGGTGCCGCCGGTTTCGGGGTTTTTGGAAGAGCTGCGCAAGCAGACCGAAAAAACCGGCAGCGTGCTGATTTTCGATGAAGTGATGTCCGGCTTCCGGGTTGCCCATGGCGGCGCCCAGGCATTGTACGGCATTGCGCCGGATCTCTCTGCATTCGGCAAAATCGTCGGCGGGGGACTCCCGGTCGGCGTGTATGGGGGGAAAAAGGCAATTATGACGCAGACCGCGCCGGAAGGTCCAGTCTATCAGGCCGGCACTTTGGCCGGCAATCCCTTGGCCATGGCCGCGGGCATTGCCGCATTAACCGAGATCAAAAAGCCCGGTTTCTATGACAAGCTGGAAGAAAAATCTAAGCGATTGGGCGAGGGGATGTTAAATGCCGCTCAAAAAGCCGGAGTTAAAGCGGTTTTAAATCGCGTGGGCGCCATGCTGGGCATCTTTTTCACCGAGACGCCGGTTCGAAGCTTTGCGGATGCCAAAACCGCCGATCTAGAAATGTTTTCAGCGTATTTTCGCCAGATGCTTGATAAGGGCATTTACCTGCCGCCATCACAGTTTGAAGCGGTTTTTGTCTCAGCCGCCCATGAGGATGCGGATATTGACAGAACCATTGCCGCAGCGGAAACTGTGTTCGATGAATTGGGCCGGTCATAGGGATGGCACCGCCCCCGGGCCGAGCCTACAAAAAATACCATTGGTATTAAGAAATCTACATTACACCCAATACCCGAAGTTGCTCAGAAGGAATCGGCTTCAGTGAATCATATCCCTTCAGCGGTTCGCACCGTCCACCTGATCGCTGCGTGCGGTACGGGCATGGGCGCCCTTGCCGCCATGCTAAAAGAGATGGGACTGGCAGTTACCGGCTCTGATCAGAATGTTTATCCGCCCATGAGCACCTACCTGGAAAGCAAGGGGGTGGTCCTATCTGACGGGTTTGACCCCGCCAATCTTGATTATGGTCCGGATCTGGTGGTGGTCGGCAATGCGGTGAAAAAAGACAACACAGAGGCACTGAAGGCATTTGAAATGGGGCTTGATTTTTGCTCCATGCCCCAGGCGGTCAATCATTTTCTCGTGGGCAGCCGACAGGCAATTTTGGTGGCCGGCACCCATGGCAAGACCACGACGGCCGCCATGATCGCCTGGCTTTTGCATGATGCCGGGCTATGTCCGTCCTTTCTGATCGGCGGGTTTGTCAAGAATTTTGCCGGTAACTATCATCTGGATAAAGGCAACTATGTGGTGCTTGAGGCGGATGAATATGACACCGCCTTTTTTGACAAACAGCCCAAATTTATGCACTATGATCCGGCCTTTACCGTATTGACCAGTGTGGAATTCGACCATGCCGACATTTATCAGGATCTCGGGCATGTCAAAGCGGCTTTTGAAAAGTTTCTGGCCGGAATTTCCCCGGATAGCTGTTTAGTCGCCTACGCTGCGGATGCCAATATCGATCAGCTCCTAAAGGGAAAACCGGTGCCGGTGGTGCGTTACGGCAGTACTGAAAATGCCGACTGGCGGTTGGGGGATGTCTCCATTAGAGCGCCCTGGCTGAATTTTGACGTCATTCATAAAGGGGCGTTCTTTGGCCGTTTCAAATCATCATTTGCCGGAGAGCATAACCTGCACAATGCGCTTTCCGCCATTGCCGTGGCAAACGAACTGGGCATTTCACCAGAAGTTATAGCCAGAGGGTTGGAGCGCTTTGAAGGGGTCAAGCGTCGTCAGGAAGTGCGCGGGGTTAAAAACAAGGTCACGGTTATTGACGATTTTGCCCATCATCCCACGGCCGTGTATGAAACCATTCGCGCCATCCGGCCGTTTTATCCAAAGGGGCGTCTTATCGCCGTTTTTGAGCCGAGAACCAACACCAGCATGCGCAAAATTTTTCAGGAGACCTACGCAACGGTCTTTGATGATGCGGATACGGTCTGCATCCGAAAACCGCCGCTTTTATCCAAGATCCCCGAGGGCGAGCGGTTCTCATCAGAAATGCTGGTTGAGGACCTGAAAAATAGGGGTATAGCGGCCCGCTATTTTGAGGATACGGAAGGGATTATTTCGTATCTGGCGGGTATGGTCAAACCCGGAGATGCGGTTTTGATCATGTCCAACGGCGGATTTGACAACATCCATGAGAGGCTGCTGGCGGCATTGCCGGAGGGTAGCGAAAGCTGAAGGTGCAGCCGCATTGGGTAATGCGGCTGCACCTTCAAACAATGGCATTAGAAAGTGAGCTTGGTTTCCCAGTACAGCTCATGCGCGGTATCATCATTGATGAATGCGTCACCGGGTTCGATAGCTGCGGCATACAGGGAAAATGTGAGAAAGTCGGTGTAGTTGTGTTGGGCTTCAAGCTGGTAGTAATCGCCAAAATCATCATCCGCCCCGGGATCCGGCTCATCCAC
>DATGCF010000008.1:0-11797 GCA_035312245.1 Desulfosalsimonadaceae bacterium
TTGATGTTTATCGGTGTCTGTGAGCTGATCATAGATAATTTCTTCAAAAGCGGCTATCTGAATGCCGGCGGCGATTGAAACAAACCGCTTTTTACGGCCACGGGGGATAAACGCCTTTTCCATTGCCAGATTTGTCAAAACCGTATTCATCTGCTGAGGCTTAACGGCAAAAAAGATGATGTCGCACGCATCGATCACTTCTTTGTTGGAACCCGCCGTCAGCACCTCGTAGGTGTCTTGCAGCCTTTGGATGCGCTCTGGATTAATATCACTGATAAGAGTGTTTTCCGCCGGCGCAAGATCGGCCGCAATAATTGCGCCGATAATGGCTTCGGCCATATTTCCGGCGCCGATAAACCCGATCTTTTCGGTTAATTCGGCCATGATGCCTCCTGATGCTCTTAACTGCGACGATAAATAGCCAATCGATGCAGTTAGGCCTTATTGTCCTGTGAGTAATAGCTTCTATGGTACGGGATTGTCAATTGATTTGATGGAAAGGCTTGACTTTAGACGATCAAATCATTTATTTATTTAATATTTGATGTTTAGCTAATATAAGATGATTTGATTAAAGAGCTGATGGCGACATGTTCCTATTAGGCAATTTCATCAGGGCACTGGCGGAGATTTTAAACATCGGGCTAACCCTTTTCATGTGGATTGTCATAGCTCAGGCGATTCTGAGCTGGGTCAATCCGGATCCTTTCAATCCGATTGTCCGTTTTATCAATCAGGTCACTGAACCGGTCCTGTATCAAATTCGAAAGCGGATTCCCACGGCATTCGGCGGGATTGATTTTTCACCGATTATTGTTCTTTTAGGGGTGGTTTTTTTAAAAATTTTTGTGGTGGAAAGTCTTTTACATATTTCAATGATGCTGTCTTAAAAACAAAAAAGATATAAATTCCGCAGGAGTAGCCCATGGCGAAAATTGATGCGTTTTTTAAACTCATGAATGATCAAGGCGCATCCGACCTTCATCTGATCGCCGGCCAGCAGCCCGCCCTGCGCATCCGGGGGGAAGTCGAACGGGTCAAGTATCAGCAGCTGGACAATGATCAACTTCGCGCGATGCTCTATGAGATCGCGCCCGAGGACAAAATCAAGGTTTTTGAAGAAACCGGGGACGTGGACTTTGGCTATGAGATCCCGGGCCTGGCCAGATACCGGGCCAACTTTTTTATGCAGCGAAACGGGGTTGGGGCGGTTTTTCGGCAGATTCCGAACAATATCATGACCTGCGAACAGCTCGGCCTTCCCTCTGTGGTGGCCAAGCTCGCCTCCCTTCCCCGGGGACTTGTGGTGGTTACCGGGCCGACCGGCAGCGGCAAATCAACCACCCTGGCGGCGATTATCGATGAAGCCAACCGGATGCGCAAGGATCATGTCATTACCGTTGAGGATCCCATCGAATTCGTGCATGAAAGCCGGGGCTGCATTATCAATCAGCGGGAAATCGGCGTTCATACGAAGTCCTTCAGTGCGGCCCTTCGGGGCGCGCTCCGCGAGGATCCGGATATTATTCTGGTGGGCGAAATGCGGGACCTGGAAACCATCTCCCTGGCCATTGAGGCGGCCGCCACCGGCCATTTGGTTTTTGCCACCCTGCATACATCCAGCGCCATGAAAACGGTGGACCGGATTGTGGAGGTGTTTCCGGAGAATCAGCAGGCCCAGGTGCGCTCGAACCTCTCCGACTCCATCCGGGCGGTGGTCGCACAGGTACTTTTTAAGCGGGTCGACCGAAAAGGCCGGGTCCCGGCCCTGGAAATTCTGATCGCCACGCCGGCTGTCAGAAACCTGATCCGGGAGCAAAAAACCCATCAGCTGGCCTCCTCCATGCAGACCGGGAAAAAATACGGGATGCAGGTATTGGATGATGCGATCATGGATCTCTACAATAAGGGCTATGTCAGTGCTGAAGACTGTTACCTCAAAGCCAATGAAAAACAGCGGTTCCGGCCGCTTTTGAAGGCGCCGCCGCCTGATTTTACTGAAGCCTAAATAATGTTGCCAAGGAGACGGCAATGCGAAAACAGGAAGTCGACTATTTACTGACCACGATGCTCGATTCCCATCAGAGCGTTTCAGACCTCAACTTTACCGTGGGCAAACCCCTCCAGGTGGAAACCTTCGGGGAACTGGTGGGCGTGGATATGAATCCGCCGTTAAAATCGCTTACCCCGTTTCAGACCGAGATGGTCGCCTTAAATTTAATTAACCGGGACCGGCGGCTGACGGAAACCCTCATCAGTGAAGGCTCATGCGACCTATCCTATTCGTTGCCGGGCAAAGCCCGGTTTCGCGTGAATGTCTTTTCCCGCTCCGGCGAATACTCCATCGTGCTCCGGCAGCTGGAAACCAAGGTGCCCACCATAAAGGAGATGGGGCTTCCGGAATCATTCTATAAAATGTCCGGGGAGCGGAACGGGATCATCTTTTTTACCGGGGCCACCGGCACCGGTAAAACCACCTCGCTTGCCGCCATTCTGGAGGAAATCAACAAGAATAAATCCGTTCATATCATTACCCTGGAAGACCCGATCGAATATGTGCACTCGCATAAAAAGGCCACGTTCAATCAGCGGGAGATGGGAACGGATTTTAACACATTTTCGACCGGGTTGCGGGCCGCGCTCCGCCAGGCGCCCAAAGTGATTCTGGTGGGTGAGATGCGGGACCGGGAAACCATTGAAATTGGCTTGAATGCTGCGGAAACCGGGCATTTGGTCCTAACCACCCTGCATACCACGGATGTCTCCCAAACGGTGAACCGGCTTCTGGGGATGTTCTCCATCGAAGAGGAAAATCAGATTCGAAATCGCCTGGCCGGCGCGCTTAAGTGGGTGGCCTGCCAGCGGCTCCTGCCGAAAGTCGGCGGCGGCCGGGTGGCGGCGTTTGAGATGATGAGCACCAGTCTGCGGGTTAAGGATGCGATTTTAAACGGTGAAGGCGAAGGCGCTACTTTTTATGATATCATGGAGGCGGGGACGGCATTCGGCATGAGCACGTTTGATAACTTTATTATCAAGCTTTTTGAAAAGGGCCTGGTCACCGAAGAAACCGCTGAAAATTATGCCTCCCGGCGCTCCATTGTCGGCCGCGGCATTGATATGGTCAAGAGCGCGCGGGGTGAGACCACAACAGACATCGACAACCTGGAAATCGATATGACTTATAATAAAAAGAAGCGCCGTTAATAAATGCATCTTTCGCTTCCATCGATAAATTGACAAAGGTTGGAAAAGATATATGGAAATTAAATGTGATCAGTGCCAAAGCAAGCTCAACGTGCCGGATGAGAAGATTCCGATGGGAAAAGTTTCCTCTGTTCGGTGTCCGAAATGCAAAGCCAAAATAACCATTGATCTGCGCTCGGATCAGACGTCCGGGAACAATCCGGAGAGTGAATCGATTTTTACAGCAAAGGGTATGGAATCAGCAGATCCGAATGGGGGCGTGGATGAGGAAGACTATGATGCCAGTGAAAGGCCATTTGATTTTCTTGAGGAAGAAGGAAAAACGGCGCTGATCTGCGAGAATGATTCGGCCCGGTTCAAGCAGATCAAAGAGATCCTTGAGATCATGGAGTACAGTATTACCGAGCCGGCAGGCATTCGGGACGCGCTGCGAAAAATGAAGTACCATACCTATCACCTCGTGCTCGTCAATGAAGGCTTTGACGAGAGCGATCCGGAATCCAACGGCATCTTGATTTATCTGGAGCGCATGCCAATGGAGGTTCGCCGGGATATTTACGTGGGATTGATCTCGGATCGGTTTCACACCCTGGATTATATGGCCGCTTTTTTAAAAAGCGTCAATATTACCATTAACCCCAAGGACATGGCCAGTCTCGATCAGATTCTGACCCGGGGGATCAATGAGCGCGACCTGTTTTACGGGGTGTATAAGGAAAGCGCCCAAAAATTCGGGAAAATTTAAAATTACGGGAAATGGCACAGGACTACCGATATACCTGCACTGACTATCGGCTGGAGATGGTTCTCCTCTCCTTGCGGCGGCGATTGGCCAAAGGGGATCTCTCTGAAGCGGAAAAAAAGGAGATCAAACAGCAAATCCAGCGCCTGGAGACCCAAATGGGCATGGCGTGAGCGTAAACCGATTTAAATGACGGATTGTTCGCTGATGATCCGCAAGCCCTCCAATGTCAACCCGGAGTCTACGGATTCAATGGTTTGAGAGATATCCCGCATGACCGGTGCCATGCCGCCGGTGGCAATCACTCTGGGGGTTGCCGGCTGCATTTCCTGCTGAATCCGCCGCACCATGCCATCCACCAGTTCTGCATAGCCAAAAAGAATGCCCGATTTCATACTGTCTGAGGTATTGGTGCCAATTACCCGGGACGGCGGCTCGAATTCCACCCGCGGGAGCTTGGCCGCCCGGCTGAAAAGCGCTTCTGCGGCAATGCCGATCCCGGGTGAAATCGCCCCCCCAATGTATTCCCCCTTGTCCGAAACCACGTCAAAGGTGGTGGCGGTGCCAAAATCGATAATAATGAGACTTGTCGCATATTTCTGGTAGGCGGCCACGGCATTGACCAGCCGGTCCGCTCCCACCTCCGCTGGATTATCGTATAATATCGGCATGTTTACATTTTTCGGCGAGATCCACAGGGGCATCTGCGTCAGATATTTGCGACAAAAGGCATTTACCATGTTCACCAGCGGCGGCACCACGCAGGAAACCACCGTTTTCTCGATTGCATTCAGTTTGATCCCGGCTTGTTCAAACATCCCGGATATGAGAAGTTGGAACTCATCAGCGGTCATCGCGGGCTCGGTATGCATCCGCCAGTCCCGGATCAGTTGTTTTCTTTCAAATACGCCGATAACCGTATGGGTGTTGCCCACGTCAATGACCAGCAGCATAGAGCGATCCTTTAAATTCAAGGGGTGGTATCTTCTGCCGCCGTGATTTCTAACACAAAAAGTTCGGGCACGGCGTCAATCAGCACATATCCGTTCGGAAGGATAATCCGGGCTGGCCGCACATAAACGCCAGTCGCCAATCCCTCTGTCTCAATATAGGCAAACGCCGCTTTCCCCAACAAATCGCCTTCTTTTGGTTCAGGCGGCGGTCCAAGCACTGTAATGGAAATGGATTGGGGGTGAACCCGGATGCTCGCCCCGGGTTTCTCAATTTGGATGGGTAGGTTTTTAAGGTGCTTTTTGATGTCGCCGTTTTCTATGGGGGCATCGGTGATAACAGAATTGCCGGGTTTGGCATGGGCCGTCGTTTTCCCTTCAGCAAGGCTGTTTGACAGGTCGGCAGCCTCCTCAGCCGCAGCCGGAAGCCCGAACGAATGAATCAGGGAAAAGAGCATTAGACTGACCAGGAACGGTTTCATCAAACGGCTGACCAAAGACTCAGGCATGAAGAACGCAAGAGGCAGCAGTAGATGAGCAGGCGGTTTTTATGGCATCGGCGATTTTAATCGTTGCCGCCGTATTGCCGACCTCGTGGACCCTTACGATATGGGCGCCGTTAAGTATGCCCGCGGTGATGGATGCCTGGGTACCGGTTGTGATTGCAGGTGCTTCCGGCGGCGGCTCGCTGCTGCCGGAAGCCAACGTTTTTCGGATAAATGCTTTCCTTGACGATCCCAAAAGAATGGGGACGTTTAATTTTTGAAATTCATCCAATTTTTGGATGAGGCATAAGTTATGCGCCACCGTTTTGCCGAACCCGATGCCGGGATCAATGATGATTTTGGATTTTTCAATTCCGTAAGATTCCGCCCGCTCAATGGCTTCCGATAGAAATTGGTATACTTCCCCGATGAGATCATCATACGCCGGCGCCACCTGCATATCAGCGGGGGCGCCCTTCATGTGCATGAGAATCACCAGCGCGCCCGTGTCCGCCGCCACTCGGCCCATTTCCGGATCAAATCGCAGGGCGCTGATGTCGTTGATGATGGAGGCGCCGGCGGAGATGGCTTGTCTGGCCACGGCCGCTTTGGTGGTGTCAATTGAGATGGGCACGGCAAGCCGGCCGGCCAGTCCTTCAATGACCGGCAGCACGCGGCGGCATTCTTCCTCCGCTGAAACCGGCTCAGAAAACGGCCGAGTGGATTCCCCCCCGATATCAATGATATCCGCCCCGTCGGCGATCATCTTTTCCGCATGGGCCACGGCGGTATCAACGGCAAAGAATTGGCCGCCGTCAGAAAAGGAATTCGGCGTCACATTTAATATGCCCATGATTCGGGTTGTTGGGCCCAGTTCAAGTCTGTGCGTCTGCCACGTCAGTTGATGGGTTTTCACTCTCATCGTCCGGTTCTGCCTCGCTGTCCGCCGCGTTCGATTGATCCGAAGGAAGTTTGAATCCCGGACGCATGGCATAAATCAATTCGTCAAGCTCCTTGCCCATTACGGTTTCTTTTTCAAGCAGCATCGCCGCCAGTTTGTCCAGGATATCCCGGTTTTCCTTCAGAAGGTCCTTGGCCCGCTGGTAGCTTTCCTTGACTATCCGGCTGATTTCCGAATCAATCAGATTGGCGGTTTCCTCGGAGTAATCCCGATGCTGGGCAATTTCCCGGCCCAGAAAAATCTGCTCATCCTGCTGCCCATAGGAAAGCGGACCCAGCGCCTCACTCATGCCCCAGCTGCGCACCATATTGCGGGCAAGTTCCGTGGCCTGTTTGATATCATTGGCCGCCCCTGTACTGATGCGGCCGAAAATAAGTTCCTCGGCGACCCGACCGCCCATGGCAACGGATAATTCGCTAAGCAGCTGATCCTTGTATCTGAAATCCTTTTCTTCCGGAAGGAACCAGGTGACGCCGGCCGCCCGTCCCCGCGGAATAATAGTAATTTTGTTAATCGAGTCGGTTTCCGGCAGAAATCGGGCCACCAGGGCGTGGCCGCCCTCGTGATAGGCGGTGGTCCGTTTGTCTTCCTCCCGCATTACCTTGGATTTTCGCTCAAGGCCCATAAAGATTTTGTCTTTGGCATCCTCAAAATCCTCCATGGCTACCTGCTCTTTGTTTTTCTTTGCCGCAATGAGCGCGGCCTCATTGACCATGTTCTCCAGATCCGCGCCGGAAAAGCCAGGGGTGCCCTTGGCCAGGATTTCCGGGTTCACCTCCGGGTCAATCGGACTCCGTTTGAGATGGACTTTAATGATTTCCGTGCGGCCTTTGATATCCGGCATGGGCACCATCACCTGGCGGTCAAACCGGCCGGGCCGGAGAAGCGCCGGATCCAGTACATCGGGTCGGTTGGTGGATGCAATAAGAATCACCCCTTCATTGGATTCAAACCCGTCCATTTCAACGAGCAGCTGGTTTAAGGTCTGTTCGCGTTCGTCATGGCCGCCGCCAAGCCCAGCGCCGCGGTGTCGGCCGACCGCATCGATTTCATCGATAAAAATAATACAGGGCGCGTTCTTTTTGCCCTGGACGAATAGATCCCGCACCCGGGAGGCGCCGACGCCCACGAACATTTCCACAAAATCGGATCCGGAAATACTGAAAAACGGCACCCCCGCCTCTCCGGCGATGGCGCGGGCGAGCAGCGTTTTACCCGTGCCCGGTCCGCCCATCATCAGAACGCCTTTGGGAATCCGGCCTCCGAGTTTGGTGTACTTTTTGGGGTCTTTCAAAAATTCAACCAGTTCGGCGACCTCTTCCTTGGCTTCATCCACGCCGGCCACGTCACTAAACGTAATTTTTTCCGCCTGGTCGGAGAGCATCCGGGCGCTGCTTTTGCCAAAAGAAAGCGCCTTGCCGCCGCCGCCCTGCATCTGCCGCATAAAGAAGATCCATATGGCGATAAGAAGGATCATGGGCAGCCAAGATACGAGGACGGAGATAAACCAGGGGGTCTCCTGCTCCGGTTTGGCTTTGATCGAAACGCCCTGGTTCCTGAGGATGCTGATCAGATCGTTGTCCTTTGGGGCATAGACGTTGAACCGGCCGCCTTTGTCATCTGTCACACGCAATTCCTGGCCTTGTATGACAACCTGCTTGATCTCGCCGTTATCGACCAGGGAAAGGAATTCGGTATAGTTGATTTCCGCCTGACTGGTCTGCTGCTGGCTAAATATGTTGTAAAGCAGAATCATCATCAGCACGATGACGATCCAGAGCGCCAGGTTCTTGTTAAAGTTGTTCAATCGTTTTTACCTCCAGAATTTTTGCTAAGGCTATAAATCAATTTATTATATATAAAATTGATATTTTTTCGCAACAATGAATTTTTAAGCGATTGGTAATTGCCGCCCCATACGTCTATTAATTCCAGCCCCCAAAGATTGGCCGTTTAGATATTCGGTCGCTGTGCATCGTTAGATCCCGATCGGTTTTAATCCCTGCTGGCTTTGAACTCGGCTTTGACAAACTTTTGTGACATTTGGGTGACCTTTACGGATTCCGCGATGCGATGGCCGGCTATCCAGATGATTTCGCGGTCACTCACCAGCAACGGATAAAACCGTCTATCCGGCTGCGGAACTTTGTTATTGATAAAATAATCCTTTAGCTTTTGGGACCCCTTCATGCCCAATGGCGTAAATCGGTCCCCGGGCTTGGGATTCCGGATAATCAGTGGAAACCTGAGCCGGTCCAGGTCAAAAACCGCAAAAGATGGGTCTTGACAGACTGTCTCCGGACAGGCGTCTTCATAGGGGCCTGAAATCGTAATTTTCCTTTGGATCTCCGGTATCCACAAGTCAACCGGCAGATCCGCCGGCTGAATCGCATATTCATACGCTGGGAAAGCCCGTGGCGATTGGATTGTGCGCAAATTTCGGGATGCCTGCCGGATGATCAGCTGATCCCCCTTTTTTTCAACGCGGATGCGGTCCGGCAAATCGTTCCAACCAATCGATTTGTTGTTATATATAAGGTCCACGGCGGCGTCGATTTGGGCCATCCGGATGCGGCGGAGATCCCCCTTGATTTGACGGATTCCCAGCCGCATCAGCCGTCGCAGGTGAGCCAAATGGAGCCTTCTGAGGCCGGGGATGGAAATCGTCAGATGATTTTTGCCCCGATACAGGGTGAGCTTATCCAAAGTCCCAAGAACCAGACCGTCGATCCATTCTTTTTCACTCCGGCAGATTTCAGAGAGCCGATTTAGGCTCTCGGTTATATTCGGATTAAACTCTCTTTTTAATCGCGGCATCAGCTGATGCCGGATTTTATTTCGTAAAAACAGCGTGTCCGCATTTGTCTGATCTGTCACGTATTCGAGGCGATTTTCGGTCAGATAGGTTAAAATTTCCTTCCGGCGGACCCGAATCAACGGTCGGATAAATTGATCCCGTATCGGCGGAATGCCCCCTAGACCGTCCAACCCAGCCCCCCGTAGGAGGTTCATCAAAACTTGCTCCGCATTGTCGTCCCGGTGGTGGCCAAGGGCAATTTTATCAAACCCGTGGGTGGCCGCTGTTTTTTTGAAAAAGGTGTATCGCGCCATCCGGCCGGCCTCTTCGATGGAGCGTTTGGATTTTTCTGCCGCCCTTCGGATGTCCGCTTTTTGATAGAAAAAGGGCGTGTTATAGAATTCCGTCATTTTCCGGACGAACTCGGCATCCTGGTCTGATGCGGCCCCCCGCAGTCCGTGATTTAAATGGGCCGCACCGATGCGGATGTTAAATATATCAGCAAGCGCCATTAACACATGCCATAGACAAATCGAATCCGGTCCGCCGGACACCCCGATTAAAATTTTGATGCGGGGCGGGATCATGCCATAGTCATGGATTGTCCGGACGATGCTTTGGCGCAGTTTGTCTGTTGTTGAAATATGCGGGCTCATAATGGGTCTTTATCTTTGCACATCAATTAAAAAGAATATATACAGCAATCCGGTGCATGGCAATACACGGATATGAAATTCCCTCTTGAAAAAGCCTCTGTCCGGTCTTATAGTGCTTATTCCTGGCTGTGATAGGCGGGGTGCTAGCGGTACCCTGTATCCCGAAATCCGCTTTATGCGGGGCTGAATTCCCTGCCAAGGGCTTACCGTAATATCGCGGGGGGTTCTGACCGGCCGCCGCGCAACAGGCGGTTGTGAACTTCGTCAGGTCCGGAAGGAAGCAGCGATAAGCAACTTAGCCTGTGTCGCGGACCGATCCCGGTCGAGTTACTCCCCGCTTTACACGAAAGCTCGAGGCAGGGTTCACAGTCAGGTTCAACCGCCGATGGGCTATAATTGCCCATAGGGCGGCAGATGCCCTCCTTTTTCCCGGATTGGTCTCTTGACATTCCTTTATCCCGTCTTATTTTTTTCACGAAATTGCAAATGATTTTACATTTTTAATATACTCATAGGGTTAAATATTGACCAGGCATGATTCATTGAATCGGGGTGATGTTATTGACTAAGAATTCAGAATCAAAGAAAACCGAGGCGATGGAGAAAGATATGGCAGACGCCAATTTGAATAATTCAAAACAGAATAATACCCAAACAGAGGATGAGAATTCGGCAGGCGGCGCGACACAGGGCGATGCTACGGCATCAAAAGAGAATCTATCAGAGGATACAACGATTGAACAGTTAAAATCAGAGCTCGATCAAGTGCGCCAGGCGGCGGCGGATGAACATGACCGTCTGCTAAGGCTGTCTGCTGAATTTGAAAACTATAAGAAACGGGCGGACCGCCAGGTTGAGGAATTTAAGAAGTATGCCACCGAGTCGCTTTTGAAAGAGCTTTTAACCGTGGTTGACAATCTCGAACGGGCGATCTGTTCGACCGATGTGGACAAGGGCGTAGCGAGTGAGGCGTGCGTGATCGAAGGCGTCGAGATGACGCTGAGCGAAATTCTAAAGATATTGAAAAAATTCAATGTGACGCCGATTGAGGCAAAGGGCAAGCCCTTTGATCCGGTCTACCATGAAGCCATGATGCAGGAAGAAACAGATGAGTATCCGGAAAACACGGTCATTAATGAACTTCAAAAGGGATACCTGATTCATGACCGGCTGCTTCGGCCGGCCATGGTGGTGGTCTCAAAACCAAAGTCCAAGTCCAAAGAATAAATTTTTTGATTCAACCCGATTTTGATTTGATGGGCTCGTAAAAAGTCGATTCTGGGACGGCAAAGAAAAAAGTTCAAGATCGCGGCGCGCAAATCCGGAGGGATGCAGCGTACTTACCCGTATGTAAAATTCCGAGGGATGCAGCGCAACAAAGATATTGGACTTTTTGCGAAGCCGTCAGATTTAACTGAAAAAATTATTATAATTATATAAGGAGGGACACAAAATGGGGAAGGTAATCGGCATAGATCTCGGTACGACCAATTCCTGTGTAGCGATTCGAGAACAAAATGAAACAAATGTTATCACCAATCCCGAGGGCAACCGAACGACACCGTCGGTGGTCGCGATTTCAGAGGACGGTGAGCGCATGGTCGGCCAGGTAGCGAAACGCCAGGCCATTACCAATCCGGAAAACACGGTTTTCGGCGTCAAGCGGCTGATTGGCCGAAAGTTTGATTCGCCGGAGGTGCAGCGGGATCTTAAAAATATCCCTTATAAGATTGAAAAGGCGAGCAACGGGGATATCCGGATTAACCTGAGGAACAAGCAGCACAGCCCGGCGGAGATCTCCTCGTTTATTCTGGCTGATATAAAGGATACGGCGGAGCAGTATCTCGGTGAGACCGTCACCGATGCGGTAATTACCGTACCGGCCTATTTTGACGACAGCCAGCGTCAGGCCACTAAAGATGCCGGTCGGATTGCGGGCTTAAACGTACAGCGGATTATCAATGAGCCGACGGCCGCTTCGCTGGCATATGGGCTGGACAAA
>DATGCF010000009.1:0-7263 GCA_035312245.1 Desulfosalsimonadaceae bacterium
CCAGGGGCGTATGGGCATCATTTTCCAGCAAAGAACCCGTCATCCCCAAAAGTTATGGGCAGATGGCTATTCCTCTTCAACTTCGCCGCCGGCTTCAGCTTCACCCGCTTCGCCTTCCTCACCTGCTTCGCCTTCTTCGAGTTCTTCGGCCTCTGGCTCTTCCTCGCGTTCCATTGCCGGGCTGACAACGGTCAGGATAGTGAAGTTTGTATCATAGGGGATCTCAATTTTTTCGCCCAGGTCGATATCTTCCACATGAACCGAGTCGCCTACATCCAAATCGGTGATGTCGATTTCCACCTGTTCGGGAATATCTCCGGGCAGACAGGAGACTTCGAGTTCGCGGCGGATAATCTGCACGATACCGCCTTCTTCAACCCCCTTTGAGGTCCCTGTGGCCACCACCGGTACCGTGGTGGTGATCTGCTGGTCCATTTTGACTTCATAAAAGTCGATGTGCAGGTATTTGAACTTGACCGGATCAATCTGCAGCTCTTTGATCATGACCGTTTTTTTGTCCTTCGCGCCGTTTTCGATCTGCAGATCCAGCAGGGCCTGGCTGGGACTGACACTGTTTAACAGGACTTCCATCTCATGGATATTCACGGATAGGGGCATGCTATCGATGTTTGCCCCATAAATCACGGCCGGCATATCCCCCTCCCGGCGAAGGGTCCGGGCAATACCTTTCCCGGTTTTTTCACGTCGTTTTGCGGTTATTTGATGTCGATCCAATATTTATCGCCTCCATTAAAAGTTATTATTCTTAAACAAACAGGGATGTGACCGAATCGCCGGTGTGACTGCGGATGATCGCCTCGCCAAAAAGGTTGGCAATCGAGAGGACCTTAATCTTATCGCAGGCCAACCCCTGATCCGAAAGGGGGATGGTATCCGTCACCACCATCGAGGCAAGCGCGCACTCTTTGATCCGATTAATCGCCGGTCCGGACAGTACTGCATGGGTACAGCAGGCATGGACCTCGCTGGCGCCGAATTCCTTAACCGTATTGGCAGCCTCGGTCAGCGTCCCGGCGGTGTCCACCATGTCATCGAGAATAATCGCCTTTTTATTCGCGACATTTCCGATGACCGCCATTGCCTTGGCCTTGTTCGGGGCCTCCCGCCGTTTGTCAATGATGGCGAGTTCTGCATCGAGCCGTTTGGCAAAGGCTCGGGCCCGCTCCACACCCCCGGCGTCCGGTGATACGATCACCATGTCGTTGAGGTATTTGTTTTTCATATATTCGATAAGCACCGGGGCGGCAAACAGGTTATCCACCGGGGTGTTAAAGAAGCCCTGGATCTGACCGGCATGCAGATCCATGGTAATGATACGGTTGGCGCCAGCTGTGGTGAGTAAATCCGCCATGAGTTTGGCGCTGATGGGTACCCGGGGCGCCACCTTTTTGTCCTGGCGGGCGTAGCCGAAATAGGGGATAACTGCGGTGATCCGCCTGGCTGATGAGCGCTTGAGCGCATCGATCATCAGCAGCAGTTCAACCAGATTTTCATTGACCGGGTTGCTGGTTGACTGAATGACAAAAACATCCTTGGCCCGGACATTCTCATCGATTTCAATCTGAATCTCCCCGTCACTGAACCGGTTGACCTTGGCACCGCCCAGAGTGCGATTCAAATATTTGACAATCGCCTTGGAAAGGATCGGGTTTGAATTGCCGGCAAATATAATATAATCGTTTTCCACTGTCATTTTTCCGGTTGTTTATCCTCTAATTTGGCTGGGGCGGGAGGATTCGAACCTCCGAATGCAGGAACCAAAATCCTGTGTCTTGCCTCTTGACGACGCCCCAGCAAGCCCGTTTTTGATAAAGTGGCACCTCAGCCCACCCGCAGGTTCGTTAGAAAGATTTCCCAATGCGTATACCGTGGTCTGATCTCGGCATAGGCATTATGGGCATCTTCCGGGTTTGCATAAATGCCAAATACCGATGATCCGCTGCCGGACATCAATGCCCCGGCGGCTCCCTGAGCCAATAAAACCGTTTTTGAATGGGCAATTTCCGGATTTATGGCAAACGCCGGCCGCTCCAGGTCATTGTGAAGCAGCGCCGGGATCACCTTTTTCCGGATATGCCTAAAAGTAATTTGTGTATTTATTTTTTTGGATTTTGTCAATCCAAAATTCAACCTTTGATAGACCTCAGCCGTGGAAACCGGTTTGCCCGGGTAGATCAGCAGAATGGGCATTTCGGGCAAATGATCAAATGCCGTTAGGCGCTCTCCGATGCCAGTGGCCACCGCCGGCCGGCCATAGATAAAAAACGGCACATCCGCACCGATGCCCCCGGCCAGGCGCATTAACGCTTCCCTGCCCAGCGGCTGCTGATAGTAATCATTCAGCGCGGTTAACATGGCGGCCGCATTGCTGCTCCCGCCGCCTAAGCCGGCGCCCACGGGGATATTTTTATCAATAGATACAGAAATGGGGTCGGATCGGCCGGTGGCCTGAAAAAATGCATGGGCCGCTTTAAGGACCAGGTTGGATGCATCCGTCGGCACATCCGGATGATTGCAGGTAAGGCGGGTGTCGGGAGTTTGAAATTCAATCCGGAGGGTATCATGCAGATCAATCAGGCACATGACTGTGATCAGTTCATGATACCCGTCCGGCCGTTTTCCGGTTATTTCAAGGTATAGGTTCACCTTTGCAAAGGATTTAATCTCCATGACAAGGATTCATATACCGTTGAAACACCTTTTATTTGGTCATTTTAATCACAATATAGCCGCGCTGGGCGCGCTTGATGTAGAACTGCAGCGTCTCGCCTTCGACCACTTCACCGACCGCGGCCTCATAATCCGAAACCGATTCAACCGGCTGATGATTTACCTCTTTAATGATATCGCCCTGTCGGATGCCGGTTTTTTCGGCGTTGCTGCCAGAGGCCACGTTAACCACAATCACACCGTCCCGGCTGGCCAGGTTAAACCGCTCCGCGATATTCGGGGTGATGTCTGTGACCTTAATGCCCAGCTCGTCCTCGGTTTTCCCGGGGGACTTGCCCTGCATGGAGGCGGCAATCTTTTCCTCATCCCGTTTGGCGATTTCCACTTCAATGGTTTTCACGTCGCCTTTCCGGTTGATTTTGATTTGGGCCTCTTCGCCCACGGAAAGTTCGGCGATGGCTTTGGATAATTCCCTGGCCGAATCCACGGATTGGCCGTTTACGGACAGGATGATATCCTGGGTTTTAATGCCCGCCTGATCCGCGGGGTCGCCGGAAAATACCTGGGTGACCAAAACGCCATTATCGACGTCATAATATTCTTTAAGCTCTGAATCGAGGTCCTGAATGCCGACGCCCAGCCATCCCCGGGTGACTTCCCCGGTTTTTTTGAGCTGGCTGATGATGTCCTTGGCCATTGAGATGGGGATCGCAAATCCGATGCCGTCCCCGCCGGCCACAATGGCCGTGCTGATGCCGACCACTTCGCCGTTCATGTTGATCAGCGGGCCCCCGGAATTGCCCGGGTTAATCGAGGCATCGGTCTGAATGAAATCATCATAGGGACCGGCACCGATCACCCGGCCCTTGGCGCTGACAATGCCGGCGGTCACGGTATGTTCGAGGCCGAAGGGATTGCCGATGGCAATGATCCACTGCCCGATTTTGAGGTTTTCGGAGTTTCCGAGCTTAAGGGTCGGCAGTTCTTCGTCCGCCTTAATTTTAATCAGGGCAAGATCGGTCGAAGAATCCGCCCCTTTGATTTCCGCATCATACTCATTGCCGTTTTTGAGTTTGACCTGGATTTCCTCCGCATCCTTGATCACATGATGGTTGGTGACGATATAGCCGTCTTTGTTAAGGATAAAACCCGAGCCTAAGCTTTTTTGTTTGAATTCCCGGGGATCCTCATCAAAGAATTTTTTAAAGAACTCGTCAAACATGTCCCCGTGCCCGCGGGGGCCCTGGAAGAAATGGCGAAACACCCGGCCGCCGCCCTCAATGGTTTTAACCGTTCGGATATTGACCACCGCCGGGCTCGCATTTTCGGCCAGTTCGGTAAAACTCTGCGGAACAAGCCCGGCCTTGCCGGGTTTGGCACCGGCGGCGGAACTCACATACTGGCTCGGCCCCATCATCACCAGGCCGGTGATGACCAATACGCCGATCATTACCTTCATCAACGATAGGGCTGGAAATTTCGATTCTGTCATAAATTCGTTCTCCTTTAATTCGGGTTAGCAGGAAAAGATCCGCAGGCTTTAGCAAAAACCCGGTTCACACGGCGTACGGCGTTTTGAGAAAAGCCATCCGCAAACGGGTTAAAGTTTTTTAATAGGCATTTAATGCCGTACGGCAAGTGTGGAAGTCGTTTTAATAAGCCTGTTAAGATGAAGACGCCTCTTTTTGTTTAACATACATAAGACGTAATTCGTAAACGATGTTTGTCAAGAGACGTTGTTCATCATTGGTCAGATTCCCGCCGGTCTTTTCCTCTAACATGGCCAGAATATCAATGGTTTGTTTGGCAAGCGGCAGATTGGCCTCCCGAGTGCCAGTGGATGGATCCGATTCCAACCCGAGATGGACGAGGGCCGAAGAATTTAGCGAAAGTATAAAAGTGGAAAAATTAATCTGAGGCAATTCAACCGATGCGCCGCTTTTGGCACTTTTATTTCCGGTTGTTTTTTTGTCCTGATGCTGTTCTTCTGGCATATGTCACCTCATGAATCATTATAATTCAAATGCGCGAATATTTTTAACCTTTGGCAATGCCTGAATTTTTTCGATAACCGAGGCATTGATCGGCGTGTCGGTTCGAATCAGGATGATGTTATTTTCTCCGCTGGCCTCACGGCCGACCTGCATCCGGGAGATATTGATGCCGTTTTCGCCCAGGGTGTTGCCGATACTGCCGATGGCGCCGGGCTCATCCATGTTATGGATCAGGGCCAGATGGCCCTGGGGCACGATTTCAATTCGAAAATCATTGAACCGCACAATGCGGGAGTCCGACTTGCCGAATACCGTGCCGGCCACCCGATAGGTCTCGGCCGTGGTCACCACCTCCGCGGAGATCAGATTGGTAAACTCTTGGGACTCGGCGGTGCTGGTTTCCGATACCTTAATCCCTTTTTCTTTGGCCAGCATGGGCGCATTGATGGAATTGACCTCATCCGGTACCATGGGGTCCAAAAGCCCCTTCACAAATCCGGTGGTCACGGGCGACATATCCAGATCCTGGAAATCCCCATTGTATTCCACGCGGACTTCTTTCAGCTGCCCGCTGGTAAACTGGGCCACCAAACAGCCCATGCGGTCGGCAAGGTAAAGATAGGGCTGAAGTTTATCCAAAAGCTTGCCCGGAATCGACGGGACATTCACCGCGTTGATGATATTGTTGTTTTTCAAGTATTCGATAATCTGCTGGGCTACGGCCACTGCGACATTGGTCTGTGCTTCAATGGTCGAGGCACCAAGATGCGGGGTAAGCACCACGTTGTCAAACCCCAGTAAAGGGTGATCTGCCGGCAGCGGTTCGGTTTCAAAGACATCCAGCGCGGCGCCGGCGACTTTGCCCGACTCCAGGGCGTCCTTTAAGGCGGCTTCATCCACAATTCCCCCACGGGCGCAGTTAATGAGCATCACCCCGGATTTCATTTTTTCAAATGCCGCCGCATCGATCATGCCGAGCGTGTTTTTGCTTTTAGGCACATGCACAGTTATGTAGTCGGCTTCCTGGTAAAGGGTGTCCAGTGTAACCGCTTCAAAGCCTTTCTTCTCAATGGTTTCCGGTGAAATCACCGGATCATAAATCATGACCCGCATTTTCAGCCCGCGGGCACGGTCCGCCGCCACAGAACCGATTTTACCGTAGCCGATGACCCCTATGGCCTTGTTCATGATTTCCCGGCCCTGCAGCTTTTTTTTGTCCCAGCGGCCGGCCTTAAGCGACGCCGTGCCCTGGGGAATGTTTCGGGTCAGACTCATCATCAGCGCGATGGTATGTTCGGCCGTGGTGACCACATTGCCGCCCGGCGTGTTCATCACCATGACGCCCTTTTTGGTGGCGGCCGGGATATCCACGTTATCCAGACCGATCCCCGCACGGCCGACCACCTTGAGGTTTTTTGCGCTGTTTAAAAGGTCTTCGGTGACCTTGGTGGCGCTTCGGATCACTAACGCGTCATAGGCCGGGATGATCGACTGGAGTTCATCAGGGGGCAACCCGGTTTTTACATCCACATCAATGCCGCTTTCGTTTTCAAAGATATCAATTCCCGCCTGTCCCAGATTGTCGCTGATTAAGACTTTCATTCTGCGTCTCCTGTTAATTGCCTGTCATAATATAAGATCGCCCCTCCATAATTAATGTTTGAAGGAATTTTTCTGCCTCAATTCAAAAATGCCGTCAAGAAATAAATAGTGCAATAATCGAAAATATTTATAGGGACTTCTGAATCTCTGCGAGGCGGTTTTCAACCATCTCCTTGATTTCTTCGAGCCGCTCCCGGGATAGCGCTTCAAACCGAAGCACCAGCGCCGGCTGGGTATTGGAGGCACGTACCAGCCCCCAGCCGTCATCAAAGACGATTCTTACCCCGTCAATATCAATGACGTTATAATCCTTTCGAAACGCCTCGGTGAGCTTTTCAACCACCTTGAATTTGATATGATCCGGACATTCCACCCGAATTTCCGGCGTACTGTAGGTCGGCGGCACGTCGGCGAGCAGATCGGATACGGTGCGGCCGGTTCGGGAAAGAATTTCGATGAGCCGGCAGGAGGCATAAATGGCATCATCATAGCCGAAGTAACGGTCGGCAAAAAACATGTGGCCGCTCATTTCCCCGGCAAGCTCGGCGTTTTCCGCCTTCATTTTCTCTTTAATCAATGAATGCCCGGTTTTCCACATAATCGCCCGGCCGCCGTTTTTTTCAATATCATCATACATGGTCTTGGAGCATTTTACTTCAGAGATAAATGTGGCGCCGGGTTTACGGGACAGGATCTCGCGCGAAAAAATAATCATGAGCTGATCGCCGTAGATAATACCGCCGTTTTCATCAATTACCCCGAGCCGGTCGCCGTCCCCGTCATAGCCGATGCCGATGTCGAGTTTCTTTTCTTTAACAAGGGCGGTTAAGTCCTTCAGGTTGGCAGCCACAGTCGGGTCCGCCTCATGGTTGGGGAAATTGCCATCCATCTCACAGTAGAGGTCATGCACTTCACAGTTGAGCGCCTTTAAGATCGGTACCGCCACAACACCTGCGGTCCCGTTGCCGGCATCCAC
>DATGCF010000010.1:0-3204 GCA_035312245.1 Desulfosalsimonadaceae bacterium
GCGGTGCTTTTATACGGCACAATGGATTTCCCTGCATACGGCGATCCGGAGTCACCGGCCAGCCGGCATGTTTCGCCCTACTACATTAAAAAAGCGATTGAAGACACCGCTGTTCCGAATCTAGTGACCGCAGTTCTCGCCGATTACCGGGGCTATGACACCCTCTTTGAAACCGCGGTCATTCTCACGGCCGGACTGGCCTGTTTTTTACTGCTCCGCTGGTTTAGAAGGGAACCGCCCCAGTTCCGGCTTTACCGCCATTTGGATACCGGGGTGACCCTGATTATTGAACAGGGGGGCAAGGAGCCGACGGATTCCGATGAATTCCAGAGAATCGATTCCCAATGGGTCCCCTATGACCTGATCATTCAAAAAGCCGTTGGATTGGTAGTGCCCTTTCTACAGCTGTTTGCCCTTTACGTGATTGCGCATGGCCATCACTCCCCGGGCGGCGGCTTTCAGGGGGGCGTGATATTCGGCGCCACCATCATATTGATGGCCATCTCAAATGACTTGCGCTCAACCACCCGGCGGATATCAGAAACGATCAGTTCAAAACTGGCTTCAACCGGAGTCCTGATTTATGCCGGCACCGGCGCCTTATGCCTGCTTTTAGGCGCCAATTTTCTTAATTACAGCCAGCTTTCCAAACTTATCCATGTAAGTACGGTCATGGCAAGATCACACGGCATTCTTCTGATTGAAATCGGCGTCGGGCTTGCGGTAGCGGCGGTGATGATATGGATTTATTACAACCTGGCGTCAGCCGGCCGGCATGACGAGGGGTTATAGACAATGGCCGAGCTGCTAGACCTTTTCCTGGCCAGATATAATTACTGGGTGGTCATCTTCCTGATGATGATCGGGCTTTATGCTATAATGGCCAAGAACAACCTGATCAAAAAAATTATCGGGATGAATATCTTTCAAACCGCCGTCATTCTTTTTTATGTTTCCATTGCCACCAAACACGATGCCTCAATTCCCATAATTGGGCACGGCCATAACGGGCACCATGCGATTCATGCGGCCGACTACATGAATCCCCTGCCCCATGTGCTGATGCTGACCGCCATCGTGGTATCCGTGGCGACCCTGGGCGTTGCCCTGGCCCTGGCTGTCAAGGCCTATCAACAACATGATACGCTGGAAGAGGACGAGATTATCGAACAACTCAAAACCGATTACTTAAGTCAGCAATGAGCGCACAGTTTCCCGCCCTGATTATCGTTGTTCCGCTGCTTACGGCTATTTTGGTCAATATCGCCGGCTGGATCCGCCGTTCCCTCTGCTTTCCCACGGCCCTGGCCGCTCTTGCGGCATCCTTTTTATCCGCCGTCGCATTGATGGGACAGGTCATGGCAGACGGCGACGTCACCTACCGGATGGCGGGCTGGGATCCGCCCTGGGGCATTGCCTTACATATTGACCACCTAAACGGCATCATCCTCATCCTGATTGCACTGGTGGCGATTCTTAACATGATCGCCCACCGGGCTTCCGCTGCCAGTCAATTAACCAACCGGCTGGGCGCCTTTTATTCACTATATCTTTTATTTGTCACCGGCCTGATGGGCATTGTCATTACCGGGGACACGTTTAACCTCTATGTGCTGCTCGAAATTGCATCGCTTTCCGGATATGCCCTGCTTGGCATGGGCGGGGGCCGGGCCACGCTTTCAAGCCTGCACTATCTTTTTCTGGGCACTATTGGCGCAAGCTTTTACCTGCTGGGCATCGGATACCTATACATCGTGACCGGCTCGTTGAACATGTTGGATATCGCCGGCATTCTACCCACACTTGAAAACGTGGCCCCGGTCAAGGTTTCCTTTGTCCTTTGCCTCGTCGGGCTTTTTATTAAGATGGCCCTTTTCCCCTTACATACCTGGCTGCCCAACGCCTACGCCCATGCCCCCAATCCAGCGGCCAGCCTGATTGCGCCGCTGACCACTAAGGTGATGATCTACGTCATGATCCGATTGATCCTCACGGTTTACCAACCCGATTTTGCCTTCATCCAGATGGAAATCGCCGAACTCATCCAGTGGCTGGCGGTTATCGCCATTATCGCCGGATCGGTTCTGGCCTATAAGCAGGATCGGCTGAAGCGGATGCTGGCCTATATCATCGTGGTGGAAGTGGGATACATGGCTGGCGGTTTCTGGCTCGGCAACCAGACCGGGGTGACCGGGGCGGTGCTCCATATTGTCAACGATGCCATGATGACCCTGTGCCTGTTTCTCACCGCCGGCGCCATCGCATCCCGAATCAACGCCGATGCATTCAAGCACCTGCAGGGCCTGTTTCGCAGAATGCCTTTTACCATGACCGCCTTTATGGTGGCGGCGCTCTCTATCATCGGCGTGCCCCCGACCTGCGGCTTCTTCAGCAAATGGTACCTTCTTTCCGGAGGCATCGAGGCCGGTCATTACGAATTTACTGCGGCACTGATCATCAGCAGCTTAATCAACGTGCTTCTGTTTTTCCGTGTCGTGGAAATCAGCTACTACGAGCCCTTTGATAATCACCAGGAAAACGAGCAGCAGGAGATCCAGGAAGCCTCCCTGGATATGCTGCTGCCGCTTCTGGCAACTGCCGGCCTGCTGATTGTCCTGGGCTTTTACGCGCACAGCCTGGTAACCTGGATTATTGAACCCGCGGTATCCTCTTTGTTTACGGGCAGCCTATGATCCCTATTGTATCGGTAAAACCCCTGATCGCTGTGCTGGTATCCCTGGCGGTAATCCCCGTCCTGATTTCCGCCAGAAAACCCAATGTACGGGAAGCCTGGACATTTGCAGCCGCCTTTGGGAAATTCGCCATCGTCGCTTCCATGGTACCGGCTGTTATGGCCGGCCGCACCCTTGAATTTTCCATCACCACGCTGTTTGCCGGCATCGCCTTCAAGCTCGAAGTCGATGCCTTCGGACTCCTGTTTGCCCTTGTGTCCTCTTTTTTGTGGATTGTTACATCCGCCTACTCCATAGGCTACATGCGGGGCCTGGACGAGCACAGCCAGACCCGATACTTCTGCTATTTTGCAGCCGCGCTAAGCGCCACCATCGGTGTGGCCTTCTCCGCAAACCTGCTGACCATGTATATCTTCTATGAAATTCTCTCGCTTTCCACATATCCCCTGGTCACGCATCACCAGGACCGGGAGGCCCGGAGCTCCGGCCGCAGATACCTTCTCTACATTAT
>DATGCF010000011.1:0-4804 GCA_035312245.1 Desulfosalsimonadaceae bacterium
GCCTGATGGCATCCGGACTTATGAACTTCCCGAAAAAGCTTCGACCACAAAGAATGGGACACCCCATGTAGTTTATATCTCCCCGGGAATGCTGCTTTCCGATCTTCACCAGACCTTTCTCTCCGGCTCAGCGCTGACCTCAACGCCCACTGTTGTTCACCCCACGCAATTAATGGACGGCATATTGGTCAGCGGCAACTACGATATCGGCGCCACCCGGAACCCGACCTACTTCTATCAGCGAAATCCCATCGTGGAGACGCTGTTTGCGCACCAGGACAAAGGCCTGCTGGCATTCGCCGGCATTATTGTCACAAAGTGCCTGATCGAAGGCTTTTTCGGCAAGCAGCGGTCGGCTTACCTGGCGGCCCAGACCGCCAAGCTCCTGGATGCGGACGGAGCGGTCATCTCCATCGAGGAATGCGGTCACGCCTATGCCGATTTAATGCTCACCTGCCAGGCCTGCGAAGAGATGAACATAAAAACCGTGCTGCTCATGGCGGAAAGTGCCGGCGCCACGGGCGCGAAGCCCGGGCCCATTGCCTTTGCCGAAGCAGCGGATGCCGTCATCTCTATGGGCAATATGGATGAACTCATATCGCTTCCGCCCGTTGATGTCATTCTCGGGGGCCAGTGGTCATGCGGCAGATGGATGATCGACAATATGGCCCTTGAAGCCATGGAAACGCCCCTTAACAACATTTTTGCCGCCAACTGCCAACTGGGGCCGGGGCGATTGACAGGAGAAACCCGATGATGCGCATTATCCACTATTTAAACCAGTTTTTCGGCGGCATCGGCGGGGAAGACCAGGCCGAGTATCCGCTGACAGTCACTCCTGGCCCGCTCGGCCCGGGCCGGCTTTTAGCTGATAAAATCAGCGATACCGCTACCATCGTCGCTACCATTGTTTGCGGCGACAACACCGCGCAATACAGCCCGGAACATATTAAGGCCGAAATTGCCGGACTGATCGAACAATACGCGGCAGACGCCCTGGTGGCCGGCCCTGCCTTCAGCAGCGGCCGGTACGGCCTGGCTTGCGCAGAGGCGGCCGAAGCCGCCCAGTTCGAGGAAATCAAGGCGGTCGTCGGCATGCACCCTGATAACCCGGGGGTGAACCTGTGCCCGGCAGACGTGCTGATCGTTGAATCCGGTGCATCCGCCGTGGATATGATGGCTTCCGTAATGCGCGTTTCAGCTGTGCTGAACCGTTTGGCAAAAAATGAAGCCCTCTCGCCGGATGAATTGAAGAGCTGCATCAAACGGGATATCCGGGTTAATGTTTTCTCTGCAGAAAACGGCGCCCAGCGCGCTGTGGATATGCTGCTGGCCAAGATCCACGGAAAATCTTACGTTTCAGAGCAGTTGTCGCCTCATTTTCCGCGGGTCGATCCGGCACCGCCCATCGAGGTGCCCCTGTCAAAAATCGCCCTGGTCAGCACTGGGGGACTTGTGCCCAAGGGCAACCCGGATCGGCTGGAGTCCTCGGACGCCACCAAATGGGTTTCCTATTCCATTGCCGGACGGGCCTCGCTTAACCCGGAGGATTTTGAATGCATTCATGGCGGCATTGATGTCACCCATATCAACAACTACCCCAACCGACTGATCCCACTGGACATTTGCAGCGAATTCCGTGCCAAGGGGCTTATCGGCGCCCTGGATGATGAATACTATGTAACCGTGGGCAACCTAACGCCTGTGGCCCGATGCGAGCAGTTTGCCATAGAGATTACCGCCAAACTCCGGGAAAAATCGGTAACCGGCGTCATTTTGACATCTTCGTGAGGGACCTGCAACCGTTGCGGGGCAACGGTCAGCAGGATTATCGAAGAGGCAGGCATCCCGGTGGCGATGATTTCGGCCATCCCGCCGGTGCCGGAAATGATGGGCGTTCCCCGGATCATACCGGGCAGCTCCATCACCTGCGTGATGGGCAATCCCGACTTTCCAGTCAGCCAGGAAAAGGCCCTCCGCCGCCGGATCGTCTCCAAGGCTTTGGAAGCCCTTGAAACAAGGGTCAAAGAGACCACCTATTTTCAGGCGGCATGAACGGGTAATACCACTAAAAAGACGATATTTCTATCTTTCAAGGAATTATTGAGCGTAACTTTAAAAAAATCCACAGACTTTTCAGCTGGATATTTAAGTCATTCTTCCCGCCAAGCATACCACAAAATCTTGTATGTTCAATTTTTGATCGATATCTGAGCGAAGCTTTTTAAAATTTTGATTTTGCAGCCGATCGCTATTGGTGTACAAATTGGTGAGCATGGCTTATAGTCAATGCACAAGTATTCCCTATAAAACTACCTCTAAGGTTTATCGACATTTGATGCGGATTTTCGATTTTAACTTTTGAAAAGGGCTTACTGGTTCGACTTTATTTATTGCGTCTTAAAAACGGCTTTTTCGATCCCTGACCATGCGGCAAAAATCACGGGCTATCTTCAGAGCTGCCGGTGTTTCATCAATCATCAGCAAAAGTTTTTCCACATCCCGGCCTTCCGCCAGAAATTCTTTTGCCTGCGTCCTGATGTCGGCTTCCATAATTTCTTCTGTAAACTCCGGGTGAAACTGAATTCCCCAGGCGCAGTCGCCGATTCGAAACGCACTTAATGATGAAAAGTGTTTTCATGCCAATTAAAACGCTTTGTTCCCTAAAGTTTTAGGTAAAATTGAGTGGGGGTAAGCCTTTTTGCGGTTATAAACTTGAATGCTGGCCAGAATGTAAAGCAGCCGTGTCCAGAAAGCTCTTTGGGCACGGCTGCTTTTTAAGAGCGGCCCGGAATGAACCGGTTAACCGATAACTTTTCTCAAACGAAGTAAAATCGACATATTATCGCCTTGTTTAAACTGACGCTGTTTTTGCCGTGCCTTTGCCGCCAAGGGAGCCAATACCGGAATGGGAGAGTATTTCAAAGTCCGGATAGGCTGTGCCTCCATGTTCGGTGAAATCAAGACCTTCCATTTCCTCTTCGGGAGAGACGCGAAGACCGACAGTGGCGGCAATGGTTTTAAACATGATAAAAGCAGTGGTAAAGGTCCAGGCAAAACAGACAGCAATACCCAAAACCTGGACGCCGATAATCCCGAGTGAGGTGCCGCCCATGTCAAAGATGCCTGCGGCAAGGGTTCCCCAGGCGCCGCATACGCCATGGACCGATATTGCCCCCACGGGATCATCCACCCGAATCCGTTCGAAAAAGAGAACGGACAAGACGACCAGTACGCCTGCCACGGCGCCGATAATAATGGCGCTGGACGGCGAAACATTGGCGCAGCCGGCGGTGATTCCGACCAGTCCGGCAAGCGCCCCATTTAAACTCATACCAACCTCAGGTTTTTTAAATTTGATCCAGGAGGTGGCCATGGCAAAGACGGCGCCCGTTGCGGCCGCAAGGTTGGTGGTGACAAAAATCATGGCAATGGAGGTGTCTGCTGTAGTGGTTGAACCGGGATTGAATCCAAACCATCCCAGCCACAGGATAAAAACACCCAGGGCGGCCAATGGCATGTTATGGCCCAGGATCGGGCGAATTGCCCCATTTTTCCCGTACTTTCCAAGTCTGGGCCCCAATACGATGGCCCCGGCAAGCGCCGCCCATCCACCGACCGAGTGTACAACCGTGGAGCCGGCAAAATCGATAAATCCAAGGGCTTCCAGCCATCCGCCGCCGTTAAACAGCCCTCCCCAGGCCCAGGAGCCGAATATGGGATAGATCAGGCCGCTGACAAAAACACTGTAGATAAGATAGCCGGAGAATTTGGTCCGCTCGGCCATAGCGCCGGATACAATCGTGGCCGCTGTGGCTGCGAAAACCACCTGAAACATCCAGAATGCCAAAACCCAGGGATCACCATCCACGGAAAAATCACTCAGGAAAAAACCGGATGTGCCAAAAAGCCCGGTGCTGGTGGCACCGAACATAAGGCCGAACCCAAGCGCCCAGAAGGCCAATGTGCCCATGGAAAAATCCATAAGGTTTTTCATCATGATGTTAATGGAATTTTTTGCACGCGTAAATCCCGCTTCCACCATTGCAAAACCGGCCTGCATAAAAAAGACCAGGCATGCCGCAATCAGCGTCCACATATAGTTGGCATGTGTCTGCACGAGATCGATGGCGACTGAGTTGGATTCGGGTGTCGGCACTCCGTCGCCCGCCCAGCAGTTTGAAATATAAAAGAGTATCAGGGGAAACGTCAGAAATAACGTCTTTTTCATTTTTTTCTCCTTATTTTGCTTCTATTCCAGTTTTGTTTCAAGATTTATAGGGCAGCGCGTCCAGTTTCTCCGGTGCGCACCCGGATCGCCTCATCCAAGGGAATGATGAATATTTTTCCATCCCCTATTTTGTTGGTATTTGCCGCCCCTTGAATCGATTTGGCCACCTTTTCCGCTTGGCTGGCTTCGACGATCACTTCGATTTTGATTTTAGGTATAAATTGGACAGCATACTCGGCGCCGCGGTATATTTCCATGTGTCCTTTCTGTCGCCCGTATCCTCTGACTTCAGAAACCGTCATCCCTTGAATGCCGATGTCGTTAAGCGCTTCTCTTACATCGTCAAGTTTAAAAGGCTTTATTATTGCTTCAATTTTTTTCATACTCGTATCTCCTTGGTTGGTTATACGCCGCCAAAAAGTATTTAAGAAGAGTATTGTCATAATCATCAATATCGTAATTGCCCCAGACATTAATGGCGAATCCGTTGCCTGCCGCCACATCCACATAAGGCTGTACGACCAGCCCGTCGTTAAAGGTAATCCCCCGCCATACATACGCGGACACGACATC
>DATGCF010000012.1:0-11242 GCA_035312245.1 Desulfosalsimonadaceae bacterium
GTCGATGTCCATGATGCTGCTGGTGGTGTTCTTGGCGAATTTGGCCTGGACCTTGATGCCGGTTTGCATCTTTGAAAGGGCAACCCCTTTAACAATATGGGTAAGCGCGGTATCCGCGCCGTCCAGCTTGATCTGGGCCAGAATATAGGGCGGCTTAAACGGCTGGTGCGGCTCCGCGTATCGGATGATGGTAAACCCGGTGACCGTGCCGGTATTTTCGACATCCACCCAGTTCTCGGATATATCCGCAAAGCATCGCTCACAGGTCTGCCGGGGCGGCACAAACACCTTATTGCAGGTTTCACATTTCAGGCCCTTGATTTTCTGCTCATCCCGGAGGGTGGTCAGAAACCGGCTCCCGGTGCGCCCGGCAAAATACTGGTAGGGAAGGGCAAGTTTGCCTTCAACCAAAAAGCTGTCAGGACTCGGTGTGCTCATATGCTCATCTCCTTTTTTAATCAATCAGCTCAAAGTACAGGATATCGGTAATCGCCCCCTTACGCTCCGGATTCCAGACCGGCCGGACGCGGTCGCCTTTTTTGGCCCGGTCATGATCCGAGGGCTTGAGCTCATGCCAAAGCGTCTCATGCCCCTTGCAGCCGTCTAAGAGAAAATGGGCCGCCACATAGGGCGTCTCCCGGCTCTCCCCGGTTAAGGGGTCCGGGCTGGCATAATAGGTGATATCCATGATGGTAATGTTGCCTTCAGGCCCGACTTCCACCCATTCATCGGCCCGGATCACGCATTCGGCACAGGTTTCCCGCGGGGGCAGCTGGAGCCGGCCGCAGGACGGGCATTTGTTGGCCAGAATTTTTTTATCTTTAAAGGCGTTCAAGAATTTGCCCATCACCGGACCGGTGGCAAAGCGCTGCGGAATTGAAAGGATCTGCTTTTTGGATAAAAGCTCCTCGCGCTCTTCCTCCATTGCAGCGCCTGCGGGCGGCGTGTATTTTTTGAAGAACTGGGTCGCCTTGGTCAGCAGCCCCAGATCGCCTTCTACCTGGAGCTTGCCGGAGGTAAATCCGGACATGCCGTCCAGTTTGCCTAAAGTAATGTCGATCCAGTCCTGGGCGGCGCATGTGGTGGTGACATCCGGGTCTTTTATGCCTTCCACCACCTGGACCTCGCCGTCATTGGCGCAGACGGTCCATTCGCCGCCGCCGTCGCCGGTGATGCGGTAGCCGTAGTTGGCGACCACCCCCTTAAGGTTTTCCGGAATCGCCCGCTCTTCCATGGTGTTGAATATATCCGCGACTGTCACTTCCGGTTCCACATGCGGCTGATACTTCTTGAAGAACTGGGTGGCCTTGGTGAGCAGGTTCAGATCCCCCTCGACCTTGAGTTTGCCGGAGGTAAATGCGGACATACCGTCCAGTTTGCCTAAGGTAATATCGATCCAGTCCTGGGCATCGCAGGTAGTGGTCACATCCGGATCTTTTATGCCTTCCACCACCTGGACCTCGCCGTCATTGACGCAGACGGTCCATTCGCCGCCGCCGTCGCCGGTGATGCGGTAGCCGTAATTGGCGACGATCCCCTTGAGGTTTTCCGGAATCGCCCGTTCTTCCATGGTGCCGAAGATATCGGCCACAGAGACCTGGGGCCCTTTTTCCCGCTTGGGCGCCCCTTCCTCGGCCCACTGTCGCAGGGTTTTTTTCAGCACTTTGCCGATGGGGTTTCTGGGCAGATCCACCTCAAGGATTTCCACATATTTGGGCACCTTGAAATCCGCCAGGTTCTTCTTGGCGTATTCGATCACTTCCTCTTCGGTAAGCGATGAATCCTGTGGCACGATAAATACTTTGCCTTCCTCGCCCATGGTATCGTCCGGCACCCCAACTGTGGCCGCCTCAAGGATTTTCGGATGCGCAGACAGCACATTGTCGATCTCCTTGGGGTAGATGTTTTCCCCGCCCCGGATGATCATGTCCTTCATCCGGTCGACGATATAAATGTAGCCGTCCTCGTCCTTAATCCCCATGTCCCCGGTATGGAGGAACCCATCTTTATCCAGGGTCTTGGCGGTCTCCGCGGACTTGTTGTAATAGCCCTGCATGACGTTGTCCCCGCGGATCACAATTTCGCCGGGTTCATGGGGCGGCTGTTCATTGCCGTGCTCATCCACGATCAGCACTTCCTGATCGGGAAGCGGGAGACCGATGGAGCCCACTTTGCGCTCGCCGTCCATGGGGTTGATGGTGCTCACGCAGGTGCCTTCGGTGAGGCCGTATCCTTCCAGGATTTTGACACCAAAGGTTTCTTCGAATTTCTGCATGACCTCTTTAGTCATCGGCGCCGCCCCGCAGATACCGAATTCCATTGAGGAAAGATCATATTTCTGCCGGCCCGGGTCGGTTAGGAGGATCTGGTAGACCGCGGGCACCGCGGACCAGAAGTTGATTTTATGCTTTTCCACCACTTCCCAGAAGTCACTGGCGCTGAAACCTTTTCTGAGCACTACCTGATGGCCTTTGCCCAGGCAGGAAATACAAGTCAAGAGGGCATTGACGTGAAAAAGCGGCAGAAAGCACATAAAGTTTCGGTTTTCTCCGGTTTTTAAGGCCTCATTGATCATGTTGGCGTCTGCGACGACATTTTTATGGGAGAGCAGGACCCCTTTAGGGTTTCCCGTGGTGCCGGAGGTATAGAAGATAAAAGCGATTTCCTCCGGATCCGCGTCGCAGTCTGCCGGCGTGTCGTCGCCTTCTGCCATCAAATCCTCGAATGCCAGGTAATTGCCGGATTTTTCCGGGCCCACTTCTATGATGGTTTCGAGATGCGGGCAGTTGTCTTTAATCTCATTGAAAACTTCCAGGTACTGGTCCTCCACAATGAGCCCGCTGCCCTGGGAGTCGTTTAACAGGTATTCGACCTCGCCGCCCTTCCACCAGCCGTTAATCGGGCCCGCCACGGCGCCGATTTTAACAATAGCGTAATAGGCGATGAGGGTTTCCGGGCTGTTCTGTACCCAGACATGGATGAAATCCCCTTTTTTGAATCCCAGCTTTTTTAAGGCATTGGCCAGGATATGGACTTTTTGCAGGAATTGTCCATAGGTGTAAGTATCGTCGTAATACTGGAGGTAGGGGTAGTCCTTAAACCGGTTAACGGCATCATCAATATATTGCCCGACATTCATTATTGCCTCCTGTGATATGGATAGGATTTTTTCGCTACCAGGGAATCTCCCGGGTCATTAGAAACAGGACCGTCCACATGGTGCCGCCGAAACCGGAGGCCATGGCCTGATTGACGGTTTTGGGCACCTGGTGATCGCCCGCATCGCCCATGATCTGAAGGGCCGCTTCGGCCACGCGGACCATGGCGGTGGCGCCGATGGGATTGGATGCGATGACCCCGCCGGACGGATTGATGGGAAATTCCCCGTCAATACAGATTTCATCGTTTTCCACCATTTTCAGATGCTCATCGCCATCGAACAGCAGAAACTCCCGGAGCCAGTCCAGGCCCCACCAGCTGGAGGGATCATACATTTCAAACACATCGATCTCTTTTTTCGGATCTTTGATCCCGTTTCGATCGAAAAGCTTCTCCGCGGCATAGCGATGGCTCATTAGTACCGGCGCATCCCCGAAAATATAGAAGTTTTCTTCCCGGTGCACTGTGATGTGATCCTTCATCCAGGCGGGCTGCTTGCAGTATTGTCTGGCCTTTTCCTCGGAGGCGAAAATCATGGCGCACGCCCCGTCGCTTTGCGAGCACATATGGATCATTCGGAGTTCGCCCACAAGGGCCGGGGAATTTTGCATCAGGTCTTCGGCCTGGTCCCACTGAAGGTCAAACCGGCGGTGGGCCTTATGGTTTTTCATGGCATGCTGGTCCATGATGATCCGGTATTTCATGGATGCCTTTTTGGCCCGCTCCTCACCGAATTCATTGATGACCTGCTCGGCGGTCATGCCGGTTAAGGCCCCGGTCTGGAGCTGACGGGCCCACAGGGGATCGGCCATATTCGTGATGCCGCCGGTGGTGTGGCCTTCCTGGAGTTTTTCAAACCCGATGGCCAGCACCACATCATGCATGCCGGAAGCCACCAAGTGGTCCGCGGCGCAGCACAGGGTGGCGCCGGTGGTGCCGCCGGTGGTTACCCGAAGATTTTCCTTGCCGTAGGCGCCTGAACCCAGGGTATGCCAGAGATCCGGCTGATGGATCATTTCAAAGAGCTCCATATTGCCGTGCACAATGCAGTCCACATTATCGATGGTCATGCCGGCATGGTCCAATGCCTCCCGAATCGCTTCATGGATCATCTCCGGCTGATTTACGTCTTCCCGGTGGCTTGAAAATTCGGACTGGCCGACGCCGATGATGCCAACATTTCGATTTTTATTCATGATTCGCCTCCTAACCCCGTTCCAGTGTGACAACAGAATGAAACTGGCCGGCCGGTCCCATAACCCCATGGGCCAGGGCGGTTTTGGCGGCCTCGATTTGATGTTCGCCGGCGTCGTCTTTAAGCTGCAGGGCGGCCTCCGCCGCCCGGAAAAGCCCGCCCAGGATCAGGGGGCTTCCGGCCAGCATGCCGCCGGACGAATTGACGCGGTCCCGGTCCGGCCCGTCGGAGTCGATCCAGGCGCCGCCCTTGCCCTCATCGCAGAGGCCTAAGCCTTCCATCCACATGGGATGCTGATAGGCGTACTGATCGGATATTTCGATCACATCAAAGGCCTTTCGGGGATCGGTGATGCCGGCCCGTTTATAGGCGCGCTCAGCCGCCTTTTTCAGAGCAAAATTGGATGCCAGGTCCCGGTCGCCAAAGAAAAAGCTGTCCATGCAGTTGCCCACGCCCGTGATCCAGACGGGTTTATCCGTCATTTTTTTGGCCACATCTTCCGCGGCCAGCACCATACCCACCGCCCCGTCTGATAAGGGATAGGCATGCAGGGCGCGGATGGGGTCGGCCAGCATTTCGGATGCCATGACGGCTTCTGCGGATACAGGGGAGACCTCCGGGGTCTGTGGATTTTTGGCCCCGTTTTCCCTGGCCCGGACCACCACTTTGGCAAGCTGCTCATCCGAGATGCCGGTTTTTTCCCCATATACCTGGGCCTGAAGCCCCGCGGCCGCGCAGAAGTCAAGTCCCACCGGGCGGGTAAAAAACGGGTCAAATGCCACATGGGTCACCATATTCCGGCTTTTGGCCTGGGACTCCTTGCAGTGACCGATGATTAAGACCTGGTCGCAGTGGCCGGACTGGATGGCGGCCAGTCCGTAATAGATAGCCTGGATGCCCTCCTGGGCCACTTTTTCCTCGCAGCCGAAATGGGCCCCCAGCACATCGGTCATGGCGTTGTCCGAAATTGTCCGGGCATCAAACACATCGTCTGATACGTTGATCGACATGTCGATACCGGGCTTTCCGGTATGGCGGGAGAATTCCACCGGCACCTGTTCCCGCAGCTTCTCCAGAACATCCAGGGCCATCCCCTGGAAGCGCTCGTACCATTTGTCCTGCTCAATCGTCGTTTGCGCGACAGCGCAAATTCCAACGCGTCTTGCCATTTTTTAAGCCCCCTGAAGTCTGACGTTAAAATGATTGACATGATGATTTTCGGCAAAACAGTTCCAGAAGTCCCCTTGCCGGACCGCCCGGATGATCTTGTCCTTATCCCGCAGGCAGTCCATTTCAATCCATGCCCGGCCGCAGCCGATGCGGGTGTGGGAATCATCCGTGGCCACCTTGACATAGGGGATCTCAGGTATTTCAAATTCCGGTGTGCGGAATCCTTTTGACGTAATCTCCACCGCGTCCAGCGGCAGGCGCCCGCCGACCGCGTTAATGCGGGCCATGGCTTTGTCCATGGGCAGATCCATTTCCGCGGGGTGGTTGAAAATATGCAGCACCTCATTATGCCCCCGGATTTTATTGACATGGACATAGCCCTTTTCAAAGACCGTCATTTCAATACCCTTGAATATGATCATATCGGTCCGCAGGGTTTTAATGCGGTCATAGCAGTTGGGCCGCATGAGAAAGTCATGATCCGTCAGGGCAAGGAAATCAAAGCCCAGATCCGCATATACCTTAATCACTTCCTGGATGGTGAGTTCGCCGTCCGAGCATTTGGTATGACAGTGCAGAGCGCCTTTTAAGTGCATGATGCTCCTTCAAACAGATTGTTCACGCCGCCCAGAATGAATGCCACGGCATCGCGGCCGATATCCTTTAAGTCTTCGGTATTGTTCTGCCAAAGGAGATAATGGTAGGCGACCCGCTCATAGATGCCCATGACGCTGACGGCGATCACTTCCGCGGCAAACCGGCCTTTGAAGGTACCGCCCTGGTTTTCACTGACAGCGGTGAGCGCGCTTAACACATCCCCCGTGCATTTATCAAAGAGCTCCTTGCGGTGCTGCTCCACCTGGGCGCTTTTGCCCACGGATTCCCGGAAAATGATGGCGGCCCGCTCCGGGTAGTTCACGCAGAAATCCTCGAAAAAGGCGTAGCCTGCGTATTTAAAGCCTTCCATGGTGGCGCCGTGTTTCTTGAATTCCTTGCCCAGGATGGAGCGCATCAGGTAGCCGATCTCCGCCATCATCTGGATCAAAAGATCCTCTTTATTCTTGAAGTAAAAATAGACCGCCCCCACGGACACCTCGGCTGCATCCGCGATCTGCTCCATGCTGGCTTTATGAAACCCTTCGCTGGCAAAAAGCGTTTCCGCCGCCTGAAGGATGGTCTGGTAGCGCTGTTCCCGCTCACGCTGCCGTCGAAGCGCGGATTTGGAGAGGTTGTCTTTATTGTTGTTGGATTTTGTGCCTGGCATGGACGTCCTTTCTAATTCCGATAACCGAGCGCCGCATCGCCGATTTTAACCCGGGCGATTTCCGTGGAGGTGCCGGCAATCTGGCCGTATTTGGCGCAGCGGTAGGCGCGTTCCACTATGTTTCCGGCAATATAGCCGGCCCCGCCCAGAATCTTAAGCGCCTCGCTTGAAACCTGCTCCGCGGATTCCGCGCAGAATACCTTGGCGCAAAGAATGAGTTCGGCCGCCTCTTTCGGCGTGGTTTCCGCAGTCCAGGCCGTCCGGTAGGCCAGCAGCTGGGAGGTCTGGAATAGGGTGAGCATCTCCGCCAGCTTGAAGCCGACTTCCTGATAGGCGATCACGGGTTTTCCGCCGCTTTTATGGGTTTTGGCATGATCCCGGGCAGATTCAAACGCGGTTTTGCAAAGTCCCAGGCTGGCGCCCAGAAGGATCTGGTTTTCCCACATCCGAAGGGCCTGCGGCATATCCGTTTTGGCCGGGGGAAAAATTACCTGGTCCATCGGGATGCGGCAGTTTTCCAGTCGAATGCCCGAGATCGGGGTTCCCTCATAGCCTATGGTTTCCAGGGCCGGATCAATGGTTAAACCGGATGCTTTCTTTTCAATCAGAAATAAGGCATGCGCATCTTCCAACACGCCGGCCACCGCAATGCAATCGGCCATCGGGGCGTTGATCACGTATTGCTTGGTGCCGTTTATGACCACTGAATCCCCTTCTTTTCCGCCGTGGGTGGTTAACGGGTCATTTTCGATATTTAAGCATGTCTCAGACAAGGCCAGGGCGCCGATCCGTTTGCCGTCAAGCACAGGGGACAGCCATTCGGCCTTTTGGGCATCGGTTCCCCACTCAGCCACCGCGCGGCCGAAGAGCCGCATGCTGGCTTCCACGGAAAGGTAGGCGGAAGGGGAGACCGAAGCCACCACTTCCATGGCCCCCATCAGTGTAAGCTGGCCCTGGTAGCCGTCCACCGGCTGGATCCCCAGCTTGAGATAGGGGGATTCGGCCAGCAGGGCAAGCACCTCGTCGATATTTTCGCGGGTTTTGGCGGATTCTCTCCGGTCAAGCGGCCGGGTATCCGCCAGAGCGGCTAATTTTTTCTGGATATCGACAAACAGGGTGAATTCTTGTTCTGAAAAATCGTAATTCATTTGGGTCTCCTCGATCTATAAGAAATCCGGATTGGCTAGATGAGTTTGGAAATAATCATTTTCTGGATGTCCGAGGTGCCGCCGCCGATGGGCGCCAGGCGGGAATCCCGGAAAATCCGTTCCATGTTGTATTCATGGCAGAACCCGTAGCCGCCGAATACGATCATGGCGTCATTGGCCGGGCCCATGGACCAGTCACCCACAAAGAGTTTCGCCACGGCCGCCTCAAGATGATTTAACGGCCGCCCCTGGTCTTTGCACCAGGCAATTTTATAGGCCAGGCTCCGGGAGGCTTCGGCAAAAATGCGGATATTGGCCAGCTTATGTTTGACAGCCTGAAATTTGCCGATGGGCCGGCCGAACTGTTCGCGCTTTTTGGCGTAATCCGCGCACTCATTGAGCATGTATTTGGCCGCCCCCACAAACGGGGCCAAAAGCGCGCTCCGATCCCATTCCACCGTCTGAAGCGACATGTTAAACCCCTCTCCCTCCTGGCCGAGCAGATTCTCTGCCGGAATCTCGCAGTTGCTGAAAAAAAGTTCCGAGGTCTGGGAGGTGCGCACCCCCATTTTGATGAGCGGGGCACCGGCGGAAAACCCCTTGGTCCCTTTTTCAACGATAAATGCGGAGATGCCGGCATGCTTCTGGGATGGATCTGTTTTGGCGTAGACCACGGCGACATCGGCGATCGGACCGTTGGTGATGAAAATTTTGCTGCCGTTTAAGACGTATTTATCGCCTTTTTTCTCGGCCGTGGTTTTCATGGAGGCCACATCCGAGCCGGCGTCCGGTTCAGTCAGTCCCATGCATCCGATCCATTCACCGCTGATCAGTTTGGGCAGGTATTTTTTCCGCTGTTCTTCGGTGGCATGGCGGTAAATGGTATCCGCGCACAGGAAGGAGTGGGCGCCGTAGGCCAGGGTGAGGCCGCCGTCCACGCCGGCCTCGCCCAGGGCTTCACCGGCCAAAACGGTGGTGACCACATCCGCGCCGGAGCCGCCGTATGCTTCCGGAAAATGAAGACCAAGGATGCCAAAGTCACCGAGTTTGCGGAAAGACTCAAAATCGAATGCTTCTTTTAAATCAAACTCCTGGACCCGCGGGACAATCTCTTTTTTGGCGAACCGGATGATTTCCTTTTTAAACATCTGTTGTTCTTTGGTGAAGGCAAAGTCCATCAGTCTCTCCTGTTATTCAGATGAAAATGATCAAATGAAGACATTATTTTAAAAAATAATTCATAAACAAAATCTGATTCAATTTTTAAAATTTGATTCAGTAAAATGTCAAGCTTTTTTTAAAAAGGATTTGACCAATGGGGATGGCCCTCTAAATCCAGGCTTCTTGGCTGCCGCGCTGGCAGATCGGTATTTAATAGTTCGAAAATATTTAATATTTATTTTTTATAGAAGCAGGTCTGGCCTTGGATGCCCAGATTCTCTGATATAAAGAAAGGAAAAATTCGGTTTTTTATTGGCAAAAGCTTGACAGACGCGAAAAAAAATTTTAAAAGTTGAGTTAATCAGCGTTTAAATTGATAATCGCTGTTAACGATAAAATTCACTTCTTGCTTGATAAGGGGTCAGCTATCAAAAACACAGCATTAGCAAGAAGCCCCATTTCGAATTTCCAATCATTATTAGTTGTTATTTGTCTTTACAGGTCAAAAATACGACTAACCCATCTTTTCTTATTCAGTTTTACGGTACAGGACATACGGACATGCCGGCCATTCGAATTCATATAAAATACATATTGATGAGGCCCAAATCGTTGCCGCGCCAATCAATTAAAAAAGTCGAAGAAAACCATAAAGCCATCAGAGACCAAGGAGCAGGGAAAGTGGAATGGCTTTTAGCGAGTTAATAGGGGTTAAGGTGGAAACCGATTTTGATGCAAGGAGGTGATGCCCGGAAAGCAAGAACCCACGAAACTGAAACCGGTTTACGGATGCGTATTGAGAAATTTTATTAAAAAATGGAGGGGCGTATGAAAACTTGGCTTTTAAGAATTTCTATTGGTTTGCTTTCAGTCTTTTTTTTAACTAGCGGGGCACTGGCTGTCGAAGATCCGGCGACGGATATCACGGAGAGTGTCATAGCCGGTCCTGGCAGTATCAGCATCTCTACCAACCAGAATATCATGATGAGTTTCGGGGCCACTGCCCGGATTATCCCGGTCACGGAAACCGATTTTGATTTCGGAATGGATGATACGGTGCCGGCTTTCGGATTTTTGCAGGGCGGACTGCCGGATGATTTTTTCAAGATCCATGTCAACGAATCCGGCGCGATCAATTACAACTATATCCGCAGCGAGGTCAAACTCCACTTTAACGCCCTGCCCAAGGACCGGAAATGGAGCTTTTATGCCGCTTTGGAGTTTGATCGGCCGCTGGAGAATGCGACTGCGGATGAGCGGGGGGGCAAAACGTTTGCATCGAGCAATTTCGGGCTGGAACGGCTGCACGGCACCTATCAGCTGCCCTGGGATATGCGGTTTCATGCGGGTTTCGATATCTGGGGGGTTGATATCATTGATGGCGGTGGATTGGTCTACGGCGATGACAATCCGGGATTCTGGCTGACAGGCGACTATGATACGTTCAGCTTTAACGTGGGGTATTTTAAATTATCGGAAAATAACTTTTTTGACAAAAGCGTCCTTGCCTCATCCGGCTTTGATTTCAACGATTTTGGCGGCAAAAATGATGACCGGGACCTGTATGCCGGGTATTTAACCTTTACACCGGCGGAAGGCCAGAAGATTCAGCCGTTTTATACCTTTGACCGAATCCGGGATGTCCCGAACGGTACCCTTTTGGATGCATTTTTGGAAAGCGCTGGTGCGCTGCCTTATGAAAGGGCGACCCCGGATATCAACACCCACCACATTGGCGCCTATTATACCGGTGATTTCGGCCTCCTGGAGTTGTTCCTGGAAGGGGTCTACGAGTTCGGTGAAGCTGAAGATACGCGCTTAAATGCTCTCAATCCGACGTTTTATAATGATTATGACATCTCCGCCTATGCGTTCGCCGGCGATCTGGCCGTGGACTTGGAGGAATCCGTCGGATTCGGGTTTAAGCCGCATTTAGGGTTTATGTATACCTCCGGTGATGATGACCCGACCGATGATGAGTTGAACGGTTACACCGGCGTTGAAAATGCCCAGCGGTTTTCCCAGTATTTTGGCGGCGAGAACACCATTATCGGCGATACCAACTTTGCGTTGGGCAGCGTTCTCTATGGCTACATTCCGGAGCTCTACGGCAACGGCACGCCTGTATTTACCGGCGGCTTGGAA
>DATGCF010000013.1:0-7006 GCA_035312245.1 Desulfosalsimonadaceae bacterium
CCATTCCCAAGGATGGGCCGTCTGCGGGAATTGCCATGGCCACCGCCCTTATCTCCGCGCTAACGAACCGGCCGGTTAATACCTTTGTGGCCATGACGGGCGAAATTACGCTTCGCGGCCGGGTGCTTCCCATTGGCGGGCTTAAGGAAAAATCCATTGGCGCGGTGCGCTCGGGGATTAAGACCATTATCATACCCGAGAAAAACAAGAATGAACTCTCGGAGATCCCGAAGAGCGTTAAGCGAAAAATTCGGTTCGTGCCGGTAAGCTCCATTGATGAAGTGATTGCCATTGCCATTAGCGATGATCTCATCAAATCCGGGCCCAAAAAGCCGCCCGCCCGCGCTAAAAAGCCGGCCAATAAAAGCAGGGCGAGCACTGCCAAATGAGGCTCCTGGCAGTCGACACGGCCACCAGGATCTGCAGCGTGGCGGTGGTTGAAAATAATGTGCTTCTTGCTGAGCTGACCGTCAATCATGGACATACCCATTCGACCCATTTGATGCCTATGGTTGACGCGCTGCTTTTCCAGTGCCGGTTGTCTGTTCAAGATCTGGATGGGTTTGCGATAACCATCGGCCCCGGCAGTTTTACGGGGCTGCGGATCGGGTTAAGTACGATCAAGGGCCTTGCCTTTGCCCTGGGAAAGCCCGCGGCCGGGGTGTCCACCCTGGATGCGCTGGCCTATCAGTTCCCATTTGCGGGGTGTTTGATATGCCCGATGATTGATGCCAGAAAAGGCGAGGTGTATGCGGCGGGATATCGTTATCAGGAGGGCACATTAAATCAGGTCTGGCAAGCCGGGGCCGTATCCCCTGAAGATCTGGTAATCGGCATAAAAGAGACCTGCCTGTATGTTGGCAGCGGTGCCCCGCTGTATCGGGACCGCATCACTGAGCTGGCCGGCAGCCGGGCTGTTTTTGCCCCTTCCGGACAGAATGATCTCCGGGCAGCCACGGTCGGCATACTCGGGCTTCAGCGATTAGGTCAAGGGGAGCCGACCCCGCTTTCCCAATTAAACCCTTGGTATATCCGGGCATCGGATGCTGAGCGGAAACTGACCGATCGGTCTTCCGACCAAATGCATCCAGCATAAACCAAATAAACCTGGTTTGCCTAACCAAATTTATTGACAAAATTGCTTAATTAAAATATACTAATTTGATTATATTATTATTAATCTGGGTGGATGGTCATGGATTACTGGTTTAATCGAGTGGACCCTCCCCAGACGAGCGCTCTGCCCATCGCAAATGCGGGATATCCTTTTATCGCTGCCGCCGCATTCTGCACGTTCGTTTTCGCTCTGCTGGAAATCGCATCGCTCGCCATTCTGGGGTTGATTGCCACTTTTTTTATTACCTATTTTTTTCGGGATCCGGAGCGGTTTGTACCGGCGCCCGAACAGGCGGTGGTGTCTCCGGCGGACGGCCGAGTGGTAAAGGCGGAGGTCGTTGACCAAAATCCGTTTATCGAAGGGCGTTGTCTAAAGATCGGCATATTCATGTCGATTTTTAATGTCCACGTCAACCGGATACCGTATTCGGGTATCATTGAAAATACCATTTACAGGCCCGGAAAGTTTGTTTCAGCCAACAAAGAGGCCGCATCCGCTCAGAATGAACAGCAGGCGATCATTCTGGAAACGGAAGACCGGCAGAAAATTGGATTCGTCCAGATCGCCGGCCTGGTCGCCCGGCGCATCATCTGCCGGGTCCAGCCGGGGGATTCGGTGATCCGGGGGGAGCGGTTCGGCATGATATGTTTCGGCTCCCGGCTGGATGTTTACCTGCCGGCGGATGCATCGGCCAATGTGACCCGAGGTGATCGGGTGAAAGCCGGACAATCGATTATCGGGTATTTAGCCTGAGGATTTAAAAGTATGTTTCTATTAAAGTGGAACTGATTTAATCGGCAAGGAGCGACACGAATGACAAAAGCGTACAATATTGCAGTAATTCCGGGTGACGGCACCGGCCCGGAGGTGGTGGCCGAGGGGATTAAAGCCCTGGATACCGCAGCCGCCGAATATGGATTTGAAATGAAATATCAGTACTATGATCTGGGCGGCGAACGCTACATGAAAACCGGTGAGGTGCTGCCGGATTCGGTGATCGAGGAGCTCAAGCAGGTGGACAGCATTTTTCTCGGGGCCATCGGTCATCCGGATGTCAAGCCCGGTATACTTGAAAAAGGGCTTTTGTTGAAGCTCCGGTTTTCGCTGGACCAATACATTAATCTGCGGCCGATAAAACTTTATGAAGGGGTGTATACCCCGTTGAAAAATAAAACCTCGGAAGACATTGATTTCGTGGTGGTTCGGGAAAACAGCGAAGGGCTTTACGCCGGGGCGGGCGGCATCCTGAAGCAGGGCACCCCGGATGAGGTGGCGGTTCAGGAATCGATCAATACCCGAAAAGGGGTGGAGCGCTGCATCCGGTTTGCCTTTGAGTACTGCCGGGGCCGGAATAAGGCCAAAAAGCTCACCCTTTGCGGCAAGACCAATGTGCTGACCTATGCCTTTGATCTTTGGGAGCGCGCCTTTTACGAAGTGGCAAAGGATTACCCGGATATTGAAACCGATTACGCCCATGTGGATGCCATCTGCATGTGGATGGTGAAAAACCCGGAATGGTTTGATGTGGTGGTGACAGACAATATGTTCGGCGATATTATCACGGATCTAGGCGCCATGATACAGGGCGGCATGGGGATCGCCGCGGGCGGCAATATCAATCCGGAAAAGGTATCCATGTTTGAGCCCATCGGCGGTTCCGCCCCCCGTTATACCGGTAAGCAGATCATTAACCCCATCGCCGCCATTCTATCCACGCAGCTGCTGCTGGAGACGATCGGGGAGCAGCCGGCTGCAGATGCGGTCGAAGCCGCGGTTCAAAAAGTTTTAAGAGATGATATCAAAGATGTTTCCGCCGGAAAGATGGGATATTCGACCAGTGAGGTCGGCGAGCTAGTCGCAGGTTACATTAAATCCGGGAAAGCAGGAGTTTAAACCAGTGAAGCAGATACCGATGACCCCCCAGGGCTATCAAACCCTAAAGACCGAATTGGACCAATTGAGGTCGGTGGAACGGCCGCGCAATATTCAGGCCATTGAAGAGGCCCGTGCGCATGGGGATTTGTCTGAAAATGCTGAATTTGATGCAGCCAAGGAAAGACAGAGTTTTCTGGAGAGCCGAATCAACGAGCTCGAGTATAAACTGGGCAATGCAGATATCATTGATCCCCGGACTATTTCCAAGGATAAAGCCGTGTTCGGCTGCACTGTGGTGCTGGAAAATATTGATACCGGCGAAGAGATTACCTATCAGCTGGTGGGCCCGGAGGAATCAAGCATTGAAGAGGGGCGAATCTCGGTGACTTCCCCGCTGGGCGGGGCTATCATTGGCAAGCAGCTCGGCGATGAAATCGTTTTCCAGGCGCCGGGCGGCAAACGAAACTATGAATTAATTGAGATATTATGAATTTATTATATGGAGGCTGACAAATGGCACGCGTGACCATAGAGGATTGCCTTAAAAGGATCCCCAACCGTTTTTTCTTGGTCCATGTGGCGACCAAGCGGGTCCGCCAATTAAATGAGGGGGCCCAGCATCTGATTACGCATTCGAATAACGAGGATGTGGTGACCGCGCTGCGGGAAATCGCCGCGGGTAAAGTATTTATCAAGGAAAAGGAAGTCGAAGCCGAAGAGGAATCAACGGAATAATCGGCCTGGATGTGCCGAATTGCCTTCCCAACATGTCGGAATACAATTATAAAGCCATCAACCGGGATCTCGGCCGGGCCATCCATCAGTATGACATGATCTCTGACGGTGACCGCATACTGGTTGGGGTTTCCGGCGGAAAAGACAGCCTGACCCTCCTGTGGTTTTTAACCGAGCGGCTTTCCCGGATACCGATTTCCTATGAGCTTTTTCCGGTCTATATTGATCCCGGTTTCCCCGGGGGATTTGACCATGGCCTGTACCAGTGGGCGGAAGCACAGGGTTTTTCGCTGCGCATCGATTATACGGATAACGGCGTGGTGGCCCACAGCCAGGAAAACCTTGAGAACCCCTGTTTTCTATGTGCCCGCCGCCGACGCCAGCGCTTGTTCGAAATCGCTGATGAACTGGGGTGTAACAAGCTCGCCTTTGGCCACCATAAGGATGATATTGTTGAGACATTTTTTATCAATATGTGCTATACCGGCGTCATGGGCACCATGTGCCCGGTTCAGTCGATGTTCAAGGGCCGGTTCCATATCATCCGGCCGCTGGCCTTTGTTGATGAGGCGCGAATCCAGAGGTTTGCTGATGACCAGGGGTTTCCGGAATTTGACAACCCCTGTCCCACTGCCAAAACATCGAAGCGGCGGGAGATTAAAGATATCCTGGGTCAGCTTTATCGGGGCAATAAAAATATTAAAGACAACATATTCCGGTCGTTGAGCCATGTGAATCAGGAGTATTTGCTATAGATGATTTTTAACTGGAGCAAACCAGGACCAGCTAAAGCCATGCGACACTGTAACACCATGAGAGATGTCCAGAATGAGCGGGATTACCGCAATATGCCGATAAACAAGGTCGGCATTAAGAATCTGCGCCATCCGATTACCGTATTGGACCGCGGCCGCGGCCATCAGCACACCGTGGCATCGATTAATATGTATGTGGATCTGCCCCATGAATGCAAGGGCACCCACATGAGCCGGTTTGTGGAGATGCTGCATCTGTTCCGTCCCAAGCTGTCGTTAAAAACCTTTTCCGATATTCTGGGGCAGATGAAGCATCACTTAAATGCGGCCTCCGCCCATATCGAGGTCACATTCCCCTATTTTATTGAAAAGATCGCCCCGGTTTCCAAATCCCCGGGATTGATGGACTATACCTGCCGGTTTGTGGGGTCGATCAATTCGGACAGTAAGGTGGATCTGGTTTCCGAGATCATTGTGCCCATTTCATCGGTCTGCCCGTGTTCCAAGGAAATAAGCGACCAGGGCGCGCATAATCAAAGGGGCAAAGTATGCCTGCGCACCCGGTTTAAAAAGTTTATCTGGATTGAGGATATGGTGGAACTGGTCGAGCGCGCCGCCTCCTGCGATATCTATTCGGTGCTCAAGCGCTCGGACGAAAAGTTTATCACGGAAAAGGGGTATGCTAACCCGAAATTTGTGGAGGATATTGTTCGGGACATTGCTCTTGAACTGCAGGCGGACGCAAACATCACCTGGTTTGACGTGGGGGTTGAAAACTACGAGTCCATCCACAACCACAACGCTTATGCTTGTATTACCAGTGGGGACCGACCAAAAATTTAGGCCGCCTGTGCTTGGGAATCATTGTTACTGAATCAGCTTTTTTATCTCTTTAATGATCGGCTCCGTCCGTTTGCCTTTTGTATTTAGCAGGATGACAAATCGATAAAACCCTTCTTTGGACTTGATGTAGCCCACCCGGGTTCGGATCCCGTCCAGTGTGCCGGTCTTATAGTAGATCCCGTCGGTATCCGGCATTAAGTCATAATATACGGCAAATTCCGCGAGAATCCGCTCAAACATCGTCGCAGATATCCGGTTTTTACGCGAAATGCCGGATCCTTCCGCCAGTTCAATGCCGGTTATGCCAAGGTGCTTTTGGCAGTATCTGCGAAGCAGGGTTACGCCTTTTTCCAGGGTGGCCGGCGGGCCGTAAACCGCTGCTCCGGCAGCCAGAAGCACCTGATTGGCCATATAGTTGTTTGAATATTTAAAAAGCCGCCTTGTGATTTCAGTCAGCGGATATTCGGATGCATGCCGATAGATAAGATCCGCCTTCTGCTGCTTAAGGGCCCCCTCTCTGATGCGGCCGGACACGGTGATCCCGGCCTGGGTTAAAAAATATTCAAAGAGCTGGCCGGCATAAACAAGCGTCTCGCCAAAATGATCGGATAAGAGAACCCTGCCGGCGGATAGATTGTTTTTTTTAATCCGGCTTAAGGCCACCGGAAGCATCGGGGTCTGGGGCTCGGCGCTGACGATCCGGCCGTTTCGGGTTTTAAAATTTATGGTGTTAAAGTTTACGCAAATCGCGCCGTTGGGCGCATTGTAGGGCTGCTCCGTGTTGGCGGCCACCCCGGGAATATCTACGGGGTTTTTAAAATAGGTGCCATCCAGCACAATATCCTGAACCCGGTCAATCCGGGAGTTTAAAACCGTGGCAATGTCTGATACCGCCTCTGAAACAAGCATCGGATCGCCATATCCCTTGATCAGCAGATCATTTGTTTCAGTGCGGTAGAATTCAGTGGGGAATCGATAATCCGGGCCTAAGTAATGGAACGCGGCCAATGCGGTTAAGACCTTGAGCGTGGAGGCGGGGATGAGTTTTTTCCGGCTGTTGTGTGAAAATACGGACGCACCGGTTTCCGTGGTTACCAGTACCGCATCATTTTTTCCCGCCATGGAGCTGATGGCCCCGGCCGGGGTTTCTGCGGCCGCACATGCCGGCCCGGAAACCCGGAAAGCGGAAATGCAGAAAACAGCAGATATCAGGAAAAAGAGGAAATAAACAGATCTGTGCCGGCATTGGCGGCCCATCCGATGCTTCATGCCGTTCTTATCCGTTTTCCGCCGGCGGGCTTTCCAGGATCAGGGTGACCGGCCCGTCATTTATCAGGGAGACATCCATCATGGCGCGGAATTGGCCGGTTTCAGCCTGCACCCCGTTTTCTCTTACTTTACGGACAAAGTATTCATAGAGGTGCTCGGCTTTCTCAGGTTCCGCTGCATTGATAAATGATGGGCGCCGGCCTTTGCGGCAGTCGCCGAGCAGGGTGAACTGGGAGACCACGAGCATAGCGCGGCCGGTGTCCAGCAATGACAGGTTCATTTTATTGTTTTCATCCTCAAATATGCGTAAGTTTACGGCTTTATCCGCCAGAAAGGCCGCGTCGGATTCGCCATCTGTCCGGGATACGCCCAGAAGCACCAGAAGGCCCGGACCGATGCGGCTGATGGGTTT
>DATGCF010000014.1:0-4618 GCA_035312245.1 Desulfosalsimonadaceae bacterium
TTTCCCCCAGCAGACAGGAACTGATGCCCAGTTTAACCTGATCTTCCATAATCTTTGTCCTTTCCCGGTTGATATTCATGCTTAAAAATTATAAATATAGACGGAGTCAACACAAAAAGCAAAATAAATCCATTCCTTAGAGGTGACCCGCATGCGAGACGATATAAAGGAACTGATTCGGAACAGACGCCACTGCGTGCTGGCCACGGCCACAGGCAACCAGCCTTACTGCTCCCTGATGGCCTATGCGGCAGATCAAGACTGCACACGCATTTACATGGCAACCCATCGGAATACCCGCAAGTTTAGCAATCTAACAGAAAACCCCATGGTAAGCCTGCTGATCGACTCCCGGGATTCCGAGGCGGCCCAGGCCCTGACCATTGAAGGCGAATGTGCGCAAATCCAGTCGGATACCGAAGAAGAACAAATCCGGGAACTTTTGTTAAATGCCCACCCCTACCTCAATGATTTCGTGAGTCAGCCGGACACCGCCTATATCTGCATTCATGCCAAATCGCTGGTTTTTTTAAACGGGTTAACCGGCGCCTATCGCGAAACAGTGGCCTGATCGGTTTTTTTAATCGCCGGACATGATGGTGACAATCCCTAAATACCCGTCAACGGTGATGCGGTCGCCGGTCCGAATCACCCGGGTGGCATCGGAAATGCCGGTGACGCAGGGCAGCCCGTATTCCCGGGCGATAATCGCGCCATGAATCAGCATACCCCCGCGCCGCTCCACAATCGCGCCGACAAGCGGCACAATAAATGTCATGTTCGGCTCAACCGCATCGCAAACCATTATATCCCCCGGCTTGAAACTTTCCAGATCCGCGACGGTCAGCACCACGCGGGCGGTTCCGCGGGCAAAGCCCGGCCCGGCGGGCTGGCCCCGAAGCTGCCGGGGACGAATATGCCTTTCGCCCGCCTCGGCGGACACCTCCTGAGCCGGTTTTTCATGGGTCGCCACGGCTTTGAGGGCCTCTTTCAGCGCCTGCGTGCCGGGGTTATCATTCGGGTCGCTGGCTCCCGCCAGCTGCTCTTTTCCTTCATTGACCGCCGCATATAGCTGGGCTTCGATCCGGCCCAGATAAATATTATCATCATCACGCATCCGGTAGCTGGCACGGGCCAGATCCAAAAGATCCTGGGCGCTTACCGACCCGGCCCCCGGAAACAGGGCCACAAATTGGGCGGCCCGCTCCGCCGGGGTCGACGCGGACGGCCCGGAAGGTCGCTCCGGGGACGGCTTTTCGGCCATATTTAAAAGCAGCCGGTACATCATGCCGGGATCCGGCTGACAGCCCGAGGCGTCGGTCATCCCGCAGGAAACATCGCCGAAGCGGTAGTTGAAATCATCCAGGGCGTCTTTAAACTCCCGCGGAAAAGAGTCCTCATCCCTATTTTTAAGGGCATCTGCCAAAGACGGGTGGCTTCGAACCATATTTGCGAGGGTTTCCAGATGTCGGTTCCGGTCCAGGCTCATCAATTCTCCGGCTGACAAAATATTGACAAACTCATAGGGATCTTCCGGCTGGATAATATCATTATAGATTTCTCCAAAAAGCCGCATCCCATGGGCAAACGGAATGAAATCCGCCCAGTAGACGGCATGCCATTTATCATAAACGGCCTTTCGCCGTTTAATCTCTTCTGCCAGTGCGTCTGTTGAAAAAGCGGTAAGCTCTGTTTCAGCAAGCTTCGCCGCGTCGTCGATCATCCCCGGCACCAGTTCGGTTTCAATTTTCGTCCAAAGCGCCCTGAGATTATCATAGGTTCGGCGAAGACTGAGATACCAGGCGCGGTCATCTCCGGCCCCTTTTTCAGAGGCGGCCGTGATCGGGCGCGCCTGCAGGAAAACCAGCCGGTGATGGTCTCTGGTCCACTCGATATCCTGGGGGGCTTGAAAAAAGCTTTCGATGGACAGGGAATTTAGAAAAACGCCGGCCGCCTCTTCCATATCCAGCGGCGGCATGCCGGTTTTGCCCGAAGGCAGGTCCGCCAGCAAAACCCCTGTGCCGGCCGGCCGCATCCACTGCTCCCGTTTAGCCGCTGTATGGGCCACCAATTTTTTGGTTTTCCGGTCAAAGACCCACCGGTCCGGCTCAACAGCGCCGTCCACAAGGGCCTGGTTCAACCCGTGTACCGCTTCGACCACCGCCTGCCGTTTATCTGCCGGATTTCGGGTAAACACGATGCCGGAACACGCCCCATTGATCACTTCCTGGATGACCACGGCCATGGCACTGGTCTGAACATCCAGGCCGATTTCCCGGCGGTAGAGCAATGCCGCATCTGACCATAGGGAGGCCCATACCTTGCGAAGATGGGTCAAAATTTCATCAGCCCCTTTGATATTGATGTAGGACTCATGAATGCCCGCGAATGAATGGGCTGCCGTATCTTCATCCGCTGCCGAGGAGCGCAGGGCGACCGGCCGGTCGCCAAAAGCCGCTGTCACTGCGTCTGCTATCTCCCCGGCCATTTCCTCGGGCAGCGGCTTTTTCGAAACCATGTGCCGAATGCGCAGCGCACAGTCCCACATCTCTTCCCAGCGCATTTCCGAAAAATCTTTTCGAAAAAGCTCCGCCTGAGTCCGCTCCCGCAAGCCGGTTTGATCGATATATGCGGAATAAGCCTCTATGGGAATGCAAAGAGTTTTGGGAATCGCGAATCCGCCTTTATCCAGCAGGGAGAGCACATAGGCCTTGCCGCCCACGCGGCTGCGGTCCGCCGGCGTAAGCTCGGCTGCCGGAATGACCCATTTCATGTTAAAGATGGACCTCCGTCACATTCTGAAAGTTTTCAACCAAATAGTAAGTCTTCAGGGTCACCTGAAAAAATGCGCAGGACGGGGATTTGACAAAATCTTCGAGATAGGGATGCCGTTCAATATATCGCCGCCGTGCCGCTTGTGCCGCATCGTCTGAGAGCTCCACTGAATGGCCGATGCCGGTAGCCGCAATGGCCTTATAAAAATCTGACGAGTGATTGCGGCTGTTATTAACAAGCATGGCCGTGCGGCCATCTTTTTGAAGATTGGCGTATTTTCGGGTGGCCCTTGAGGTGGCAAAATACATGTACTTTAGATCCTCGGATGCCAAGAATGCCACCAGACTGGCATAGGGATGGCCGTCGGGCTGATTCGTCGATACGACGGCCAGTTTCTGTCCGGCAAATAGGGCGGTGAGCCGCTGCCTGACCTTATTGTTATCCTGCATGATTCCTACCCTGTTCGTCAAATAATGAATGTACTTAACATGCTTAAATTTAAGATGGCGAAAATTTGTGCATATGCAATAATGGAGATTATTATTAATAGTTAGATGAATCGCAAGGGAAAGATTAGGATTAAGAGTAAGATTAAGACGGATAGGGTTGAAATGAACCTTTAACGGAGAAAGGCGCTGAGATCAGAATGGCAATGCAGACTTCCCCCAGGATATTGGTTACCGGCCCGACGGGATTTATCGGCAAACGGCTGCTCTATAAGCTGGATGAAAAGGGGTACCGGGTCCGGTGCATGGTTCGGCCGCCGGAAGAGTTAAATCTTTCGGTCCCGTTAAAAAACGAGCCGGAAGTGGTCTACGGCGACCTGCTGGATCCGGATTCGATTGAAAAGGCCCTGGACGGCATTGACATCGCCTATTATTTGGTCCATTCCATGGGCGGCAAAAGCTTCCGGGAGATGGCCAAATTTGAGGAACGCGACCGCACCGCGGCGCAGAATTTTGTTAACGCCGCGGACAAAACCGGGCTTGACCGGATTATCTACCTCGGCGGCTTAGGCGAGACTTCGGGCCATATATCCCCGCATCTTGCCAGCCGTCAGGAGGTGGGCAAAGTTTTAAGCTCGGGCAAATCAAAAGCCACGGTATTCCGCGCGGCCGTGATTATCGGGGCCGGCGGCGCCGGGTTTGAAATTATCCGATACCTGGTGGAGCGGCTGCCCATTATGCTCTGCCCGAGATGGATTTACACCCAATCCCAGCCCATTGCCGTTGAAAACGTGCTGGATTACCTGGCCGGCGCCCTTGAAACACCTGAGACCGCCGGCGTTACATTTGACATCGGCGGCCCGGAAGTTTTAAGCTATGTTGATCTGATGCGCATGTATGCCCGGGTGCGGAGACTGAAGCGCTTCATCGTTGGGGTGCCGTTTTCCCAGACCCTTTTATCCACTTATTGGGTAGCGATGATCACGCCTGTGCCCTCCGGCATCGTATTTCCGCTGGCCGAGGGGCTCAGGACGCCCGCGGTCTGTCGTGAAAATCGCATCCGGGAAGTGATTCCGCTTCAGCTGATCAATATGGAACAGGCCATCTGCAATGCCCTGGCAGAAGCGGAGAAAGGGCCGGGCAAGCTGCTGTCCCAGCAGTCCTGTTTTTTATCAAAACCTGCTTAAAAAGGGGAGTCTAACATGACGGACACAAAGAAAGACGTGTATGTGCGGGTAAAGGACGAAAAGGGCAATGAATTCGTCTGTCCGCTGGAGGCACTCAAAAATGTGCGCGAAGCCTCTGAGGAAGAGCTTGATAACTGTGTGGATGACGGCACGGTCGGCCGCTATGCCAGTAACATTGATGTGGTGGATCCGGATCAAAGCGAATAGTTC
>DATGCF010000015.1:0-3129 GCA_035312245.1 Desulfosalsimonadaceae bacterium
CACGATATATTTTGTATGGTCACTCCAATTTGCATTCATTCGACTCAATACATTTCGGATCAACGGTGCCGGTCTGCCGGTAGATGCAGACAATGAGCGCCAGGCCGACAGACACCTCGGCGGCGGCCACGGCCAGCACAAATATGGCCATCACTTGGCCTTCCGCGTGCTGGGCATGGAGACTTGCCCCCACGAAAGCCACCGCCGCGGCATTTAACATGATCTCAAGGCCCAAAAGAATCATGATCAGATTCCTTCGGGTGATCGTGCAAAGCATCCCGATTAAAAAAAGTATGGCCGCCAGCAGCATCACGTGGGTATAGGGAACGATCATCCGCCGTCGCCTCCTTTGGTTTCTTCCCTGCGGCGGCCCCGGCTTAAGCCCAAGTGCAGGACACCGACCAGGGCCACCAGAAGCAGCAGCGATATCATTTCAATGGCCAGCCAATGCTGCCTGAAAAGGTGATTGCCGAATGTTTCCGGCCGAACCAGAAGCGCCTGCATCGGTTCTTTGGCGGACGGCCCGGAAAATTTCATCAAAAGCACGCAGGCCAGAAAATAGATGCCGCAGATAACACCGGCGGCGGCCAGCTGGCCGACCGGGACGCCGCCGTCATCGGTCACCTCGACCTTAAGCATCATGACGATAAACAAAAATAGGACCATGATAGCGCCGGCATAAATAATGACCTCAAGCGCCCCCAAAAGCGGCGCGCCCAGCAGAAAAAACAGCACGGCGCTGCCAAAAAACGAGATCACCAGATACAGCACCGCATGCACCAGGTTGCTCCGCGTCACCGCCATGCCGGTGGTTATGATCATGACCGCCGCGATCAGGTAAAAAAGTATGGCATAAATCGTCATGGCTTCGTTCATCCTAAGGCATATTGGTCCGGGTGTTGACCGGCGGCTGCTCCGCCGCATGCTCGCCTTTTCCGTAAAGCTTTGTCACCACCCCGGCATGCTGATAGAAGTCATAATCCGGATCTTTTCCGCCGTGATCGACCAGAAGATCCTCTTTCTCATAAACGATTTTTAAAATATCCCGGGTAATGTGCTCAAACTCCGGGGTCAGCTGAATGGCCGATGTGGGGCAGGCCTCTTCGCAAAGCCCGCAGTAGATGCATCGGCCGAAGTTGATCCGGAACCAGGCGGCATAACGCCGCCCTTCCTCATCTTCGGCCGCCTGCATGGAAATACAGTTCACCGGGCACACCCCGGAGCAGAGGTAGCAGGCCACGCACCGCTCCCGGCCGTCCGGATCCCGGGTCAGGATAATCCGGGCCCGCGAGCGCTCCGGCAGCGGGCGCTTGTATTCCGGGTATTCCTCGGTAAACGGCTTCCGGAACAGGTGCTTGGCTGTGGTGTAAAACCCCTGTGCCAGGGAAGCAATTATGTCAATCAGTACATTCATTTATTCCTTTTCCCGTCTTACTCTTAATCATAATCTTGCTCTTAATCTGATTTTTTTAGATTAAGATTAAGAGCAAGAGTAAGATTAAGACGAAAAGTAAGATTAAGACGTAAAGCCCACGATAAACGCCCCGGTGATCAAAATATTTATCAGGGCCGCCGGAATCAGAACCTTCCATCCGAGCTCCATCAGCTGGTCATAGCGCAGCCGGGGAAGTGTCGCCCGCACCCAGATCATGACAACCGAGACGATAATAATCTTAATCAGCAGCCAGATGGGTCCCGGCAGAATCGGCCCGTGCCAACCGCCAAGAAAAAATACGGCCATAAGCGCGCCCATCACCTGCATGTGCACATACTCGCCCAGAAAAAACAGGCCGAACCGCATGCCGCTGTATTCCGTGTGATACCCCGCCCCCAGCTCGGTTTCGGCCTCGGGCAGATCAAAGGGAATCCGCTTGCTCTCCGCCATGGCGCTTAGAATAAAAATGATAAATGCCAATGGCTGAACCAGGATAAAGGGCAACTCATCCTGCGCGCTGACAATATCCACCAGGCTGAAAGAGCCGGTCAGCATGACCACCGGGATGATGGACAAGCCCAGGGCCAGTTCATAGCTGATCATCTGTGCGGCCCCGCGAATGCCGCCCAGAAGCGCATACTTGGAGTTCGAGGCCCACCCCCCCAGCGCCACGCCATAGATGCTAAGCGAAGACAGGGCAACCACATAAAGCACCCCGACATTGATATCGGTTATCACCATGGGAATCTTTCTGCCGAACAGGGTGATTTCCGGTCCGAACGGCACCACGGCAAACATCATGAGAGCGGTGACCGCCACAATCACCGGCGCCAGGTGAAAAATGGCACGCTCGGCGCCGTCATGCATGACATCTTCTTTTAAGATCAGCTTGATCGAGTCGGCAATGGGCTGGAGGATACCGAAGATTCCCACCCGATTCGGGCCGGGCCGGACCTGGAATCGGCCCAGGAGCTTTCGCTCCACCAGCACCAGGTAGGCGGCCAGCAGCAGAACCGCCGTCAGCATTAGGCTGATTTTGGCGATCAAAATCGCGTATCCGACCAACCAGACCCACATGGCTTAGGATTTCCCCGTTAACTTGATGTTATCTTTTGTCACCCGAACACTTGCGGCATTATCCAGCTGCTGCCAGAAAACGGATGTCAGGCGCGGCATTAGCATCACCCCGGACGGTATTTGGGCGGATACGCGAACAGTGGCATCCACGGACTCGTATTTCAGCTCAACCCGCACTGAAACGCCATCTGCAAGTCCCAGATCCTTTGCCTCTTTTTCAGACATCCATATTTCCGATGATTTATCAAGCGGCTGCAAACAGGCGGACAGGCTTGACAGCGGCTCATCTCCGAAAAAGGAAGCCACCATATAGAGGGTATATGACGAATCGGTTTGGTCCCCTGTTTCCATATCTCCAGACGCCGTTTCGGTCACAGGCATCTGCCGGCCGGAAAAAAGCCGGCTGCCGGTTTCCTGAATATCCGCCAAAGCGGGTTCCGCATTGCCCATCTCCCGGATCAGATCCTCCCGGGAACCCGGCGCCAAAAGCCCCTGCCAGGACCTCAGCACCCACCAAGCGGCCGGCACATCACCGCCCGGAATATCCGGTTCAAAAATGCGCGGCGGATGATCGCCGCCACCTGTCATGGCAACAGGGATGCCGCCGGCATGGGCGG
>DATGCF010000016.1:0-6156 GCA_035312245.1 Desulfosalsimonadaceae bacterium
CAGCAGCTGTCCGGCCTCTCACAGCAGGCAGATACCGCCAAACATTACAAAAAACTGCAGGGCCAGCTCAAAGAGACGGATGTCCAGGTCGCCGTGCATTATTATCTAACCTATGCCGGCCAAATCGAGAAAACCGAGGCCCAATTGGCGGACCTTTCCCAGAAAGACGCCGATCAGTCAGATGCACTCGAGGATCTAAACGCCCAGCTGGAGCAGCTCCAATCGGAAACCTCGGCAAAAGAGACCGCGATTTCTGATAAGCGGCAGGTGACGAGCGAAAAACAGCGGCGGCTCGATAAACTTGAGTCGGAACTGGCCTACCGGGAGCAGGAAAGGGACCGCCTGGCCGATGAAATCGCTGATTTAAAGCAATCCCACAACAACCTGATCGAAAAAAATGAACAACTGGATGCCGAAATCACTGAAGAAACGGAAAGTGAAAAACGGCTCGCGGCTGATATCCAGGAAATTAAAACAACCATTGAGCAGGAAAGCGCCAAAACAAAAACCATCCGGGAACAATTAAAAAGCGCCAATGAAAGACTGGAAACCCAGCAAAGCCGGGTAATGGAGTTATCCGCCTATAAAGCCAAGTATCAGAATATCTACCAGAACGCCCAGGCGAATAAGGACAATCTGAAAAAACGGCTCAAGCGCTTAATCACCGATGAAACCGAGGCGCTGCAGACGGTTGAGGAGCTTTCCGAGGCGGAATCCGATGCCAATGACCGGTATGAAAGCCTGGGCCATGAACTCGATGATCTGAAGACGCAAATCGACGACACCCGCTCGGTGCTAACCGAAAAAAACGATGCCCTCGGCAAACAGGTAAAAACCGTCAACACCCTGACAAATGAGCGCAGCAAATTAAGATCCCGCTATTCGGCGCTTAAAAAAATGGAGGAAAACTACGAATGGTATAAGGACGGGGTCAAAGTCATCATGAAGCACCCCGAGGCGGTGGCTGGCGGCAAGGATTCGCCGGACCAAACAATTTTAGGAACCATTGCAGACGCCGTCACCCCGGAGATCGGCTATGAATTGGCCCTTGAAGCCTGCCTTGGTGAAGCCCTGCAGTTTATTCTCGTTTCAGATCCGCAGGCCGGGGCGGATGCGATCAATTACCTCCGGGAAAAGGACGCCGGCCGCTGCGGGTTCATGCCCCTGCATCAATTCGAAGACGCAACCGCATTGCCGTCCCCTGAGCCCAACGGCACCGACTTTCTCGTCAACCACCTGACCATCCGGGAGGGATTTGAGGCAACGATCCGGCACCTGGTGGGCCTGATCCGGGTGGCGGATGATTTTGATGCCGCCCTTCAGATCCGGGAAACCGCTTCGCAAATCCCGGTGGTAACAAAATCCGGGGATCTGATCTCATCAAACGGCGTCATGGTGGGCGGCAGCGCCGGGAAGCTGACCGGTATTTATGAAAAAAAGCATGAAATCCGGGAACTGGATCAAAATATTTCCGATTTGTCCGAGCGCATCGCCAGCGAGGGGAAAAAGCAGTCCGAACTTGAGGAGGCCATCCGCATTCTTGAGACCAGTCTCTATGAGATGAATGAACAGAAACAGGCAATGGATAGTGAACGGGCGCAGCTTGAAAAGGATTTATACAAAACCACTGAACGCCTGAAACATGCCCGCCGGCAGCACGAGATCATCTGCCTTGAAAAGGAGCGGCTCGAAGGCGAAAAGGAGGATATCGAAACCGAGATCGAGGAACATGACACCGCCCTGGAAGCCATCAAACAGGATATTGCAGAGGCGGATGCAGCGGTTAATGAAACCAAACAGGCCATTGAGACCCTTTCCGAGACGGTTAAATCCCACGACCAGAATGAAGTCAATTTAAAGATGGATATGACCAAGCTGCAGGCTGAACTCGACTCCTCCCGCTCAACCCTTCGCCGACTCCGTAAATTCAGCGAAGACAGCGTCAACCAAATCGAAAATATCCGCTCGGATATTGAAATTAAAACCGAAAGACAACATACGGCCGCAGAATCCATTCAAAGCCTGGAGGCCCGGATCGCCGAGGAAAAAACCACGCTCGATGAGATGAGTGCGGCGCTTCAATCCGAAGAGCATACCTATCAGTCCCTTCTCAAACAGATCAAATCGGTTGAAAGCACCATCGCCAAAACCAAGCAGACCCTTACAAAAGCCCAGGAAAAAAGACACCAGCTGGAACTCGATCTGTCCCGGTACAAAATCAACCAGGACAATGTGACCAACCGGTTTCTGGAACAGTATGCCGAGTCCTTCACCCACTATGTGAACGAATACAAGCCGGTCGTCGAAAGCGCGGATTTTTCCATTGACCGCAAAGAGGCGGAGCGCACGGAAATAAAAAAAGAGATCGAATCCCTGGGCGATGTGAACCTGGGCGCCATCGCCGCCTATGAGGATCAGAAGGCAAGGTATGATTTCTTTGTCGAGCATCGCGACGATCTGGTGAGCGCCTTAAATGATCTGCAGAATGTCATCCAGCGGATCAACAAAATCACCCAGAAACTTTTCATGGATACGTTTGCGGCCATCAATGAAAAATTCCGGGAACTCTTCCCCCGGCTCTTCGAAGGCGGCAAGGCTTGGCTGGAGCTCACCCAGCCGAATGATCCGCTGGAGACCGGGGTTGAGCTGATGATCCATCCGCCCGGCAAAAAATTAAGCCGGCTGAGCCTGCTCTCGGGCGGCGAAAAAGCGCTGTCCGCCATTGCGTTTATTTTTTCGATCTTTTTGATCAATCCGGCCTCCTACTGTCTTCTGGACGAAATCGACGCGCCGCTTGACGAGGTCAATATTCACCGCTTCAATGAGCTGCTGAAAATCATCGGTGAAAAATCCCAGATTATTATGGTGACGCATAACAAAAACAGCATGGAATTCGCTGATGTGCTCTACGGCATAACCATGGGCGAAAGCGGGGTCTCAAAGATTGTATCCGTGGATGTGGAACGGATTCTGGACGAAAAAACAGCTGTCAATGAAGGATCGCAACCGGTAAGGAAACTCCAATGATTGAATTTGCGCTTGATCTGTTAAAAATGCTTGAATTTGGGCTGGACTGGACCCTCCCCCGCATTTCGGTTTTTCTGCCCGAAATCCTGGGATTTCTGATTATTATTCTCCTGATGCAGATCATCCGGCGGATCAGGCGACGGCGGAGACTTAAGAAAGCCAGCGCCTCTCAACCCGATTCAGCCGATGCGGAAGAACCCCTGACGCCTTCCGGGGAATTCGCGGGAACCGCTGCCGTTGAATCAATCACAGAATCCGCCGAGTTCGAAAAAGCCCCTGAAATAGAAATTGCTGAAAGGGAACAAATAGAGCCGGTCCCGGAAGAACGGGCGGAACCGGCAGCCGAACCCGTGGAACCGGAGACCGAGTGGGAGCCGGAGCCGGCACCTGAAATCGAAGAAGCAGAAGATGTCGGATTTTTCAGGCGGCTTAAAAACGGGCTCTCCAAAACCCGCCAGTCATTTTCCAAACAGATCGAGTCCGCTTTTACCGGCGGCCGCGGCATCGATGACGAGGCGCTTGAACAGATCGAGGAGGCGCTGATTACGGCAGACGTCGGCGTTGATACGACAATGGAGCTGATACAGCGGCTTGCCAAATCGAAAAAATCCATAAATGACATGGAGGCCTTCAAGAAGCTTTTGAAAGAAGAGATGCAGTCGCTCATCGCCTATGGTGAGCCGCCGGCAAGCTTTTCCAAGCCGTATGTCATCATGGTTGTCGGCGTCAACGGGGTGGGCAAAACCACAACCATCGGGAAACTGGCCGCCAAGTATCGATCCGAGGGTAAACAGGTGGTGCTGGGCGCCGCGGACACATTTCGGGCCGCTGCGGTGGAGCAGCTTGAAATATGGGCCGAGCGGGCGTCAGCCGATATCGTCAAACATCGGGATAAAGCCGATCCGGCGGCAGTGGCCTATGATGCGGTGCAGGCCGCCCAATCACGAGAGTCAGACATTGTGATTATAGACACCGCCGGGCGGCTGCATACCAAGGTCAATCTGATGGAGCAGCTAAAAAAGATCAAGCGAACGGTGTCCCGGCAGATCCCGGACGCCCCCCATGAAAGCCTGCTGGTTGTCGACGCCACCACCGGCCAGAACGCCATTGCCCAGGCAAAAATGTTTCATCAGGACATGGGGATTACCGGCATTGCGTTGACTAAACTGGATGGCACGGCTAAAGGCGGCATCGTCATCGGCATCAGCCATACCTTAAATATCCCGATACGCTATATCGGTATTGGCGAGAAAATTTCCGACCTTCAGCCGTTTGATCCCCAGCTGTTCATTGATGCGCTGTTTTAGGAACCGTAAACATCTGATTAACGCCTAAACGCCGACATCCTAATTTCCAAAATTAAAAAAATTTTCTCCCGGAATGCGGCCTCCCTATCCCCCTTCTCCATGACCATATCAGGGTTTAGCCTCTTCGCATTAAATTAACCGCCATACATCGCTATACGCCATGATAATGGGGGGGTCATTTCATACAAACACAGTATCTTGATGATTTAGGGATTCAAAACGCAATGGGCAAGGTGCTTAACAGATTTTTATTTAAAAAAAAATTGAAAAAATCGCATTTTATGTATTGACATGGGGTAATGCCTCCTATAAGGTTCCAATTAATCAGGGCTTTTTTAACCTTTAAATTTGCAAAAGGGAGGGAATTATGACTAAAGCAGAGATCGTCGAAAAAATGGCCAAAGATGCCGGTATTTCCAAGGTTGCTGCGAGCGCCGCGCTGAATTCTTTCATGGACGGCGTTACCAAAGCGCTTAAGAAAAAAGATGGGAAGGTGACGCTGGTTGGCTTCGGCACATTCGCCAAAGTTCGCCGCAAAGCCAGAACCGGCCGTAATCCCCAGACCGGCGAACCCATCAAAATCAAAGCCCGCAACGTTGTGAAATTCAAACCCGGCAAGATGTTACGGGATTCGATTTAAGTTTCACAAGTGCATCTGAACTGTTAAGAGGCGGCGAAATCCCTTTGGGAATCGCCGCCTCTTTTTTATTGACTACACTGTATAACGGACATTAAATCCCTGCATATCGCCCTGATACGCCTCTTCTGCCACATCAATGTCGGTTACATGGGCAACCGGCGGGCCTTTTCGGCACCATTCCAGCATTTGATCGACTTTTTCAGGGTCCCCTTCGATCAATGCCTCCACGTTTCCGTCGGATTTGTTGCGGACCCACCCGTTAACCCCAATTTTTTCAGCTGCCCGCATGGTTTCCATTCGAAAATTAACACCCTGAACGCGTCCCTTGATTGTTGCCCGTAGGCGTTTTTTGTCTGCCATTGGTATCACCTCCACGATTAATTACTAAACATTTGTCCGCGTCAACGCAAAGCAGAGAAACATTCAGGAAACAAGCGCTTTGAAATCGGATTCGGTCAAAACGGGGACCCCAAGTTCTTTGGCTTTATCCATCTTGGAGCCCGGTGATTCGCCGGCAACCACATAATCGGTTTTGCTGCTGACGGATCCGGTAACCTTGCCGCCGGCTGCTTCAATCTGCTGCTTAGCCTCATCCCGGGTCATGGTTTCAAGCTTACCGGTCAGCACAACGGTGCGCCCCGCCAGTTGACCCCTTTGCCGACCTTTGGCGGCCGTCTGGATTTCAACCCCCCTATCCAGAATGGCCTGAAGGGTCTTAAAGTTTTCTTCCCGGCTGAAAAATTCCGCAATGCTGGATGCCACCACCGGCCCGATGCCCTCAATCGCCTCAAGCTCTTCGGCTGATGCATGAGAAAGGGCATCCAGATCCTTGTAGCGCTCCGCCAGGATGCTGGCGGTATGCTGACCCACATGGCGGATGCCGATGGCGTATAGAAATCGCCCGAATGAAATCTTTTTACTCTCTGAAATGGCATTGACGAGATTGTCGGCGGATTTATCGCCCATGCGCTCAAGCTGTCGCAGCTGATCCCAGGTAAGCCCGAATATATCGGCATATGAGGCCACGTAATTTTTCTCAACCAACTGATCGATCAGCTTGTCGCCCAGCCCGTCGATATCAAACGCCGCCTTGGACGCCAGATGTTTGATATTTGCCTTTAGCTGGGCCGGGCAGTTGACGTTGATGCACCGGGTAAACGCCTCCTCATCCCGAACCGCCCG
>DATGCF010000017.1:0-6579 GCA_035312245.1 Desulfosalsimonadaceae bacterium
AATGCATTTAAAGAGATCAAAGGATAAAGTTTGCCCGGGATGGTGTTCAGTGATATTGTAACCTAAATTCAGCTAAGGTTAGAGTAAGATTAAGATTAAGAGTAAGAGTAAGACGGTGCGCGGTGGCAGTATAAATTGCTCTTTAGAAGTATTCCCCCGGGCCGCCGCCCGGGACCGAGCGTAAAAGTAATTTTTGCTATCGGATAAAGGCACTAAGGCACTAAGTTTTTCAAACTGTAAGCCATGAGTTGTGCCGCACCCCCACTTTGAAAAAGGGGGGATTGGGGGGATTTGTAATGGGCGATGATGACAAATCCCCCTAAATCCCCGTTTGCCAAAGGGGGGACTTAAAGGAAATTGCCTTTTTTATAAGCCTTTTCTAAAGCCAAAAGTGCTGAGTCTTTTAAACCTTATACCCTACACCTTAAACCGTTAAGTTACTTAGAAGATAAATAAAATATTTGCGGGGGAGGAAAAATGACCTATCAAGAAATCCTTTTTGAAACCCAGGGCCCGATCGGCGTGCTTACCTTAAACAGCCCGAAAACCATAAACGCCTTGTCCAAAAACATGATCGAAGAGATGATTGATGCCCTGTCAAATGTGTCAGCAGACGAATCGGTGAAGGTCGTCATCATCCGGGCGGCGGGCAAACATTTCTGTGCCGGGCACAATCTATCCGAAATGGTGGATTCGGGCGCTAAAGAGTATAAGATCATTTTTGATCAATGCACGAAAATGATGCAGCTCATCCATGAAATCCCGCAGCCGGTGATTGCCCAGGTACAGGGCATTGCCACGGCCGCCGGATGCCAGCTGGCGGCTTGGTGCGACCTGGTGGTGGCGAGCGAAGATGTCCGGTTTTCCACACCCGGGGTTAAAATCGGTCTTTTCTGCACCACCCCGATGGTTGCCATATCAAGGGCCATTGGCCGAAAAATGGCCTTGGAAATGCTGTTGACCGGCCGCGAATTCCCGGCACAGGAGGCCAAGGAACTCGGCCTGGTCAATCGAGTGGTGCCATTGGAAGAATTGACAGCGGAAACGGATACGCTGGCCCGAAAAATCAGCGAAGCCAGCCGCTTTGCGCTGAGTTTCGGCAAACAGGGCTTTTACACCCAGATAGACCAGACAGATGACAAAGCCCTTCATTTTGCCAAGCACACCATCGCATTAAACAACCTGGCGGAAGATGCCCAAATCGGCATCAAGGCGTTTCTGGAAAAAAAACCCAATGTGGAATGGAGGAATAGGTAACCGGGTTGATTTAAATCCAAGCACAACTAAAACCGTTTTATGGGCCATGTTTAAAAGGGAAACACTATGTGGGCAGACATCATCATCGGATTTCTGATTGTACTGGGGCTGCTGCTGACAGCTGCCCTCGTCTATTCCTTTATCAGAACGGCGGGCGGCACCCGCTACGATCTTTTTTTCTATGAAAAAGATAAATGCGACAAGCCGGGCGCTGTGGTCAAGCGGACGTATAAGAGCCCAAAACATTTGCTTTACCGGCTGAAAGATACGCTCCGCTACTTTTTTCCAATTTTTCGTGTTTACATATTGCGGGCGCTTTCAGGCAAATTTCGGGAAAAAATTATGCTCACCACGGCCATGGCCAACCGGTGTGAGCGCTGAGTCGGCGCCCATCAGCGATTCGGAAGAATCGCCGGCCTCTCCCGGGAGGAGATAAATGCCGTGGAAGAGCTGACCCCGGATAAGTTTGATTATAAGGAATGGGTGGCCCTTCAATGGGTCCACAATTATCTGGTGTATGAAGGGAATCCGCCGGATGCCGAGATCGCGCGTGAATTTGAAAACTACTATTCCCTAAAGGAACAGGTTTGCATCTTTGCCATTTTCAAGCTCATGCTTTTCTTTAACATGCTGGTAAATACGGTGCACAGGGAGCGGCATGCGGATGGTGCCGCCTGCTCAATTGCACCGGAAGCCTCGGAGGACCGGAAAGTCAAAAGATAGTAGATTTTTCCAGACCAATCCATACTCTTACCGCTTGGCCAGTCAGCCGATTCTATATTATTTTGCTTACTTGTCATACTTATGGTATGGAATCAAATAATGGAAGTATAAAGAAAGCGGTTTAAAAATTGACGGGAGGTATGGAAATGCGAATTCGGCCCCACCAAGCAAACCATTCTGACATGTATCGTTTTTTTTCCTTGGTCTTCATAGCGGCTGCGGTTTTTTTGCTGGCTGGCTCGGGATGGGCGGCTGACAGGTTTGTTGATAACGACAACGGCACGGTCACTGACAACAAGACGGATCTGATGTGGTCCAAGGCTGCATCGACCCTTAAAAAAGACCTGTCCCATGCTTGGAGCTATGCGGAAGAATCTAATCTGGGGGGGTATACCGATTGGCGCCTGCCGACTAAGTCTGAGCTGGAAAGCCTTGGCAATCCGTTTCCGTTTTCCATATTTGACCTCAAAAGGGGCGAATACCTGACGTTAAGGAGTTATCAGCAAAAAAACGGGGACGTATATGTGGCCCAAATGAATCCCATAAAAAAAGAGGTGGCCTTTGCTGAAGGACCTGATCGATTCCCATACTATATTTTGATTGTCAGGGATAAATAAACAATTCGATAATAAAATAATAGTGCGCAGGGCTTTTCACGCTTTCAAGCGGAAGCAGTAAGGATCCGGGTCATTGAAAATATCGTTTCCAAAACCATAGCCCACCGCCAGGCAGGCGCCGCAGACCGGTCGGATTTCACAGTCTTTGCAGGCGCTCGAACCGGCGCGATAGCGGCGGGCCCATTCCCCGTGATAGATATCGTTTAATGGCTGTTCATGGATATTGCCGATAAGCGAGGGGAGTTTTCGGCAGGCGTGGACTTCACCGTCCGGCAGAAGGGAGACAAAGTTGAATGCCGCCCCGCAGCCGTGGCCCGTACAGCCCCCGCCGGTCGGCTTCCCCTGCTGCCAGCAAAGCAGGTTAAAGAGGTTGTCCTTTAAGGACATGAACGGATGGGATTGGGCGGCTGAAAAATAGCTTTTCAGAAATTCGGGGAAATCCGCCGGGGCCACAGCAGCCAACTGTGCGCCCTGCCCCACCGGGGCGAGCCGGTTAAATGTAAATAGCTCGGTCCGGTCCTTTAAATGATCGGCAAGCTTAAGCACCTGCGCCATGTTATCCCGGGTAAGCGTCAGCATCACCATGCGGTAGACCCCGAGATCGCCCAGTTCCGCCAGAAACTTCAGGGTCCGGTCAAAATGACCGGACCCCCGTATATAGTCGTTGTGCGCTGTTGTCCCCTCGAGGCTGACCTGGTAAAATTCAGGTTTCTGAATATTAAGCAGGCTTTCAATTCTCCCCCGCGGCATGGGATTGCCGAGAACGGCGGTCATAAACCCCCGGTCCGCGGCCTCGGCGTAAAGCCGGTCAAAATGCGGGTAAAGCATGGGATTGCCGCCGGTAAAGGAAACCTGTCCGAACACATTGTGCGTTGTGCAGAAATCATAGAGGTCATCCAGCACCGCCAAGGCCTGAGTCAGGGTCATGTCGCTTCGATCGCTTCGGTCGTAGCAGTGCCGGCAGTTTAAGTCGCAGGCCTGGGTGACGTGCCACTGCAGGGTGAAGGCGGGGGATGTAAAAACGTCGGGATCGGTTATCCGGCCTTTGGGGAAATCCGGCGGTCGGCGGATGCTCGAGGGCGGGGCGAGCAGCAGGCCGCGCTTTTCGGCAAAATAGAGGAGCTCATCAATGGCCCCCACCGAAACGCCGCCTTCAGCCGCCGCTGACCGGGAGTCCATATCTTCAGCCAAAATTTTAAGGGCCAGGAGATCCCGGGCATCGGCTTCCCGGACCTGAACGTTTGATCTGCCGGGCTTTACCATGACTAGAACGTAAGTGCTGCCAGGATTGGGCGCGCGGGAGCGATCCGAAATAAATGCCGGAAGGCCGGACCACGCCGCCGGAATCAGCTCAAGCGCCGGGTTGACCCGCCGCGCATCTATTTTTTCCGGAAAAGTCGGCGGAAATGCATGCAGCCGCCATTTTGCCTCCTCAATTTTGGCCAGATCAGACAAAAATGGATAAGGGCCGCACGCCTCCGGGTCGTTCGTCAGCACCGCAGACAGGGCGTGGCCGTTTTCAAGCCGTTTTTCAAGCTCCGGTGCCAGCTCAAGGCAAACCGGATAAGCTTCTTTGGGGTATTTTTCTGGAAGCAGGTCGGTCATGGCCATTTCGCATCAAATAAAAATTCCCTAAACCCCTCGGGAAAAGAGGGATTTAGGGGTAAATTAGGTGTTGGTCAATTTTAAAGAAAAAGATAACCGAAAACCAATGATCGGGTTGACTTGGATCATGCATCCTGCATGTTCGATATTAGCCGCCTCACCCGCTTTTTCCGGATTTTTTCTCAACCGCTTCTTCCTCTTCTTCTACAGCCTCTTTGGCCTTCTCTTCGGCCTTTTCCTGGTCCGCCTGATGCTGTTCCATCTGCTGGTGTTTGTGCTGTTCCTCTTCTGCGCTAACTGCGCCGCCAGGGGTACCGCCTCACCCGCTGCCGCCTGTGTGTTTTTCATGGCGCTCGGTGCCGCCGGCACCTTCTTTGGCGCCTCAGCCGCTGCCCGCATGCGCCCCGGGCACAGAAATGCCGCCCATGCCGATCAAGCCGGCAATCCCGACACTGGCAAGGAGCCTTTTCAGATCTTTTTTGTCCATTCTTCCCTCCCCTTCACTTGTGGCTTAATGTATTGAGAAAATCAATTTAGATTTTCCCTTGTATTGATTAAAACTATCGGCATTTAAATGGTTGTCAAAAAATATCTTGTGATCGACCGCCAGGCCTTTAAAAACAGGCATTACAAAAACGATCCCACCTCCAATCCAGACCCTTCTTTAAATGGCTGGCAAGTGCCTTACAGGCCCGAATTGAATTTATTGGACGTGACGTTATATTGATTTATAAATCGTAATGGGTTTGTCAGGTGTAGGCACTCTTTTGCATTAAAGGAATTGCTGCGCCGGAATTCAGTATTCTTACGAATGGTTAGAGTAAGATTAAGATTAAGATTAAAATTAAGACGGATTAAGAAGGACTGAAACGGGTCAAATTTTTATGTCTCCACTTTTTGAAGAATTGGATTACCGGAACACATCCATGGGCGAACTGATCCTTCGCAGACGCCAAATCATGGCGTTGGGAGGTCGGACAGTTTACGAGGTCAAGTTAGGCGAGGAGTACCTGATGTCGAGCCTTTTTCATATCTCGGAAGAGGCGCTGGCGGATATCGGCCTTAAAGCATTGAGCGGCACCGGATGGGATGTGGTGGTGGGCGGTCTGGGCCTTGGCTATACCGCGGCGGCTGCTCTCAAATACGAACAGGTTAAGCGCTTGGTGGTGGTGGAAGCACTCGAGCCGGTGGTTGACTGGCATAAACGGGCCCTGGTGCCGAACGGGGAGGTCTTAACCCGGGATAAACGCTGCGTCTATTATAATGCCGACTTTTTTAACCTGGCAAAAAAAGCGGGTTTTGATCCGGATGCATCCGGCCATCGATTCGACGCCATTCTGCTGGATATCGACCACACCCCGGATTATCTGATTAGCAACAGTCACAGCGATTTTTACACAGCTGCCGGCATGGAGCGGTTGAAATCATTTTTAAAGCCAGGCGGAATTTTTGCCCTGTGGTCCAATGATCCGCCGGAAGACGCGTTTCTCGACATATTATCCCATGTCTTTGAAAGAGCTGAAGGCCATGTCATCGAGTTTGAAAATCCCTTGCAGCAATCGGTCACGGAAAACGGTATTTACGTGGCCGGCCTTCATTGAATTCGCAAAAAAACGGGATTTGTTTCGTCTTAATCTTAGTCTTACTCTTACTCTTAATCTTAATCCAAAGTAAAAGGACACAAAGAACCTTGTCATCTTTATTCTTAGAAAGCGATTTATTACATGGCACGGCATTTTTGCAGAAAGTAACTCAAAAAGGCCCTGAAAATCCGTGCATAATGTCATTTCGAACGGCAGCGAAAAATCTTTAAAAGAAGATTCCTGGTCACTATCGTTTCCCGGAATGACAGTGGCGAAAGGGTCTGAAATAAAATAATATATTATTTAGTTCCTTGGAATCGGTTTGTGCCGCAGCAACGGCAATTTTAAAGAAGGTAACTTAAAAAAGCCTTCTACGCATTTTCATGCGGCAGGAGGGAAAGGAAAAAAACCATGAAAAAAACCATAATCATTCTGATCATTCTGATGGCCGCATCTGCTGCCTGGGCATCAGGTTCCTCAGTGACTTACGAAGTAAACGGACAGCCCTATGAAGGCTATTATGTCAGTCCTGCTGAAAACGCCCCCCTGGTTTTTCTTCTCCATGACTGGGACGGCCTGACGGATTATGAAATAAAGCGGGCTGAGATGCTGGCGGATTTGGGATACGCGGTTTTTGCGGCAGACCTTTTCGGCAAAGGCGTCCGGCCCACAAAGGTTGAGGACAAACGACAGCATACGGGTGAACTATACAAGGACCGGGAGAAGATGCGCGCCCTGATGCAGAAGGCCCTTAAAACTGCCGAATCCAAAGGTGCGAACATTGAAAATGCCGT
>DATGCF010000018.1:0-10305 GCA_035312245.1 Desulfosalsimonadaceae bacterium
CCCTTACCTTGACAAATGCCACCGGAATTTCATTTCCGGTATCATCTTTTTTACCGAGTACCGCACATATTTCAACCGCCGGATGGGTGTAGAGGATCTCTTCGATCTCCCGGGGATACACGTTGTAGCCCTTATAAATGATCATATCCTTTTTGCGGTCCGTTATCTAGAAATACCCCTCGTCATCCTCCCGGCCGATGTCGCCCGTATACAGCCAGCCGTCTTTTAAAACCTGGTCGGTTTCCTCGGGGCGGTTCCAGTAGCCGGCCATGACCTGCGGCCCCTTGATGCAGATTTCACCCTCCTGACCGGGGGGAAGCGGCTCGCCGGACTCCGGGGCCACCACCCGGCACTCGGTATCAAATACGGGCAGGCCGACGGAGCCGGGTTTGGGCCGGCCGGCCGGGTTGCAAAGCGCGCCCATGGTGCATTCGGTAAGCCCATAGGCTTCGATAAAGGTGGCGTCGCCAAATGCCTGTTTCATCTTCTCTAAAACGGACAACGGCAGCGGAGCCGCGCCGGAGCCGATGAACTTGATCCGGGAAAGATCATACTGATCAAAATTGGGCTGATCCACCAGCGGGGTGAACAGCTGGGGCGCGCCGCCCAGCATGGTGGCCGAAAACTTGGGGATGGCTTCCAGGTATTCCTGGGGATCAAACCGCGGAAAAACGACCATGGTGGAGCCGCCGGAAATCATGTTGTTTAGATATGCGATGACTCCCATGGCATGAAACCAGGGTACCACAACCAGGGCGGTCTCCTGGTCCTGGGCCACCGGGCGGTCGGTTTTGGGGTCCACGCCGTCCGGAAACAGCAGTTCGACCCGCTGGTCTTCGGAGACTTTGAGCTCGGCGCCGCTCATCCAGCAGCCGAACTGCAGGGTGTTTTTTACCACATTGGCATGGGTGAGCATCACACCCTTGGAAATCCCGGTGGTCCCGCCGGTGTAGGCCAGATGGGCCAGGTCCTTGTTTACCTCAAATTCGATTTCCGGCGGCTCCGGCTGGTGTTTGGCGATGAGCTCCGCCATGTCCAGGGTGTCCGGCACCGGCAGTTTGCCTACCGGCTTTAACGGGGCGATGAGGGCATTGTAACAGTCGCCGATGCTGGTGGATATAATTCGCTCCACCGGCGTTTCCCCGATGACGCCCTGGATGCCCGGATAGAGGAGATCTAATGAAAGCAGTGTTTTGGCTCCGGCATCGCTTAACTGGTGCCGGGCCTCATTGGGCGAGAGAAGGGGGGAGAGCGGGGTAAATACGCCGCCGATTTTAAGGAGCGCATAATAGGCGATGGCGAATTGGGGGCAGTTTGGCAGATGGATGGCCATGCGCTCGCCTTTTCGGATGCCCAGATCGGCGAGTGCTGTGGCGAACCGATCCACAAGGGTTTTGAGTTCTCCGTAGGTAAGCACCATTCCGCCGAAATGCATGGCAATCCGGTTAGGCACCCGTTCGTAGGTGTACTCGAGAAATGCGTGGACCGGGCGCTCCGGGTAATCGAGCTGCCTGGGCCATCCGTCGGGCCAGCATGAGAAATTCTTTCCCATTTACGACCTCCTTGGGTATGACTGAGATGGATTTAGAAAAACGGCATGGGAAAAAGCGAAATAACTATATGGCAAAATTGGTTTTTTTGTCAAGCTGGAAACTCTTTAGCAAAAATTATTTGACAGGGAACGGGCACGTCTTAACTTTTAATTAAACAGACCAATCGGTCTTTTTTTAAACGCTTACTGGAAAAGGAGGCATCTTAAATGAGTAAAGGAGAGATCACCCGCCAGCGGATTATTGAAAAGGCAGCGGATCTTTTTAACAGCCATGGGTTTGTCGGGGCCTCCATGTCGCAGTTGATGGCTGACACCGGATTGAATAAGGGCGGAATATACAACCACTTTAAGAATAAGGAAGAAATACTCACCGAAGCGTTCAGTTATTCAGTGAGCGTAGTTGAAGAAAAGATCATCCGGGAAATTCAGACCGAGAAGACGGCACTCGGCCAGTTAAAAAGGGCTGTGGAGTTTTTTCGGGATTACCCGGAGAATCCGGTCGTGAAAGGCGGCTGCCCGATATTAAATTCAATCGTTTATTCGGACAATTCGCTGCCGGTATTCGAGAGCCAGGTGAGACAGGTCGTCAGCAGAATTATAGAAAACTTCGAAGCCATCATCAACTCGGCGATACAGGAAAAGGCTGTACGAGAAGACATTGACGCGAAAGAAGAGGCGGCTTTGATATTTTCCATGATTGAAGGCGGCGTCGCCATTTCACGGAATTTAGGCAACAGCCGATACATGGATATCGTTATTGATCATGTGATCACCCATATCGATAACCATTTGGCCGGTTAAATTTTTTTTGCCTAAAAAAAGACCAATCGGTCTTAAAATTTATCAATAACAATAAGGAGACACATCATGAATGCACAACACAGAATAAAAATAATGACATTAATACCGCTGCTGATGCTTGTGACCGTTTCCTGCGCCCCGTACCTGTATAGTTTGTATGTGCCGGCAACGGGTTATACCGTGGCCAAAAGCTTTATTGAGAATAACCAAACCGGAATTGAACGATTCAATATGGATATGGCCGAAAACGGGGCGGCCGTGACCCTGGCTGACGCCTACCAGGCGGCCTATGGGAAGGATCTCAAAGACGCACCGGCAGACGGGGACACAGGCCAGGCATTTGCCGATATGGGGACGGCGACCCAATACTTCAGAAATATATTAATCGCTGAAGGCATTGCCGATGCCGGCAATTATGTGCTGACCCGGTATGAGGAGAGGGACCGGAAAGGTTTCCAGTTAATCGCCGTGGTTTATCGCGAAAGCCGGGTGATTACGGTCAGGGATCAGACGAATCCGGAGATTCGAAAGATGATGGATGCCAATGCCCCGGAATATTACCGGCCCTATCGGGCAGATGCGAATGGTCGTGTCATCGACCGGGTGGTCGAATGGGCGGCGGTTCCCGCCAATTGTTTTGAAAGACAGGGCCAGCAGGCTGTGCTGCTGACGGCCGCAGCCAATCATGTGATCAGCCGCCAGCCTAAAGGGGACTTTTGGCAGGCCACCCAAAAATGGGAAAACGGGGATATTGCCGATGTGGTGGTTGCCCAGGATTACCTGGCCTGCCGCTCTTTGGACGCCTCCGTCGGCTAGAATGGATCGGTTAAAAGCAGCTTAATGATATAAATTTGTGAGAAATTCGATGTCTTTAGATTATACCTCGTACTCGTGTTCGGTATCGGCAGATAATTTTTCCGATTACGAGTACGAGTACGAGAACCGTCCCGCTTGCGCGGGACGGAGTGCGATTAGGTTCATCAGAGGCCTAAACACTGAACACTGAAACCTGAAGCCTTTAATTTTACACCTAATACCTAATACCCAAAGCCTAAACTTCGTTAAGTTCCTTAGAAGCTTTGCCATAAATCCACTATATAACCGTCAACGCCTCCGCTTTAATCAGCTCGGCCGCATGCTCCACGGAGACCGCATAGGAGACGTCGGTTTTAATGGGCGCTTCAGCGCGTTTCAAATGATCGGGCATGAGCTCCTGGGGCTCGAACCGGCCGCCGACGATGCCGATGATCCGGCCGTCGTAAATGTTGATCAGCGGGCATCCCCGGTTGCCATCATGGACCATGGTGTCAAACAGGAAAATGCCGGTGCCGTTTCCGGAAAGAATCTTGGAGCCGACCACCGCCTGCTTGATCAGCTGGTTGTAGATACCGTAGAAGCCGAAAGGAAAGCCTAAAATCGCCACGCTGTTGCCGATGGGCACCTCGTCCGGAATGCCCATGATATGGTCTGGCATGGTAATTTCAATCTCTTCGGTGAATTTCAGCAGGGCCAGATCCCGCTCCCGGTCAATGTGCCGGAGTTCCAGGGAGATGGGGGTCACGGTTTCCGTGTGCACTTCGACAAAGCCGGTCGGGTCCTCCACCGGCACCGCCATGAGATCGTATTTGCCGGTTATCAGATGGGCGGCAGTGAGCAGGTAGCCGTCCGGATGGACCAGAAATGCCGATCCCCGGAAGGCAACCTCATCCCCCTCCCGGCGAAACAGCATCATGCAGGCGTTTTTGTATTGAAAGTAGATATCCTGGAGCATAATTAATTCCTTTGCTCGATCCATTCTTCGATTTTGTCCGGATGGGTCCGCATCCACCGGAGGGCTTTTTCATAGGGAAACCGCCCGTCATCCTCCTGGATCCAGAGCATCAGCTGCCCCACGTCCTCGGGCTGCCAGAAGAAGCGGTCCAGCACCTTGAAGGCTTGGGGCATGTCCTGTTTTAAACCTTCGCGCGCGACGGTATGGATATGCCCCTGATCACCGAAAACGTTTTTGGGGTCATCCAGAAACTTGAGGCTCCACCGGGCGAAACTCCAGTGGGGCAGCCAGCCGGTAACCACCAGCCACTTCTGATGCCGGATGGCGTGTGAGAGCTCCGCCACCATGGATACCTCGCTGCTTTCCACCAGCCGGAAATTATCCAGGCCATAGGCGCCCATGGCTTCCCGGGCTTTGTGCATAACCCCGGCCTCCGGCTCGATGCCTACGATCCGGTGGTTGAATTTATCCGCATGGGTTTTAAGCTCCGGAATGGAGTCAATATTGATATAGGGTTGATTCCGGATACCGGTGCCGGCAGTGAGGCGGCCAAGCGTGACATCCGGCACCACAAAACCGATTTTCGTGCCTTTAAGATTCGGTCCCAGATCAACCACTTGGTCACGGAACTTTTCATGATAGCGCGCATGGGTATCCGGCAGCCAGGCGGACAGCATGGCATCGGCGCGGCCTTCTGCCACTGCCTGCCACATTTTGTCCGCGGTCACGGATTTAAGCTGGCAGTGAATGCCCAGCTTTTCCTGGAAAACGGCCTTAAGCAGGTTGGCTGAGGCCACCGAAGAGGACCAGTCCGTGTGAACCAGCCGGAGCGTCGGCATTTTTTCTGCCGCATTCGCGTGGGGGGCGACGGACATCATAAGGACGCATAGGCCGATCAGGATGATTCTGATATGGGATTTGATTGTTTTGTGCACAATTGCCTCCTTGCGCCGAATAAAAAGATTTACCAGAGCCGCCGTCGGCCAAAGGTTTTCTGAAGCGGCGGACGGGTTCTGACTTTATATTCCCGGGCCTCACGCTCGCCCAGGGTAAACTCCGTAGGCGCTGCATATTCGGATAATCCCCGGTAAAGGGCCACGCACATGCCGAGAATCACGATGGCAAAGGGCAGGCCCGTGGTGATGGTGGCCGTCTGCAGGGCTACCAGGCCGCCGCCTACCAGAAGTGAGCCGGCCACCACGCCTTCCAGGATGGCCCAAAACAGCCGGGACAGCACCGGCGGGTTGGGGTTGCCGCCCGAGGTAATGATATCAATGACCATGGAGCCCGAGTCCGAAGAGGTCACAAAAAAAGTGATAATAACGACAATCGAAAGGCTCGAGGTGATCACCCCTAGTGGAAATTTTTCCAGGAGCACGAAAAGCGAGACCGGGATGTTTTCCTGCACCGCCGTGGCAATGCCGCCTGAGCCGAACATTTCGATAAACAGGGCGGTGTTTCCGAAAATGGTGATCCACAGGAATGTGATGAATGTGGGCACCAGCATCACCCCTAGTATAAACTGGCGGATGGTTCGCCCATGTGAGACGCGGGCGATAAACATGCCCACAAACGGCGACCACGCAATCCACCAGGACCAGTAGAAAATGGTCCATCCCTGCTGCCATTCGGTCTGTTCATAGGTTTCATTCCAGGTGGAGAGCTGGGGCAGGTGCTGGATGTAGTAGCCGATATTTTCCAAAAGCGCATCCAGGATAAAAATCGTCGGGCCCACCAGCAGAACAAACAGGGCAAGCAGCGCGGCAAAAGAAATGTTTATTTCACTAAGCCGCCGGATGCCTTTGTCAAGGCCCTTGATCACCGACCACGTGGCCACACCCGTAATACATGCAATCAGGATGACCTGGATTTTGGGCGACTGGCCGATGCCCAGCAGATAGTCGAGCCCGGCGTTTACCTGCTGCACGCCCAGGCCCAGGGATGTGGCCACGCCGAACAGGGTGGCCACGGTAGCCAGGATATCGATGACATTTCCCGGCCAGCCATAGATGCGATCCCCCAATAGCGGGTAAAACGCGGTTCTGATGGATAGGGGCAGCCCTTTGTTAAATGAAAAAAAGGCCAAAGACAGGCCCACCAGAGAATAAATCGCCCACGGGTGCAGGCCCCAGTGCAGAAACGTGATATCCAGCGATTTTCGGGCCGACTCAGTGGTGCCCGGTTCGACCAGGGGGTTGGCCACAAAATGGAACATGGGTTCTGCCACCCCGTAGAACAGCAGCCCGATGCCCATGCCCGCGGAAAAAAGCATGGAAAACCAGCCCATCGTGGAAAATTCCGGCTTGGCATCCGGGCCGCCCAGCCGGATATTGCCGAACCGGCCGGCCAGTATGACCAGCATGAATATCAAAACGATGTTAACCGTCCAGATGAAAAACCAGCCCGCATAATCGGACATGGTGGTCTGAATCTCCTGGAAGACGTTGCCCACATACTGCTGAAAAATAATGGTACCGACGACAAACAGGATGATCAGCCCGGCAGAGATAAAAAATACCTGCGGATGCACATCCAGGTGGAACCAGCCTTCTTCTCCCTGATTTTCCGGTGTTGCTTTGTTTTTTTGATCAACATTGTTCGTCATAATGCATCCTTTTTGATTTCTGGAGGCTTATCGACTAAAACCTAAATTGATCGCTCCAAATTTTAAAAAGGTAATTCATTAAACAGCGGTTCAGTGTCTATTAAGGTAATTCCCGAAAAATTGATTATCAAGAATTTTCATCAGGTTGATGGCTTCTTAAAAAATGATTGTCACGCAAATCATGCCATGCGATATAGGATAGGCTGACTCCGGGATCAGCCGATTAATTGACCGATGGATTTCTGCAGAAAGTAACTCAAAAAGGCCCTGAAAATCCGTCCATACTGTCATTTCGAGCGACAGCGAGAAATCTTTACGATAAGATTCCGCGTCGCGATTTTTTCGCGAAATGACAGTGGCGGAAGGGTCCGAAATAATGACATAAAAAAATAATGACATAAAAATATGATTGCCGAAATTCTATCCACGGGCGATGAGATCTGCTCAGGCGCTATTATAGACAGCAATTCCGCTCACATTGCGGAAAAATTGATGGAACTGGATATTGAGGTAACCCGGCACAGCTGCGTGGGTGATGATCTTAAGGCCTTGGCTGATATATTGAGGGAAATCGGCGGCCGGGCGGATATCGCCATCATCACGGGCGGCCTGGGCCCGACCAAGGATGATCTCTCGGCGGAGGCCGCAGCCGCGGCCGCCGGCACCAATCTTGAGACCAGCCAGACAGCGGTTGACTACATCAACGGGTTTTTTGAGAAATATCACCGGAAGGCCTCGGCCTCCGATTATAAGCAGGCCATGCTGCCGCACGGGGCTAAGCCCATATTAAATGCCCGGGGAACCGCCCCCGGGTTTTCGCTGACCATCGGTAAATGCCGGTGTTATTTCATGCCCGGCATTCCGCATGAGATGAACGCCATGCTGACCGAGCAGGTGATTCCGGATATCCAGACCAGTCTGCAGCCGCCGGATAAATTCCAGCGGATTCGGACGCTTTCGGCCTTTGGCCTGCCGGAAGCACGGGTGAATGACCGAATGGCCGATATATCTGAGACGTTTCCAAACGTGAGATATGGCCTTTTGGCCCGGTTTCCGGTGATCTACATTAAATTGATCGCCTCCGGCAAAGCACCGGAGCAGCTATCCCCCGATCTGGACGAGGCAAGCCGTTGGGCACAGGAAAGGCTTGGCAAATACATATTCTCCACTGAGGGCCATACGATTGAGGCGGAAGTCGGAAAATTGCTCCGGGATGCCGGGGCAACTGTGGCTGCGGCGGAAAGCTGCACCGGCGGCCTCGTGGCGGACATGCTGACCAACGTGGCCGGCAGTTCCGATTATTTCCTGCTGTCCACGGTGACTTATGCCAACTCCGCCAAAATGGCGCTCTTAGATGTGCCGGAGGATGTCATTGAATCGTATGGCGCGGTACACGAGGAAACCGCAAAGCTCATGGCTGAAGGGGTCCGGCGCATCTCCGGGGCCGCATACGGCATCGCCACCAGCGGCATTGCCGGGCCGACCGGGGGCACGGACGAGAAACCGGTGGGCACGGTTTGCATCGGCATCGCCGGCCCGGACGGAGCTGCTGGCGAGCGGCACCATTCCCCGTTTAAGGAGCGGACGGCCAACAAACAGATATTTGCCGTTTTGGCCTTAAATATGCTAAGAAAGAAAATCGCTGCCTTGTAAACGGCTTTGATTAATAAAAAGCATGGAGGAAATTGATATATAATGAGTTGGTTGGGAAAGGCCATCGGCGGAACCGTCGGATTTGCGCTGGGCGGTCCGATCGGCGCTGTGGCAGGGGCCGTGTTTGGCCATATGTTTGACAATGACGAAGAAAAACCCCGCATGATAGCGGACCGCGGCGGCGGATCATCCGGAGAGCGCGCACAAATGGCATTTTTTGTGGCCGCCTTCTCCATGCTGGCCAAGCTGTCCCGTGCAGACGGCCAGGTTTCTGAAGCGGAAGTCAATGCCATCCGGCAGTTCATGGCGCGGGATCTTAATTTAAATGAACAGAGCCGCCAGGCGGCGGAACAGATTTTTCAGACCGCGCTCAATACGCCGCAGTCTTTTGATGACTTTGCCGGCCAGTTTTATCAGCATTTTTCCGGGCAGCCGCAGCTTCTGGAGTTCATGATCGATATTCTGCTGCGCGTGTCCGTGGCAGACGGTGCGCTTCAGGATGCCGAAGAGCGGCTGATTTTGTCCGCAGTCCGGATTTTCCGCATCAGCGACGCGGACTATCAAAAGATCAAATCCCGCTATGTCAGTAATACGGAGCGCTACTATGCCGCCCTGGGCTGCAATCGCAGCGACTCGGATGATGAAATTAAAAAGCAGTATCGCAAGCTGGTCCGGGATTATCATCCGGATACCATAGCCGCCAAGGGCCTTCCGGATGAATTCGTCAAGTTCGCCAATGACAAGTTCCGGGAGATCCAGGAGGCATATGATGCCATAAGGAAAGAGAGAAACCTGTAAGGAAGGAGAACCTTTGCTGACAATTCAAACCGGTGACGCCGAAACCCTGGACGCCGGGCTGCTCATGATACCGGTGGCCGAGGATGACGCGCTGCATAAAGATAAGGCCATTTTGGCGCTGGTGGAAACCGCCCAATCATACAAGGAATTCAAGGGCAAGAAGGGCGATGACCTGCTGCTCTACCGACCGGATGCAGCCAAAGCGGAGCGGGTCCTTTTTCTGGGGGTGGGCAAAATCGCCGATCTTTCCCGGGAATTTCTTCGCAAAGCCGCAGGCAAGGCCGTTAAAAAGGCGATCAGCCTGGAGGTGGATGATCTGCTGATGGGGCTGCCGGATGCGGAAAATGTGCCGCTTGAGGCGGGCGCCGCAGCGGAAGCGCTTTTTGAAGGCGCCTGTCTCGGCAACCACATATTCGATCATTACAAGGCGGATAAAAAGCAAGCGCCGGTAAAGCATATGGCGATCCTTGCGAATTCGGACACCGCAGATGCCTTAAAGGGCGTTGGGGACCGGGTGGAGACTATCTGCAAAAGCACGGTACTGGCCAGGGATTGGGTCAGCATGCCGCCCAATGAAAAGCGGCCGGACCGATTCGTCCGCTCCATTGTCAAGGCGGCGGACAAAGAGGGCCTGGAGATCACGGTCCTGGATGAACAGGAGCTGAAGAAAAACAAGATGGGCGGTATCCTGGCCGTTGGCATGGGCAGCAAGAGCCGCGCGCGCATGGTGATTCTGGACTACAAGCCCAAAAAACCCAAAAAAACCTATGCCCTTATCGGCAAGGGGGTCACCTTTGACTCCGGCGGCATCAACCTTAAATCCGGCGGCACGCTGGAGGATATGAAGATGGATATGGCCGGCGGCGCGTCTGTGGCCGCCGCTCTGATTGCCGCCGCTCGTTTGAAACCGGATTATCGCGTGATCGGAATCGTTCCGGTGGTTGAAAACATGCCGTCCGGTGATGCCCTGCGGCCGGGTGATATCGTCCGGACTTATTCCGGCAAGACGGTTGAAATCGGCAATACCGATGCCGAAGGCCGGATGATTTTAATCGATGCGTTGGCGTATGCGGAAAAGCTGTTCAAGCCGGATGTGATGATCGATATGGCGACACTTACCGGCGC
>DATGCF010000019.1:0-2650 GCA_035312245.1 Desulfosalsimonadaceae bacterium
GGCGGTGCCGGGCTTCTGCCGACACTGGCGGCAATCGGGGCGGGAAAAGATATCGCCCTGGCCAATAAGGAGACCCTGGTAATGGCCGGGGATCTCGTCACCCGGGAGGCGGAAAGGGCCCGGGTGGAGATTCGGCCCGTGGACAGTGAGCACAGCGCCATTTTTCAGTGCCTGTGCGGCAGTCGTCGCGAAGATTTAAGAAAAGTCCTGCTGACCGCATCCGGCGGCCCGTTCCGGAATCTGCCAAGAGAGCGCTTTCCTTTGATTACCCCGAAGGATGCCCTGGCACACCCAACCTGGGAGATGGGCGCCAAGATCAGTATTGATTCGGCAACGCTAATGAACAAAGGGCTTGAAGTCATCGAAGCCGCCCATCTTTTTAATGTCACCCAGCACTCGATCGAAGTCGTGATTCATCCGCAAAGCATCGTGCATTCAATGGTGTCCTACTGCGACGGATCCGTCATCGCCCAGATGGGCTTGCCGGATATGAAAGGCGCCATCGCCTATGCCCTCTCCGGCCCGGAGCGGCTGCCAATACAGATTCCGCCCCCGGATTTTAAAAGCCTGGGCGAGTTGACCTTTGAATCCCCGGATATGGAAAAATTTCCGTGTCTGGATCTGGCCTATAAGGCTTGCGAGGCGGGCGGCACCATGCCGGTAGTTCTTAATGGGGCCAATGAAACGGCGGTGGAGGCGTTTTTAAATGAGCGGATCGCGTTTCTCCAGATCCCGCAGGTCATTGCCGCGGCCATGGAGGCGCATGCGCCGGTTTACGCCCCGGTAATCGAAGAGATTCTGTATGCCGACAGGTGGGCCAGGGAGACAGCGGTTCAGTGGGTGGAGCAAAACGGCGGAGGGCTTGTTTCATGAGTATGATCATCGGCATTGTTATTGTTTTAGGGGTCCTGATTTTTTTTCATGAACTGGGCCACTTCCTCTGTGCCAAGGCATTTGGCGTGGGCGTGGAAAAGTTTTCCCTGGGGTTTGGGCCTAAACTGGCAAGCAAAAAAGTCGGCCGCACGGAATACTGCCTGTCTGCCATCCCTTTGGGCGGGTTTGTCAAAATGGTGGGCGAGCAGCCGGATGAGGAAATCGATCCGGCGGATGAAAAACTCTCCTTTACCCACAAGCCGGTGAGTCAACGGATGCTCATTGTGGCTGCGGGGCCGCTGTTTAATTTTTTTCTGGCCATAGTGATTTTCTTTTTTGTATTCGGGATCTCAGGCCTTATGGTGCTTAAGCCAGTGGTGGGCGAGATCAAGGCGGAGTCTCCGGCCAAAGCCGCAGGCCTTCAGGCGGGTGATCGCATTGCGCAGATCGGGGACCAGCCGGTGGAAAACTGGTCGGAAATGGCACAGGTGATAAGCAAAAGCGAGGGACGAGCCTTCGACCTGGTCGTCGAGCGTGACGGGGAAACGATCGAGATGCGGATTGCCCCGGAAAAGCAGAGCGTGGAGAACATTTTCGGCGAAAAGCAGACCCGGTATTTGATCGGCATCACGGCGGCCGGGGAGACCTCGACCAAACGGCTCGGCCTGGTTGATGCGTTCAAGGAGAGCCTTGTCCGCACTTACATGATTACCAAGCTGACCATTGTGAGCGTGGTCAAGCTGATTCAGGGGGCGATTTCCGTTAAAACCCTGGGCGGGCCCATCATGATTGCGCAGATGGCCGGCGAGCAGGCTGAACAGGGGGCTGTCAATCTCTTGTTTTTTATCGCCCTGGTGAGCATTAATCTGGGCATCTTAAATTTATTGCCCATCCCCGTGCTTGACGGCGGGCATCTCATGTTTTTTTCCATCGAGGCGGCCACCGGCCGGCCGGTTAGCTTAAAAACCCGCGAAATCGCCCAACAGGTGGGGATTTTGCTTTTGATGATGCTCATGGTGTTTGTTTTTTATAATGATATCATGCGGATTGTCTCCGGGTGATCCGGAATTTGAATTGTTTGATTCAACCTTTCGCCAAGCCGCCAAGAACGCCAAGAAATTTTGGGGTTACATTTTCTTTGCGGCTTTGCGAGAAAATAAATAATATTGGGGCCGGAAAGAAAGATGACTCGCGCAGAGACGCAGAGGCGCAAAGGATGACAGAGAACGAGATCGGCACGGTTGTTGTTGATCGCGCCATTGCAATCCATCGAGAGCTGGGTCCAGGACTCCTGGAAACGGTATACGAAGTCATCCTCGCGCGAGAACTGCAGGACCAAGGACTGAGGGTCGAGCGTCAGGTCCCAGTGGCGATCGAGTACAAAAGTGTGCGTTTTGACGAGGGCTTCCGAGCTGACATCATCGTTGCCGGAAAGGTCATCGTGGAGTTGAAGTCGGTTGAGCGGGTGACAGCTGCGCATAAGAAACAAGTGCAAACTTACCTGAGGCTCACCGGTTGCAAGCTTGGATACTTGCTGAACTTCGGAGAGGCTTTGATGAAGGCTGGTATCACACGCTGCGTCAATGGCCTCGAGGAATAACCCTCTCTGCGTCTTTGCGCCTCTGCGGGAGAAAGCAATCAATATTATAGTTATTAAGCATCAGATATCGCATTATAATTTATGGCCCAGCGACTCGAAATCACTTTAAAACCGGAGCTCCTTGATGCCGAAGGCGAAGGCATCCGCAAGAAGGCGGCGGCTTACTTCGATCTTCCA
>DATGCF010000020.1:0-5675 GCA_035312245.1 Desulfosalsimonadaceae bacterium
TTTCACCGGGGCGTCGTCCCACAAACAGGGGCGATTTCATCAGGCCCATACCGGTACGATCTTTTTGGATGAGATCGCCGAGATGACACCAGCGATTCAGGCCAAAATCCTTCGGGTCCTCCAGGAACAGTCGTTTGAGCCGTTGGGCGGCAGTCAATCGGTCCAGGTTGATATCCGGGTGATCGCCGCCACCAATCGGGTGCTGGAAGCGGAGATTGAACAGGGGCGTTTCAGGGAAGACCTGTATTACCGGCTGAATGTGGTTTCCGTGGCCGTCCCGCCGCTTCGGGAGCGCAAGGAGGATATTCTGCTTCTGGCTGAGCATTTTTTAAGTATCTATGCTCAAAAAAACCGTCGCCTGATAAAGGGCTTTACGCCCCGGGCGGCGGACCTGCTAATGCGCTATCACTGGCCGGGTAATGTGCGTGAGCTTGAAAACGCTGTTGAGCGGGCCGTCATTCTGACCCGGGGGGAGATGATCACGCCGGAACACTTGCCGCACCCCATCCAGGCCATAGATGCCGGCGAAGGCGGTGCTGAAACCGTGGATACCGGTGTTTCAGTACGGGCATTGAAGGACGTGGAAAAGGAAATGATTCTGCGGACCCTTGACCAAACCGACGGCAATCGCACCAGGACTGCCGAAATACTCGGCATCAGTCGGCGAACGCTGCAGCTTAAATTGAAAAAATATGGCATCAATCCTTAATTTAGGTTTGCATGGTATGAAATGATTCTGGCAGTTGATTTTAAAAAAAAACAGAATTTGATCCAAGTCAAGGACATTGCCAGCATATTTAATTATTCAAAATTTTATCTGCTCTTTTGCTGAAAATAATTAATAAACCTTTTAAATAATTATGCATCAGAAGCAGCAAAGACGGTTAAAAAACGGAGTTAAAATATTTAACAGTGACACGGATGCCAAAGATCAAATGGTTGCCGGAAGCAGAGGAAGCAATTAAAAAGGCGCCTTTTTTTGTGAGGAAAAAAGCCCGGCAGCGGGTGGAAGAGCGGTTGGCGGCCGAGGGACGGGAGGTTGTCACAGCGGCTGACGTGCATGCCGCAAAGAAGCGGTTTTTGAACCAGATGGACGAAGAGGTAAAGGGCTATCAGGTGGACGCCTGCTTCGGCCCGGAAGGCTGTCCCAACCGGGCAGCGGCAGATGACGGCCTGGCCGCATCCATTGAATCGGTCCTGGCCGCGGAAGATTTGCGGGGATTTTTAAAACAGACGGTCGGCGGCCCCTTAAAGTTTCACCATGAATTCCGGGTCACCCTGGCGGACTGCCCGAATGCCTGCTCCCAGCCGCAGATAAAAGATATTGGGATTATCGGCGCGGCAGAGCCCGGAAAAACAGATGAACCCTGCAGCGAGTGCGGCGCCTGCCAGGATATTTGTCGCGAGGCGGCCGTAACCCTGGATCCTGACTTGGGCGGGCCGGTACTTGACTGGGAGCGCTGTGTTTACTGCGGGCAGTGCATTAAAGCTTGTCCCACCGGCACCATCGCCTGCGAGAGGCGGGGGTATCGCATCCTTATAGGCGGCAAGCTCGGCCGTCATCCCCGGCTTGCCAGGGAACTGCGGGGCATCTATGATGCCGATACCGTCCTTCACCTGGTCAAATGGTGTGTCCGGTATTACAAAAAGCACAGCACCGGCGGCGTTCGATTTGCCGCGCTTGTGGAAAAAGCCGGGTCGGAATTTTTTGACGACCTGCAGGCCGCAGCTTATGCTTATAAGAAAAGGAGCAATTAATGCCGATTCCCGGAAATTTACTGACAACCGCCATGGCGGTGATGCCGCATACCGATGCCGACCGGGCGCTTGAGGTGGCGGCCACCATGGATATCCCGTTCTGGCCGCAGCTGCCGAGGCTTTCCTATTATGAGGACATGTACGTCCAGGCGGCCGAGCATTTCCCCGGTATTGTCCTGGATGTGGACAAACAGAAGCTCTCCTTTTCCACGGACAAGTTCATGGATGAGCTGGAAGCGGCGATGGCCGGATTCGAAGATCCGGAAATGTTCGATGTGAGCCGGGATTATTCAGCGGTTTATCATAAGTTTCTGGATATGGACCTTACCGACCGGCCGGCCATCCGCGGACAGCTGGAGGGGCCGATCAGCTTCGGGTTTAACATCAATGATGAAAATGACCGGCCCATATTATTCAATGACACGGTGCGCCCCTTTATGTTCGAATTCATGGCCCGCCGCGTCAATGTCCAGCTTGGGCGCTTAAAGCAGAAAAACGCGAATGCCTTCATGTTCGTGGATGAGCCGGGCTTGCAGTTTTTATTTTCCGCGCTATCCGGCTATGGCGATGTACAGGCAAAGCAGGACATGGAGATGTTTTTTTCAATGATCGAACGTCCCCGCGGGGTCCACCTATGCGGCAACCCGGACTGGGATTTTTTGCTGGGCCTGGATATCGATATCCTGTCCATGGATATCTATACCAACCGGGATGTGTTTGCCGCCTATAGTCAGTCCATCAAGCGCTTCCTGGAAAAGGGCAATATCCTGGTCTGGGGCATTGTGCCCACCAACATTGAACCCTATGAAAAGGAATCCCTGGAGACGCTTCGGGATCAGCTGGAAGACGTTTGGCAAAGGCTTTATGGGGCAGGGATTGACCGGGATCAGCTCCTTTCGCAGAGCCTGATTTCGCCGGCCACCTGCTGCCTGGTGAATCCGGATTTTGAAAAAACGGTTGAAAAAGGGTTTCAGACGGTAAAACGCCTTTCCGAAACCTTGCGAATAGACTATGGGTTCGCCGAGGAGGGAGACCATGAAACCGGATATTCGGCTCAAGCGGGCGTATGAGGCTGCCGATGCCTCGGACGGCTGCCGAATCCTTGTGGATCGGATGTGGCCGCGGGGCATAGCCAAGGACAACGCCAAAATCGATTACTGGGCCAAGCAGATCGCGCCGTCCAATGAGCTTCGTAAATGGTACGGCCACGATCCGGAAAAGTGGGATCCGTTTAAAGAAAAATACTTCCATGAGTTAGATGCCAATCCGGAGGCAGTGGCTGAGTTGATGGGCCATATCTGCCAGGACCGGCCCACCACCTTTGTTTTTAGTTCCAAGGAGCGGGAGCTGAACAACGCGGCCGCGCTTAAGGCATACGTGGAGCAAGTGGCCGAATTCACTTAACCCCCACCCAAAAAGGAGGCATTATGCAGGCACGCGGGCCCTTGATGATTGAGCACCGGCTGATCGAGCGCCTGATCAACCGGATTAATAAGGAGTTAAGACAGGTTGAGGCGAAAAATCATACAGATCCGGTGCTGATCGACACATTCGTGGATTTCATCAAAACCTATGCCGACCGGACACACCATGGCAAAGAAGAGGACATTTATTTTAAAAAACTCTCGGAAAAAGAAATGACGGACGCGGACAGCCGGGTGATGAACGAATTGATCGAAGACCATAAATTCGGCCGGAAAATCACGGGAGAACTCGTGGATGCCAACGCCCGATATCGGGAGGGCGAGCTGGCGGCGTTGACCGAGGTAGCCGCTAAACTCCATACCCTGGCTGAATTCTATCCCAAGCACATTGAAAAGGAGGATAAAGTCTTTTTTCCGGCCGCCCATGAATATTTCTCAGATGCCGAACAGCAGGCCATGCTCGATGCCTTCTGGGAGTTTGACAGAAAAATGATTCATGAGAAATATGAGGCAGTGGCCCAAGATATGGAGGCCCGGTAAGTCATTCGCCAATGGATGATAATTCAAAATAAATCCCTTCTTCCCATATTCTCACCGGCTAAATCCTCCTAAATTGAACAATTTTCAATTTAAGGCCACATAATCGGCATGGGCGTATGGCAATGCCGCCAATTCTGATTACATTTTATAAAGCAGGATCATGTATAAAATTTAGTGATGACAAAGATTGGGGGCCATTCCCATGAAAGTTATCATGGACCATATTGTTGTTAACGTGGAAGATGATGAAAAAATGATGGATTTCTACACCCGGCTGATGGGTTTTTCCCCCGAGCGGTTTAAAGCCTATCGTGAGGGCAAGATTCCGTTTCCGTCGGTTCGGTTAAACGAAGAAACCATTATTGATCTGTTTCCGGAAAATATATGGGGAAAGCATTACGGGCGTTCTGATACGGCCCGGCCGAATATCCATCATTTCTGCCTGGCGGTCCCGGCGGGTAAATGGAAAGCCATCAAAGACCGGCTCTCTGCCGAAGGCGTGCCCATAGAGGAGGGGCCGGTGCCCCGATGGGGCGCCCACAGCTACGGCACCTCTATTTATTTTCGGGACCCGGAGAATAATCTGATCGAGCTGCGTCATTATGACTGGACATGAATTGATTTTTAAACAAATTTTTTATGAAAAATAAGTATATGAGCCAAAGCTCGGATAACAGCCGTCTGGTCTATTCATCGGAAACCGGCGGGATCTGCCCGAATTGCGGAAAGCCTCTCAAAAAATGTTCGTGCGGCCGTGATAAGGCCGTCCCGGCCGGGGACGGCATTGTCCGGGTCAGCCGGGAAACCAAGGGGCGCAGGGGTAAAGGGGTGACCCTGATTGCCGGCCTTTCCCTTGATGCGGAGCCGCTCAAGCTTCTTGGCAAACGGCTTAAGGCAAAATGCGGCAGCGGCGGCACGGTTAAAAACGGGGTTATTGAAATCCAGGGCGACCACCGGAACCTGGTGGTTGAAGAGCTGAAACAGGAGGGCTTTACCGTCAAACGCGCCGGCGGTTGAACCAGGCCAGCGATGCCCATCCCTCTCATCGTTCGGCGGAAGGCCTCGAATACGCTATACATATATAAAAGGGGGAGCTATGCCCTATTTTAAAAGAGGCAGTGCAGACATTTATTTTCTGGAGCAGGGAATGGGGTTTCCGGTTATCGCCGTCCATGGCCTGATTGAAAACACGGCCTATTGGCGCCTGCGGGGGGTGACCGACCGGCTGGCCAATGAATTTCAAGTGGTTTCCATGGATATGCGGGGCCATGGCAATACCAGAGTCAGCGGCGATCCGCCCGGCTATGATGCCGATACAGTGGGGGAAGACATTCTGGCCCTTGCCGAGAAGCTGGGCTTTGACCGGTTTCACCTCCTGACCCATTCAACCGGCGGATTCGCCGCCGTGCGCCAGGCCATGAAAGATTCGAGCCGCTTCGCCTCCCTGATTCTGACGGATACCGGCTCCGCCACGTCGCCCATTCCCGGAGACCCGGAGCGTATCCGGAAGCTGAACGAGGCCTATGCCCGGACGTTTGAAAACTATTCGTGGGACGAAATCTTTGAGGGCTTAAAGTCAAACCCCGGCCCGTTTTTCCGGGGCATTATGGAGGCGGAGGCCTCGGATGAATTGCTGGCGGCCGCCCTTGAAATGGCCAAACAGAACAACCGCCGGGAGATCGCTAATTTTCTCCGGAATTTTTACACGGACCCGGATCCCTGCAAGGAGGCCCTTGGGCAGATTGATTGCCCCACGCTCATTATTTACGGGGAAAAGGACGATATGTTCATCGAATCGAGCCAGCTGATGGCCGAGCATATTCCCGGCGCCCAGCTGTTAGAATACGAGGGCGTCGGCCATATGACCGCCATTGAAGCCCCGGATCGGCTGGCATCGGATATCCTGGACTTTTGCCGGGAGTCAATAACTCGCGCATACGGCGCCGGGCTCTG
>DATGCF010000021.1:0-2653 GCA_035312245.1 Desulfosalsimonadaceae bacterium
TTCCGATGAGGAGGTGATAAAAATTGTCCGGAAACTGATCAAATCCGAGCAGGAATTACTGGAGCAGTCAGGCCAATCCGCATCGGATTCCCGATACCTTCAAATCCTTGCATTCTACCTGCCGCAGATGGCCTCGGATGAGGAAATCCGCCATTGGATTGCCGATAATATCGACTTTTCCAAATACAAAAACAAAATGCAGGCCATGCGAGATATCATGGCGCACTTCGGCGCCAGCGCGGACGGCAATCAGGTGAAGCAGATTCTTCAGCGCATGTAATTTAATCCCTCCATTTAACCGCACCTTTCTCTGAATAGGCGGTATATGCCCCGCCGCTGCATTTTTGCAGAAAGCAACTTAAGAACGTGCTCAAAATCCGTCCATATTGTCATTTCGAGTAACAGCGAGAAATCTTTACATAAGATTCCTCGTCCCTATCGTTCTTCGGAATGACAGCTGCAAAAGATTCTTGAATAACAGGATATATTAGTGTGAGTGGGGGGAAAAGTAAAAATTTTTTGACAATATAGGAATTATTCTTATTTAGTATATTTATGAAATTAAATCTGAGATCAGAACGGTTCGCGGCGTTTAAAGAAAAATGCCGGGCGCATCATTTAAAAATTACGCCCCAACGGATGGCTATATATCAGGCGCTTCTGGAGGAAGAGGGGCATCCCACGGCCGAAGACATGTTCAACGCGGTCAGGGATGAATTTCCGAATATCTCTTTTGATACGGTTTATCGCACGCTGGTGACATTTTCGGAAATCGGACTGACTGACATTGTGGCGGGTCATGGCGCGCCAAGGCGTTTTGATACGAACCCGGAAAACCATCATCATTTTTACTGCATTGGATGCGGGCGGATTCTTGATTTTGAGAGCGAGGCCATGGATCAGATCCGGATCCCCGCTGAGATTGATCAGAAATACCGGATCTTGAGCAAGCGAATGATCCTAAAGGGGTATTGCGATAAGTGCAGTGCTCAGCAGAAAAAATTTTAAGCATAATTAATTATAAGGAATTTGGGAACAGCCGGTTTAACTGGCTGTGAATGAACCTGGAAACTGAACAACGAACCGCTCAAAAACAATCGAACGGAAAGGAGAATTTGAAGATGGCCAGTGTTAAAGGAACACAAACCGAGAAAAACCTGTTGACCGCATTTGCCGGGGAATCCCAGGCGCGGAACCGCTACACTTATTTTGCCAGCAAGGCCAAAAAGGAAGGGTATGTCCAGATCGCCCAGATTTTCGAAGAAACGGCGAACCAGGAAAAAGAGCATGCCAAGCGGTTTTTCAGCTTTCTTGAAGGCGGGGATGTGGAGTTCAATGCCGCATTTCCCGCGGGTGTCGTCGGCTCAACCGTTGAAAACCTGAAGGCGGCGGCCGCCGGTGAGAACTACGAGCACACCGAGATGTACCCGGGATTTGCTAAAGTTGCGCGTGAAGAGGGTTTTGAGGCTGTGGCCATGGTGTTTGACAAAGTATCTGTTGCAGAGAAACAGCATGAAAAGCGATATAAGGATTTGGCCGCCAATATCGAGTCGGATAAGGTTTTTAAACGGGAGGCACCGGTGATGTGGCGCTGCATTAACTGCGGGTACCTTCATGAAGGCGCGGATGCGCCGGAAATGTGCCCGGCCTGCGCCCACCCCAAATCCTATTATGAACTGCTGGGCGAGAACTGGTAAACCATCTCGCTGTTTTAATTTTTAACCCCATCCGGGGTGTTGAAAACTTGGCTTTGCCGGGTTTAGGCACCCCTTTTTTTATGCATCGGCTTCAGGTTATCCGATTTGATGCCCATGTATTTGACATGCCATGGCTTTTGTGATTTGGATTTAATCAGGAGAGCACGCCGGGTCGGTTCAGCAAGAGTAAGATTAAGAGTAAGAGTAAGACGGTATTAAGACGATATTTGGATAAGACGGTCTTTGGAAGGGAGGCATAAACATGACGGTATCGTTAAAGCCCGTGGATCGGGTGGAGATTCTGACCCTGCAGGACAATTACATCGATATGGTGGCCCGCGACAACACGGATATCATTACACGGGCCATGCCGCTCAAGGGCACTGAAGTGCGAAACAGCATACTGGCTGAGCACGGGTTCTCAGCGATGGTCAGTGCTGTTTTAGACGACAGCCCCCGCAGCCTGCTATTTGATTTCGGATTTTCCGAGCACGGGGCCGCGTTTAATGCAGAAGCCCTGGGGGCGGATATGCGCCGGGTGGAAGTGATGGCTTTATCCCACGGGCATATGGATCATTTCGGCGGCATGGAAAAACTCGTCCACATGACCGGTCGCTCCGGCATGGAGCTGATCGTCCATCCGGAAGTTTTTCGCAGCCCGCGGTATATGAAGGTGACCGAGGATTTTAAAATTATGTTCCCCCCTTTTACCCAAGAGAAGGCCGAATCCGCCGGCGCCGCGGTGGTGGAAACGCCGGCGCCTTATTCCATGCTGGATGATCAGGCGCTTTTTTTGTCTGAAATCGATCGGACCACGGAGTTTGAAAAAGGGGCGCCGTCGCTCTGGTTTGAAAAGGATGGCAAAGCCCAACAGGATACCTTCGAGGATGACACCGCCCTTGCCTTTGTGGTCAGGGACAAGGGGTTGGTGGTGCTTAGCGGCTGCGCGCATGCCG
>DATGCF010000022.1:0-2431 GCA_035312245.1 Desulfosalsimonadaceae bacterium
GTTCTCACCCATCCGCAGACCCGTACCGTACCCGGTGCGGTTTGAGCGGCAAGTAGTTGTTTGATTTTTGTCCGGTTCATGGCACCCCTCAATATAATCCTGTTTCCTCTTTTAACAAATAAACTTGACAGAATCTGTAGAATTGAATATATACTCAACCTTTTGTTAGAGTTCATTAAAACAATTTATTTAAAAAATAAATTGTCAAATAAACCTAAAGGTTAGGTTATCGACGGATATGAATCCGGAAACCGTATTATCAGCCAAACGCAAAGAAATCGTCAACAAATGGTTTGATGCCGTGATGGCGGCCTACCCCGCAGATGGCGCCAAGTTCTTTAAACAAAGCGCCGATCCGTTTGCCAACCCGGTCGGCAGCACCATTCACCGATGCCTCAATGAATTGTTTGACCAGGTGATCCGGTCTGAAATGGATGATGCGGCGAGCCGCAGCGCCCTTGACGGTATTTTGCGCATTCAATCGATTCAGGAGTTCAAGCCGTCCAGGGCCATTGACTTTATTTTCATCATCAAGCCGACGATTGAAAAAGGGTGTCGCAAATACAGCGAAGACAAAGCCGTTCAGAAATACCTGGACGCATTGGACGGCAATATCGAATATCTGCTTAAAACCGCTTTTGATCTATACATGGAATGCCGTCAGAAAGTTTTTCTACTCCGGGCCAATCATGCCCGGGACCGGGTCAGTCAGCTCTTGATCAAAAAGGGATATATGCAGGAACTTCCTGAAAAAGGCCAAAACCTTGAGGATATTACAGGGTAACCGGGCGATGAACAAACGGTGTCAAACTGTAGAGTGAGGTAATGTCAATGAATGTCAGTTATTTGTATTCGCTTCTAGCGGTGGTTGTGCTTGGACTGATTGCCTATGCAGGAGCGGCGATTGGGCTGGAGGTGTTGTTTGGTATTATAATCCCCTATCTGGCAGTACTCGTTTTTTTTGCAGGGTTTGTCAACAAGGTGCTCGACTGGGCCAAATCTCCCGTCCCGTTCCGCATCACCACCACCTGCGGCCAGCAGCAGTCCCAGGACATCTTTAAGCAGTCGAAAATTGACAACCCCAGTACGACCGGCGGGGTAATCATCCGGATGCTGCTCGAAGTGCTCCTGTTTCGCTCCCTTTTTCGAAACACCCGCGCGGAATTCAACGGGAAAAAGGTTTCTTACAAGTGGGTGGTCTGGCTGTGGCTGTTTGCCTTTTTATTCCATTATTCCTTCCTGGTTGTCCTGATCCGGCATCTGCGCTTTTTTGTGGAACCTACACCCTTTTTCGTCAAAGGGCTTGAAACTGTTGACGGCATGCTCCAGATCGGACTGCCGGGTCTGTTTCTCTCCGGGGTCCTGCTGCTGGGTGCGGCCACCCTGCTTCTGTTCCGACGCATTCTGCTTCCCAAGATGAATTACATTTCCCGGCCGGCGGACTATTTCCCGCTTTTTCTGATTATCGCTATTGCGCTCACCGGCCTCCTGATGCGGCACTTCACCAAGGTGGATATCGTTCAGGTAAAGGAGCTGACCCTGGGACTGGCCGCCTTTCATCCAGGTATTCCCGAGGACGGAGTGGGCGGAAACATTTTCTACGTCCACCTATTTTATGTCAGCCTCCTGTTTGCCTATATTCCCTTCAGTAAAATCATGCACGCGGCGGGCATTTTCCTGAGTCCCACCCGAAATCTGGCCAATAACAACCGAATGAAACGGCATATCAATCCATGGAATCCCCAGGTTAAGATTCATACCTATGAAGCATATGAGGAAGACTTCAGGGACAAAATGAAAGAAGCGGGTATCCCGGTGGAAAAGGAGTAGACATGGAAGAACTTCCAAAACCAGACGAGATGTTTGAAGACATTGATCATACGCCTCCGGACGAGGAGTGGGAGAAAATCGAGTCCCCCATCACCAAGGGCCGGTTTGCCTATCCAGCCAAGGACAAAAACCTCCAGATCATGGAGTTCCGCACGCCGGGGGAATGGTCGCCGGCCGATGAGGAATGGCCGCTTCCGGAAAACTGGCAGGAAATTATTTACGAGGGCTTCCGGGAGCGGCTCGACAAGTACCGCTCGCTGAAGATTTTCATGGACACCTGCGTGCGCTGCGGGGCGTGTGCGGATAAATGCCATTACTTTATCGGTACGGGAGACCCGAAAAACATGCCCGTTGTCCGGGCCGAGCTCCTGCGCTCCATCTACCGCAAGGATTTTACCACGGCCGGCAGAATTCTTGGCTCCATTGCCGGCGGCCGGAAGCTGACCAAGGAGACCATCAAGGAATGGTTTTCCTACTTCTACCAGTGCTCGGAATGCCGGCGCTGCTCCGTGTTCTGCCCTTACGGCATTGATACGGCGGAAGTGACCATGATGGGCCGAGAGCTGCTTAACCTCCTGGGCCTCAACATCAACTGGATCAT
>DATGCF010000023.1:0-10938 GCA_035312245.1 Desulfosalsimonadaceae bacterium
CAGGGCGGTGTCCAGCTTCTGTACGTCACCCATCGGCTGAATGAACTGCCGGCGTCAATTACTCATGTGCTTAAACTGGCAAACGGGCAAATTGCCGCAAAGGGCAGGCGGGAACAGGTACTTGACGAATGCTTGCCGGTCGACTATGAAGGTCAATAGAATAAATAAGGAAGGCGATTGTCTCTATGGATATTCGCAATCAAATTAAAAATCTTCTTCAATCCGCCGCAAAAGAAAGAACGATCTCGGATGTCCGGATCGGCCTGGGCTATACCGCGGTCATGCTGGATAACGGCCAGACCGGCCTGGGATTTACATTTCACCAGGACATGCCGGAGCGCTGCAGCTTGTTTACCGGATCTTTACCCCTGGAAGGCCGGCCGGCAGCAGAAATGCTGGAATTTATCGGCTCTTCGAAAAAGATTGAAACTGCGGTGGGAATGGCCACTGCCAACGCCCTGGCCAATACCGACAATGCGCACCATAGGGATGGCGATGTTCTCGATTTTATTGACATCCGTTCTACAGACCGGGTCGGCATGGTGGGCATGTTCGGGCCGCTGATCGGCCCCATCCGGAAGGCAGCCGCTGAACTAGTGATTTTTGAAAAAGAAAACCATTCGGCCGAAACCCTTCAGCCGGACTCTGAAATCCCCGTCCAACTCCCGAACTGCGAAGTGGCCGTGATCACCGCCACATCAATTATCAACCACACCATGGATCATTTTCTGCATGCGGCGTCGACCTGCCGGGAGGTCGTCATTTTAGGCGCCTCCACCCCCCTTGTGCCGGAAGTGTTTCAAAATACGCCGGTCACCTGCCTATCCGGTGTGATCGTCTCGGATCCGGCTGCGGTTCTCCGCATCGTGAGCTCGGCCGGCGGCATGCGCCACTTTAAAGGATTTGTAAAGAAGGTCAATCTGCCGCTTAATTAACCCGTTCACCGGCCTATTCACTCTCCGCGCAGAACCGCTGCCAGTCCATGAGGGAGGCCGCCCCGGCAATGGTGGTGCCGTAAAAAATCGTCGGTTTGGCCACAAGAAACTGTTCAATGGTGTCATTAACCAGGGTGGTGCCGGTTACGCACAAAAGATCCGCCCAGTCAATGACCGCCTCGGTCCTATCCGGGGATTCGATTTCTGTGGAATTGGGCCGGGTCCCGATATTTTCCGGATCCATATCCACGATCCGGAGGGCAAATGGCGCGGCCAGGTTCTCCGCCATGCGGGGCTGAAACCCGATTAACGCCACTTTCGGCTGGCCGTATCTCTCCTTGATAAACGGCGCCAGTTGTTTGCCGCACAGGGCCGGCCCCGTATCCCGGCAGTGGATGGTGCCGTCAACTTTTCCCAGATAGCGAAGGGCCGCGTTAACGGCGGCAACAAATATGGCCCGGCGGAAATTATTCGCCAGCGGCATGTCCAGTATCTCACTCATCGTGCCTTCATAATCGCCGAACCGGTCGGTATAGGCCTGGCCCAGGGCGCCGTTGAATTCCGCCTGCATCAGACGCTCTCTTCCCTTTTGCAGCGGGAAATCATTGGCCTCCGGATTACCGATGGCCTCCTCGGTACTGAGAGCCCGCGCCCTGATCCGGACTTTCTGCTCAAGCAGCTGATTGGCGTCCAGTATCGGACGGATCCGTGTCTTCAATTCTTCAAAAATGGCGGCCATAAATATCTTCCTTTATTTTAACCGTTGATGGCGGATTTTGGGGTTTATTTATCAGGGAAATTCATGTAAATCAAATATTTCAAGCGTATTTTTCTCACCGGCATAACGCAGTTTCGAAAGGGTGGAACAAATGGCTATTTATCGCGTACCGGACAAATGCAATCGATGCATGCGGTGTGTGGACGACTGTATATCCGGGGTATGGCAGATAGAAAACGAAGAGCCGGTGCCGGCGGCACCGGAGCGCTGCAACCGGTGCAGCCATTGCGTGGCCGTTTGTCCCACCGGAGCGATTGTCCATGAGCAACTGGATCTGAATCAGGTCCGGCCGATTGACAAAAAACGGCTTGATCCGAATGCCTGCCGGGAAACCATCATGACGCGCCGGAGTGTGCGGCGGTATTTAAAAAAGCCGGTCCGGCAAGCGGCCATTCAAAATATCATCGACCTGGCCAGGTATTCCCCAACCGCCAGCAATAGCCAGCATGTGGAATACATTGTGGTCACCGACCCTGCCAAATTAAGCGCGGTGGCCGAGGAAGTCTTTGCCATTGCCCGAAAAATATATGACTGGTCCAAGACATCGCCCGGCAAAATGGTGTTTGGCGGATTAAAGCTGTACCCGGCCATGGCGAAGCTTTATGAAAAATACATCGCCCCCATGGATGATTACATCGCCCAAATGGATGCCGGCCGGGATCTGATCCTTCACAATGCGCCCGTCCTGATGCTGATCCACGCGCCGGCCCGCTCATTTTTCGGCGCCGCCAACTGCAATATCGCGGCGGCAAACATCATGAACTACGCCCATTCCTTAGGTCTCGGCACCTGCATGATCGCTTTCGTCACCCTGGCCAGCCGCTTCAGCAAAAAGCTTACCCAAACCATCGAACTGCCGGAAGGCCGTAAAATCCATGCCAGCCTGGTCCTCGGCCATCCCAGATACGACTACACCCATACGGTTTCCAGAAAGAAGCCGGATGTTCATTGGCTGATAAAGGATTAAAAGGAGTCGCTTTGCGCCATAAAAGTCTAAAACCGTTTGTCGGAATATTGATCCTGCTCTTGGTAGTGGGGCTTGCCGCCCTTTACTATGTCTCACCGGATTGGATGGCCCGGTCTGCCCTTGCGATTGAACGATTCAAGGCCGGTCTTCAAAAACAGTCACTTACCACGAACAACATGCAGTTTGTCTATCTGTCGGGCGGCAAGGGGCCGGCGGTGGTCCTGCTGCACGGTTTCGGCGGCAACAAGGATAATTTTACCCGAATGGCCGCCCGCTTATCCGGTGACTATAAAATTATTATTCCGGATTTGCCGGGTTTCTGCGAATCGACACGCAATGCGGAATGGAATTATGCCATGCCTGCGCAGGTGTCGAGACTTCATGCGTTTATCACGGCCCTGGGGATCCAATCCTTTCATCTGGCCGGAAATTCCATGGGCGGCGGCATTGCCACCGCATATGCGACCCGGCATCCCGATCGGGTGAAAAGCCTCTGCCTGCTGGCTCCGGGAAATGTCAGCTGCGCCCCCCCGTCCGAACTGTTTTTGATGGTGGAAAACGGAAAAAATCCGTTTTTTGTTAAGGATCTGGAAGACTACAGCGAATTGATGAAAATGGTCTTTGCCGACGTGCCGTTCATCCCGCGCCCCATCCGCGTCTATTTTGCCGAGCAAATGAGAAAAGACCAAAAATTTCTCAAACAGGCGATGAATGATATCCTGAAATCACCCTATGCAGTGGAAAAACACATCTGCGAATACCCGGGCCCGGTCATTGCCGTATGGGGCAACAAAGACCGGATCCTGCACCCCAGGGGGGCTGATATTCTGGCGGGAAAAGCCCCGCGAATCCAAAAAGCCATCATTAAAGACTGCGGCCACCTGCCGATGCTTGAAAAACCCAAACAAACCGCACGTATTTATGCCGAATTTTTAAAAACGGTTTGATGATGTATCCGAACTATCGGGAAGAACTCGGCATTACCCCGCCGTTTGAAATCGTCACCGACCTACCCCTGGGCTATACTCCCCCCAGGGTCGGATCGACAATATCGTTGAGCGGGAAAAGGCCCGTATTAACGAACCAGCGGAATTTGGCCTCTCTTGTAAAAGGGCAGCCGTTTCTCACCCATTTTTGACAGATTAAAAATCATTTCCCCGTCGAGCTCATACCGGCTCTCATTCTCTTTGAGCAGTGAATAGGCGGATCGGCCGAGTTTCATAAAATCCACGCTCAGGGGAATATCTATAGTTGATGCGCCGTTTGCCGGCAAAGACGGAATATTTTCGTAAATGCCTTCGGCCAAGCGGCGGCCGCCCAACTTGACGCCGTAATTTAAGCCGGCCATATCAAGCGCAAATGAATTGGGATTGGCAACCTCCATGACCAGTTTCAGGTCCGCGCCCTGCCAGGATAAATTTTCAATATCCAGCTTCTTCAATGCGACTTTCGGCAGGCTGGGCAAATCCAGGTCCCCTTGAGTCTGAAAGGGCACCTCCATGCCCATGATGCCGAATGTGCCGGCAATACGATACGGCACTGTCGTTTTTTGCGATAGTTCGGCCAAAGAGCCCAGCGCTTTCTGGTAATTGACTGAAACCGGAATCTCGACCGGTGCCGATCCGGAGGGCGGGAGGCTGATCCCCTCATCCAGGTTTCCGGCGGCAAATTCCTGGTCATTTAGAAACAGGCGGTAGTTGAGGCGGTTTAGATAGGCCCCGACGGGATTGGGATTCCGAAGTTCGTAAGTAAAAACCAGGGTACTGTCAAACAAGCCCATATCCTGGATCTCCATATTCTTGAAATCGGCGGAGGGCGCCTTTAAATGCGGCATGATGGCCGAGCAGCCGACGGTCAGCGCAAGGCTTATCCATATCATCCAAACCGCGTTTTTAATTGTCATATGATTCACTCCTTGAGGTTGAAGAGTGAAACCGCCGGCGGATTTCCTCCAGACGTTTGCGGTTTACCCCGAAATCCGAATACCCGGTCCGGGAGGCGGATTTCATGTGAATAACATTTGTATTTTCAGGGAAAAAAAGCTCCACGTCATCCACGAATCGGAATATAAGGGACCGGAACTCCGCATGAATATAGTTTTCCGAATCCGAAATCAGCCGGGATCGCTTCATGGATTGAATCACAGAGCGCATCACCTGTTTGGCTGAATCGCGTCTTCCTTCATAGGCAATCGGCTCAATGGCTTGCTTGGGCGCCGATGCCATGGAAGACACGCAATTCGGTGAATCCGGGCAGGGTGAAAACCGGCCGTTGGTTAAACCGGTATCCGGTTTGCCGCAGCCGGATAGGATCAAAACCAGTCCCAAAAAAATGGTCGTTAGTATGCCAGGTGCGCTTGATGCTTTCATCGAATGACCTCCTGTCATGGATTTTTCATTTATACCCCATGCCTATATTAATACCGGCCAAATCCAATTACCAATCGTAAAGTACTTCCATTTGATGGCAGAAACTCGTGTGGCGATCACCTGAATATGATTGGGGTGGCGCTGCCAGGGACCTCTCGGATCCAAACCAGATGCGCGTCGATTTGTCAACAATCTGCATCGGCCTGATTTTGTCATAAAATGACTGACACTAGACAAAACCAATGACTGACAACCCGTCGGAAAACTTCGTAACCCGTGATTTTTTTTATTTTATCTTTGAAATCCCAAAAGTTTTTTGATACATGTGGCAAATTCTAAAACCTAAATTGAGCGTTTCAAATTCTTTAAGATTTAATTTTTACATCCATTTTAGGAGCTTGAATTATTTTTTAATTCAAAAATTTGAAACCCTCCGGGATTTTCAATTTAGGTAAAAAAAGTTTGCGCCATTTGGTGTTGATCCGCGCGAGACCATGAGCTGACAGACAGCGCAGGGCCATTTAATATTTAAACAATTTATGCAATTTTTCAGTCAGGGTAATAAATGGTAAAACCCTATCAGTTTAAAGCATTTCTTATCAGCGCCGTTTTAATGGTGGTTTGTTGGGCCATTTTTGCGCCAAAACCGATAAACGCCTTAACTCCCCTGGATGAAGAAGCATTGGTCGATTTATCCCCCTCCCTGATCGAACAACTCGAAGAAAAAGAAAAATCCCTCCCGCCATTGCCCCAAAATGAATTTAACAACTCCATTTGTTTTAAACGATGCCATACGGAAAAGGATTTCTCACCGTCCCAGAAAACCCGTAAGCAGTGGATTATTCTGATTGAAAAAAACGGCCATGCCATTTTTCAGAAAATCCCCTGGGAGCGCCCGGAACAAAAGGATCAGATTCTGATCTATCTGCTGCGCCATGCCCGGGATGCAAATGGTATTAAGGAAGGCATCGGTATCTGGGATTGATGGACTCGTAAAAAGTCGATTCTGAAACGGCACAAAAAAAGTTCAAGATCGCGGCCCACAAATCCCGAGGAATGCATCGTACTTATTCGTACGTGAAATTCCGAGGGATGCAGCGCAGCAAAGATATTGGACTTTTTGCGAAGCCGTCGGGATTAGTTTTCATAAGCCGTTCACCACTGGAGGGGACAATGCGCATTCCTGAAACTGTACTGCGGGTCGGACTGCTCTGCGTATGCATCCTGTTTGCCGCTGTACTTGTTGCCATGGCCCAGGAAAAAAACAGCCAAGAGGGCTTCACCCGGCAGGATTTTGAAAACTCCATCTGCTTCAAGAAATGCCACGCCCCGAAAAGCATCTCACCCAAGGATAAACCCAAAAGCTTATGGCGAATGCTGATTGAAGAAAACGGGCACGCCATTTTTGCCGATATTCCCTGGCAAAGCCGAAAACAAAAAGAAAAAATTCTTCAATATCTTCTAACCCATGCAGATAATGCTGAACCCGAATCCGAAGGCATCGGGGTATGGTAGATACCCATTTAAATATTCACATTTAATTCGGAGGTAAGCAATGCAACACGCCAAGCGGTTCGCCCTTTTCGCCTGTTTTTTATGCCTGGTCCTGATGGCCGCGCCATTAACAGCTGAGGAACATGGTCAAAAAGAACTCAAGCAGCTCCAAAAAAAGGTTAATGAACTGAATCAAAAACTGGAAAAGCAGAAAAAGGAAGCCAGGAATCTTGAAAATCAGGCATCAGAACAACAGAAGCAGATAAAAACCCTCAAGCATCATATGACCCATGTCTACAAGCAGACCATCAAGGACGCCGGACTGATCGAAAAATACCGACTGGGAAACGAAGCCTATCTGCGTTCTTCCTACTTTGATTTGAACCGCGAGGATAACGACGCGAATCAGGAAGCATATGACAACGCATTTGTTAACTACTTTGATCTGAAATTCACGGCTGAACCGAGTGAGGAAGTCCGATTCCACGCCACCCTCACCATGTATAAGCTCTGGGGCACCTGGAACGACCCGGAGGATGTCAGGGCGGCTGATTTTCACTATTCCAACAAACCCGCGGACTCTGCGGTCAAAATTAAACGGGCCTATGCCGACTACCGCCCGGCATGGCTTAACCGGCGGGTCAATTTAACCTTTGGCCGGCTGCCCACCTCGGGCGGGTATTTGACCAAATACCGATACAACCGTCCGGCCATGACGACCTACCCGGACCTGACATTTAACGCGGAATCCGACGGAGCGGCCCTCACCTTTTATTTTAATCAGTCTTTTGCCAAGTCTCTGAGCCTAATATATGCCAGAAGCGAGGATGATATTGATGCCAATCCTTTCCTTAAGGATCCGGGCGGGCTCGAGGATATTGATTTTTACACGGTCCAGTTAAACAACCGGCTGCCGTTTCTGGATGACGCTATCTGCATCCTTCAGTGGTTCCGGGTGGATAATCTCCGGCCCACCGGGGACGATGCATTCAGGGACCTGATTCGATTAAATGGTATCCCGGCGACGCTTCAATTTCCGGATGAACTCGGGTATGTGGATAAGTATACGTTTCAGCTGTCCAATGACCGGTTATTTGACTGGCCGCTCGATGTTTTTGCCAGTGCCGCCTACAGCAGCACCGAGCCGAATGGCCAAAAAATTCTGGTAAACGGCCTGCCCCTTAATTCCGAAGAACTGCCGCCGGAATTAAATGCCGCGCTCAGCCAGATCCAACGGGAAATATACGGCAATGCCGGTCCTTATCTGGGCTCTGCCGACAATGAGGACGGCGAAGATGCCTGGGCGTTTTATGCCGGACTGCGGTATCATCTGCCGTTTAAAAAACTGCACAATCCGAAAATCGGCCTGGAGTTTTTCGAGGGCTCGGAAAACTGGGTGGGTTTGAATATCGCCGCGGTGGATCCCTATCAAAAGTTAAATACCCGTGGCAGCGTCTGGGAGGTTTACTGGAATCAGCCTTTAGTCGAAAAAACCCTTCAGATGCGGACCGGATATCAGTTTATCAGCCGGGATTATTCAGAATCTCTGCTCTCCGGGCTTTATGGCGAACCAAAGGATCTCGACCGTGACGACCGGCTGTTCTATATCAGCCTGGAGTATGTTTTCTAAAAGCATTAGTTCGGTCATTCCGACAAGCGGCAGCAACGAGGAATCTTGTAAAAAAAGATTTCTCGCTGCCGCTAACATTCCTTTAATCCGGTCATCACCGATTCGCAAACCAATCTCGATAACTGTCAATGATTTTAAAATTATCCGATTGGTTATCCATCACCCTAACTTCAACCAATGGTAGGTGGAAAACCTTTCGGCCTAATCTGACTTTCACAATCACCCCGTACAAATCGTAAGCGCCCTCTACGGCATGCACTCGGATCCTATCGCCAGCATTGAACGGACCTTTGGATAGGGGCTCCACCTCAGCCTCAAAAGGGTAGGATAAATGTTTACGGCAATATTGTTCCCAGGCATCGAAGGCTTTATTTTCATCATCGGCATCAACGTTTTGCAAAACATTTCTGATAATTTCAGCTGATTCGCCCAAATACCCCCAACGATGTCTATTGGCGATCGCTTCTATGATTGAATTCTTTTCCTGGGCCTCGTTTCTCGGTGTTGCCGGTATCACTTCACTGACTTCAAGATTCATCCGTGTCCAGTCAAGTCCCTCTTGTTCACTTTTGACGATTACTTCTTCCGGACACTGCAAAAGCGTTTCTCCATCCCATTCGATACAAACCGTATCATCCGCTATCTCAGAGATCTGCCCCTGCCAGCCCGACATATCATTACCGAAATCCGGATCTTCTATTCCATCTTTGACCCTGACCCAATCACCGACTCTGAACCTCATCACTTCACCCCTGAAGAATGATTATTAGGAGGAGGGACGCCCTTTATATAAAGGGCGTCCCCTTGCTACAACTCAGGCGGTCGATAAGCGCCGGCCGCCTGATTGATCATTTCCGCCATGTCGAGCAAGGCCATATCCTTGCCCCGGGCGCCTATCAGCTGCAGCCCGATGGGCATGCCGTCTGACGAAAACCCGGCGGGGATAACCACCACCGGATGGCCGGTGAGATTAAATGGGGCGGTATAGGCGGCACACCCCATCCAGTAATTAATGGCCCGGCCGTCAACCAGAAGCGGTTTATTATAGATGTTGTATCCGAATTTCTGATCATCCGGCAAATGATGGGAGAATGCCGGTATCGGCGCCACCGGGCAAATCAGTACATCCCAGTCCAGGAAAAACTGATCGAATTTGGCGGTAATCTGACCCCGTCGACTCACGGTCTCAATATAATCATCATAACCCGCCGGGTATTCCATTTGAAGCAGGGGGGTTTTGGCCCGTTGCGCGCCGCCGGCAAGAAAAATCAAAAATCTTGTCAGTGGGGGTCGGAGCACCCCGACTTCAAGATCGACCATTTTGCCCCAGGTCGCCCAGACCGTGTTGAAATCAATGCCGGAGAGTCTGAGATGCCCGATTTCACCCGCTTTGCCGGACAATTTATCGACAAATTGCTGCAGAACCTGCGCGGTATCCCTTGAGACCTGCACATCCCCAAACTGATCGGTCCAGGCAATACGCAGGTCTGCCAGAGATTCTTTGATTACCGGGCTTTCATCCGGCTGAACAACCATCCCGTCCTTTCCGTCCGGACCTGCAATCAATTGATAGGCCAGTTTCAAATCCGCAATGGACCGGGCCAGCGGGCCATTGGAGGCCATATGGCGAATGCTTTTAAAATCCGGATCCATAAGCGGCACAAAGCTCCCGTGATTGGACACGGTATTTTCCGTGGGCTTAAACCCGTAGATGCCGCAGAAGTGGGAGGGCTGACGGATGGAGCCGGCGAGATCACTGCCGATATTAAGCGGCGACATCCCGGCGGCAACTGCGGCCGCCCCGCCGCCGGTACTGCCCCCGGGCGTCCGGTTTAAATCCCAGGGATTATTCGTCCGGCCGAAAATATCGTTACTGGTCTGCATATCCATGGCCATTGGCGGCATGTTGGTTTTCCCAAGAATAATGGCGCCGGCGTCTTTCAACCGGGAGACCACGGTGGCATCTGAATCAGGCACATACTCGGCTGTCTCCGGCATCCCGTTGGTGTTTCGCAACCCTTTGACGGCAAAATGGTCTTTCACCGTTACAGGCACGCCATGCAGCGGGCCCCAGTATTCGCCCTGTTTTAAGGCGGCATCTGCCTCCCGGGCCCGGCGGCGAACCGCGTGCTCATCAATGGTGACGATCGCGTTAATTTCGGGATTAAACTGATGGATATGCCTTAAATGGGCATCCACTACCTCAACGGCCGTCAGGCGACCGGTGCGGATGGACTCGGCAATCTGGGAGGCTGTTAAAAATACGACGGGCCGACCGGACCCTGAAACCGCATCCGGCGGGGCCTCATAGGGCTGGGGAGATATCGCTTGTCCGCAGCCGCTCACTATAAAAACCATCAGAAACAAAAAGATTATTCGATTTCGTCGAATCTTCCAAAATATCATGCCTGTCCCCAAAAGAATATTCATCAGTCCACCCGCTGCATTATCTGATATTCATTCAAAAATATTTAGGACCGTGGGCGCCGGGATTCCCCGACCCGGTCCAGCGCATATTTAAAAGTGATCGGTCCGATGACCTGGTTGATTGAAATCGCGGCCACAACCGTTGCCGCGGCGGCGGCCCCCCAGCCCGGAAAATATCTGGCCAGAATACCGCAAAGCCCGAGGCTTACGCCAGCCTGGGCAATATAGGACAATCCGGCCATTTTTGCAAATACCGGCGGATCACCGCTCAGCCGGCCGGATAACCAGGCGCTTGTCCATATAAAAAACCCCCGCCCCATCGCCAGGAGCACCGCCAG
>DATGCF010000024.1:0-3511 GCA_035312245.1 Desulfosalsimonadaceae bacterium
GCCAGGCCGCCGCCGAGTTGATCCTTGAATGGACCACCGACTACTGCCGGCACCATACCGATGCCTCGGGCAAACCGATTGCCAAAAACCAGGCTGTGCAGTTTGCCATCGTTGAAATGACCACAGAGATCAAACTCGGGCGCACCTTTCTGGACAAGCTGATCACCGAGCACATGGCGGGCGAAAACGTGGTGATCGAGACCTCCATGGCCAAATACTGGTGCACCGATCTATCCAAAAGACTCTCCCAGAAATGCCTGGATCTGCACGCCGATTTCGGCTTGACCGAAGACTGCCCTGTGGCCCGGGGGTTCCGGGATGTTCGCGTGATGCCCATTTTTGCCGGCACCAATGAAATTATGAAGCAGATTGCGGGAAAGTTTATGGGTTTTTAAATACCAGAAAGGAACAGAAAAATGAAAAAAGCCTTGGTGACCGGCGCAGCCGGATTTATCGGGTCCCATGTGGTAAGGCAGCTGCTGGATGCCAATGTGGAGGTCCGGGCGTTGATTCGGCCCGGTGAGGAAGCGGCTAATCTTGACGGTCTGGAAGTGGAACGGATCGAGGGTGATGTGCTTAATGCCGATAAAATCAAACAGGCGGTTTCCGGTGTGGATACGGTGTTTCATCTGGCCGCGATCTATGCCATCTGGATGCCGGATTGGCGCCGCATTTATGAGGTGAACATCCAGGGCAGCCGCAATGTATTATGGGCGGCCTTTCAGTCCGACCAGGTCGAACGGGTGGTCTTTACCTCCTCGATTTCCGCCCTGGGCATTGCCCCGGGCAAGGCGCTCTCAAACGAAGAAACCCCGTTTAACCAGTATACGCTGGGCAGCCATTATGTGCTCACCAAGTACCTCTCCCAGCAGGAGGCCCTGGGATTTGCCCGAAACGGCCTGGATCTGGTGGTGGTTAACCCGGCGTTTCCCTTCGGGCCCAACGATATCGGGCCCACGCCCACGGGCAAAGTCCTTATCGATATCGTCTCCGGCGTCAACCGCACCGCATTTGACGGGGGCATGAATATTGTGGATGTCCGGGATGTGGCCAGAGGGCATATCCTGGCTGCAGAAAAAGGCAAAACCGGTGAATGCTATATCCTGGGAAACCAAAACGTCACCGTCACCGAACTCATGAAAATGGTCCATCAAGCCAGCGGCAAAAAGGGGGCTTTTATTCCCAAGGTGCCGTTTACCCTGCTCAAAGGGGCAACCTCGGCCATGGCCCTGTGGGCGGATCATGTCAGCAAAAAGCCGCCCATGTCCACACCGGTGGAAGTCACCTATGCCTCCAACTACTTGTTTTTTGACAACACCAAGGCCAAAACCGAATTGGGCCTGGATGTTCGGCCGGTGGAGACCTCGATTAAAGAATCGATTGACTGGTTTAAATCCCGGGGTATGATTTAGACTTGACGCGATCTGCGAATCATTATCAAAGAAGCCCTCTAAAAAGTTTTGTCGGTTGGGTTGAGCCTCACCCTTTAACTCAGCGGATTGCTTCCACGTTATTCAAAAATATATCAAGTCATTCCAGACCTTTCTGCCGCTGTCATTCCGAGGAACGATAGTGACGAGGAATCTTATTGTAAAGATTTCTCGCTGCCGCTCGAAATGACAGGATGGATGTATTTTGAGGGCTCTTTTGAGTTACTTTCTGCATAAATGCCGTCGTGCCAACAATAAGCGCTTTTTTGCGAAGCTATCAATCCTGATAATGATTAAATTAATATTTTAGAGTAAGATTAAGAGTGAGATTAAGATTAAGAGTAAGACGTTGAAAGAGGGAGGATAGACATGGTGCCGTCTGAAGAAAATTATCCAAAGCACAAAGTTCAAGTCATGGGCTACAATATGGCCTATGTGGATGAAGGCGAAGGCCTGCCGATCGTGTTGCTGCACGGCAACCCGACTTCCTCCTATTTGTGGAGAAATGTCATCCCGCACTTAACCCGTCTCGGCCGGTGCATCGCCCCGGATTTGATCGGAATGGGCGATTCGGACAAACTTGAAGACAGCGGCCCGGACAGGTACCGGTTTGTGGAGCACCGGCAATTCCTCAACGGCTTCCTCTCTGAAATGGGCATCCATAAGGATATCGTGTTTGTCATTCATGACTGGGGCTCAGCCCTGGGATTTGACTGGGCATTTCGCAATCCCGAAGGGGTTCGGGGAATCGCTTACATGGAAGCCATTGTTCAGCCCGTTAACTGGGAAGACTGGCCGGAAGAGGCGCAGAACATCTTTAAAAAACTCCGCTCATCGGAGGGCGAAGAGTTGGTGCTGAAAAACAATGTGTTTGTGGAAAGGATCCTGCCGTCAGCCATCCTTCGTAACCTCACTGAAGCGGAAATGGCTGAATACCGGCGGCCGTTTTTCAACCCGGGCGAAGACCGGCGGCCCACCCTCACCTGGCCGCGGGAGATCCCCATATACGGCGAACCGCGGGATGTGGCGGAAATTGTCAAGGCTTACGGCAAGTGGCTGGAAGATGCGGCCGTGCCCAAGCTCTTCATTAATGCGGAGCCGGGATCCATTTTAATCGGGGCGCAGCGCCAGTACTGCCGGTCCTGGGCCAATCAAGAGGAGGTAACGGTAAAGGGCGCGCATTTCATCCAGGAGGACGCACCGGATGATATCGGCCGGGCGGTGGCGGATTTTATTGAAGATATCGACCGCTAATTCGTTTTTTCAAATACCCGTAAAATCGCTTCAGCGATCTGATCCGGCACTTCCTCCTGAAGGAAATGGCCCGCCCCGGTCTCCGTCACCGGCGCGTTCGGCAGGACTTCCCGGGTGCGCTTCAAGGCGGGGCCTAAAATCGGATCCTTTTTCCCCCAGACGATTTCCACCGGGCCTTTGAAATTTTGGGCAAAATCCCGGCAGACCGCCAAATCCGCAATTGACGGATGATCCTGATGACCGGGCACCATCCGGGCAAGCGCCAGCGGGGCCATCCGGTCTTTTCTTTTTTTCAATGGGTATTGGTATGCTTTAGCGATTTTTCCCGAAATGCTGGCCGAGTCGCCCTGAACCTTGTGGAGCATCTTCTGAGGGAAACCCGCCCATTGGAATGCCAGATTGCTGACGATCGGCATATTGGCAAACCGGTGAAAGGCGGTGGGCTTAAACCCCGCTCTGGGCGGGGCGACCACGGTATTTAAAATCACCATACCCTTGACCAGATGCGCCCGATCCGCCAGCGCCCGGAGTCCGATGGGGCCGCCCCAGTCCTGGCCCACAAAAATCAAGCCGTCCAGCGAAAGCGCATCAATGGCAGTTCCCAGCCATTCGGCGTGGTTTGCCAGCGTGTGGGCGCTGCTATCACGGGGTTTGCTGGAAAACCCCAGACCGATCAGATCCGGCGTGATGCCGCGGAAGCGCTCCGTTGCCAATTGATTGATAATCCGGCGGTAGAGGAACCCCCAGGTCGGGTTGCCGTGGACCATCAAAACCGGAAATCCGCTCCCGGTTTCCATCACATGGAGATTTTGGTTCGCATCCACGGC
>DATGCF010000025.1:0-32288 GCA_035312245.1 Desulfosalsimonadaceae bacterium
TATTATCGATCTTAGACGTTATATTATGCTTAATCCAAGTCGCATCCCACCATTCAACGGGATCCACATACACATGGTCGATAAACATGCCAAAATGCAAATGATCCCCGCCGGCAAGGCCGGTCGTGCCTGTATTGCCGACCACCTCGTCTTTGGCGATACGGTCGCCCTCCTGCACATTGATCCGGCTTAAGTGTGAATAGACGCTGAACAGCCCGAACCCGTGATCAATGACCACGGTATTTCCGTATATGCCGATGTCTCCGGCAAAAACCACTTTTCCGGCATTTGCCGCCGGAATATCGGCATGTCGGATGGAGGCCAGGTCAATGCCCATATGAACGGCCCGGTCAATATTTTCCCCGTTGTAGGTATAGGCCCGGTGATCCGCAAAATTGGCGCGCCTGGCGGAATTCGGCAGCCGGCCGAATTCCCCCGCCCAAAAAAAGTTGGGGTCAGAGCGTTTGCCGGTGGCAAGAAGCGCCTGGTTATTCTTCTTGCGAAGTGTTTGGTTGACATAAAGAAATTTGTCAACCAGGGAGGCGTCTTCGGATGGGCCCATTTCATCCTGAAATTCAGGCATCTTCCATTCTAAAAACCGGTCTGAGATGGGAATAACATCGGTTTTAAACTGCCTTTCCCGAATATAATGATAGAATCCGCTCCTTGCAGTATTGCCCGCCGCATCCACGGCTTTCACATATAAATCCGTGTCCGCGCCTTGATCATGGGGAAGCGCGAACAGCGCGATATAGATCGCATTATCATCAAAATAGCCGCTATAGCCGGGGAAAAACTCCTCTCCGACATATACCCCGCTCTTCTCGCAGGATTCGGACAATCGATAGGCAACCAGGCCGGAACCGCCCTGGGCCAGATTGTGCTGGCTGGTGAGCACCGTCAGCCGAGGAGCTTGGGTGTCAAATACCAGCTCTTTTTCTAAATAGCTGTGGTTGCCCTTCCACCAGTTTCGCCAGGAATGATCCCAGGCTGCCATCCGGAAAACCGCCGGGCCGTCTGAAATCCCTAGTTTTTTGGTGTTAATGGTGATATTAAAAGGGACGGTCTGACCCGCATCCGGGGATTGTCCCGCCCCGGTATCCACAGATTTTTCCAGAAGAACCGTTTCATCCCCGTCTTTTATTAATCCGACCCACAGCTTTCGAACCCCGCTGCGATCGTCCTCAATCGTCCCGGAGATCTCGGTCACAGCGCCGAGCACATTTTTTTGTAAATCCAGTTTAATCTCTGGCGCCCTGCCCTCATATTTAGTCCACAGGAACCAGCCGCCCGGGCCAATGATGGCGATGCCCAAGAGGATAACAAAAATAAGCTTGAGCCGTTTCCCCTTTTCTTTGCGTTTAAACCGCATTTTCGTTCGTCTCCTCAGTTTACCGCTAAAAAATTATTTTTATTTAACAGCTATGCTGATGCTAAGCAAGATCTTATTTTCGTATCTTGACTTTTCGCAAACCCCGGGATAACAGATGCTTGTTAAGAATTCGAATTCTAACCCGAGGAGAATATATGACACAGCCAGTCAAAATCGGCGACTTTTCAATCGGTAGCGGCCGGCCTTTTGCTCTGATTGCCGGACCCTGTGTAATTGAGGACAATGAGACGCCGCTTAAAATCGCCGCCCACTTAAAGCAATTGACCGATCGGCTGGATATTCCCTATATTTTCAAGGCCTCCTATGACAAGGCCAACCGCACCTCCATTCATTCATTCCGCGGGCCGGGTTTAACCGAAGGACTTGCAGTGCTCGCGCAAGTCCGCCAAAAAATAGGCGTGCCTGTGCTCTCTGATATACATCAGATGGCGGATGCGGCTCCCGCCGGCGAGGTGCTTGATGTTATCCAAATCCCGGCGTTTCTCTGCCGCCAGACAGATCTGTTGGTTGAAGCGGCCAAAACCGGAAAGCCGATAAACATTAAAAAAGGCCAGTTTATATCCCCCTGGGATATGGCCAATGTGGTTGAAAAAATCCGGCATGCAGGCAATGAGCAAATTTTAATCACCGAAAGGGGCGTCATGTTCGGCTATAACAATCTGGTTTCGGATTTTCGAAGCATTCCAATTATGCAGCAAACCGGATGCCCTGTTATTTTTGATGCGACCCATAGCGTCCAGCTTCCTGGCGGGGCGGGGGCGGCATCCGGCGGACAGCGGGAGTTTGCGCCTTTGCTTGCCAGAGCGGCCATTGCGGTCGGCGCGGATGCCCTGTTCATCGAAGTCCACCCAGAACCCGATCAGGCGCTCTCTGACGGTCCCAACGCGATAAAACTTGATGATGTCGAAGAACTACTTGTCCAGCTGAAACATATTCAACAGGCGATTAAATAGCCTTGCCCTCCCCTATGGATAAAAAATCTCTGATTGCCGATCGTTTCCAGCCGATTGAGCTGCTTCTGTTAGACGTAGACGGTGTATTAACTGAAGGCGCCATCGCCTATACCGAAGATCAGACCGAAACCAAAGTATTCCATGTCAAAGACGGGTTAGGCATCAAAATGCTTCATCAATCCGGCATCATGACCGGAATTGTGACCGGCAGAGCCTCCCCGGCGCTTTTGCGCCGCTGCCGCGAATTAGGTATTCATATGGTTTATGACAATATTCAGGACAAGGGCGCGGTGTTTGATCGGATCACGGAAGCAACAGGGCTGCCGGCCTCGTCAATCGCCTTTATGGGCGACGACCTGCCGGATTTGCCCATGTTTAAGAAAGCGGGTTTAAGTATTGCTGTGGCAGACGCCCATTCAGTCGTCCGCGAACAGGCGGACATGATCACTGAAAAATGCGGCGGGCAAGGCGCTGTGCGCGAAGTCTGCGAGATGATCATTAAATCCAAGGGCCTCTGGGACGCCCTTATCGAGCAGTGGAAATAGACAATTGCGCCGGAAAACCATGCTTAAAACAGCTCTGGCCGGAGGCGCCCTTTTCTTAATCATCACATTACTTATATCCTTTTTTTCGCTCCAAAAGCCCGGCAACCCGCCCGCGCCGCCGGATACGCCTTCTCAAAAGAAGGCTGAGATTTCCATTAACAATTTTCATCATACCGCCACCCAGGAAGGCAAGACGCAATGGCGGCTTGAGGCCCGGTCAGCCGAGTTTCTTTCCGATCAAAACCGGGTGCGGCTGACGGATATTCGCGTCGTTTTTTTTATACATTCATCACCATCCAAGGCTTCTTTGACGGCAGATAAAGGCATTTTGAATTTAAAAACAAATGATATGACGGTATCCGGTCGTGTAACCGTTGAAAACCAACGGTATCAGCTTAAAACCGAAACCTTGCAATACACCCGTGACTCGCATATAATATCAGCCCAAACGGCCGTCCGTATTGTCGGTCCGGCCATTCAGCTGACAGCAGATACCCTGAAAGTGGATCTGACAACCGGCACCCTTGAATGCCAAGGGCATGTAAAAGGAACCATTGATGCGGCAGAAAATTTTTAACCCTATAATTTTTCAGGTTTTTATCTTTTTTATCGCCATCTGCCTGGCTTCCGCAGCCGGGTTGATGCCTGCCTATGCTGAAACATCACCGGGCAAAAAAACATCCCCCGGCGATAATAATAAACTTCATATCCGCGCGGATAGACTTGTATCCCAACGGGAGTCGAATTATATTCAGTTTATGGGAAATGTTGAAGTTGACGTGGCCAATACCAAAATCGCCTCGTCCAAGCTGCGGGTGTTTTATGCAAAACGTGCTTCGGCCGAATCCTCCCTGACCCGTGAGGATATTAAAAAAGTGGTGGCCTCCGGCGGGGTCCGCATTATCATGGAAGACCGAATCGCCCATTGCGAGCAGGCGGTTTACCATCCGAGAAAACAAACATTGGTGTTAACCGGCAAATCGGTCGAAATTAAGAGTGAAAACAATGTGGTGACCGGCAGCCAAATCACATTCAATCAAAAAACCGGTGAAATAATCGTTGACGGGGCCCCGGAGCAACGCGTAAATGCGATAATTCATCGAATCGAAGAAGACACGGAAACTGAAAACTGAGCCCCAAATTACCGGCAGACGCCCTATGACAGTTCTTTCGCTAACTAATATGGTAAAAATCTATAACGGCAAACGGGTCGTGGATGCCGTGGATTTGGATATTTACAGCGGAAGCGTAGTGGGTCTGTTAGGGCCTAACGGGGCGGGCAAGACCACGACGTTTTATATGACCGTCGGATTGATTCAGCCGGATCGCGGCGATGTGTTTCTGAATGAAGAAAATATTACCGGCTATCCCATGCATCAGCGGGCGCGAAAAGGCATCGGCTATCTACCGCAGGAAGCCTCTGTGTTTGGCAAGCTAACAGTTTATCAAAATATCATGGCGATTTTGGAAACCCTAACCTCGAATAAGTATGAGCAAAAACAAAAAGCTGAGGCGCTTTTGGAAGAGCTTGGCATTCATCGGCTGATGCAGCAAAAGGCTGGCCTGCTGTCCGGCGGAGAGCGGCGCCGACTCGAGATCTCCCGGGCCCTGGCCACTGATCCAAGCTTCATGCTGCTGGATGAACCGTTTGCCGGCATTGATCCGCTGGCGGTCATTGATATCCAAAATATCATTCGTCACCTTTCAGAACGCGGAATTGGGATACTGATATCAGATCACAACGTTCGGGAAACCCTGGGTGTGTGTGATCAGGCCTATATCCTGAGCGATGGCCGGATCATCGAATCCGGCGCTCCGGATGTGATTGCCGACAGCCCGACCGCCAGACAAATTTATCTGGGAGATCATTTTAGACTTTAATATGGCGCTTGAACTTCAACAAAACCTTCGCTTGCAGCAACAGCTGGTCATGACGCCCCAGCTGCAGATGGCTATTAAGCTGCTTCAATTATCCCGCATGGAATTGGTTGAGATGATCCAGCAGGAGATGGAAACCAATCCCACGCTGGAAGAAGAGCAGGAAGTAGATACCGAGCAGGCGACGGAAAAGCCCGCCGCAGAAAATGAATCCCCGCAGGAAGTGTCGATTGAAGAAAAATTTGACGACTTTGCGGACTGGCAGAGTTACATGGACGAGTTCAGCTCCACCGGTAAAGTCCATTTTGAATCTGAAAAAAAGGAAGCACCGGATTATGAGGCGTTTACCGCCAGCAAAACCTCGCTTGCCGATCATCTGAGATGGCAGCTGTTGATGACCAAGCCGACGGAAGAAGAAGAAGCCATCGGCAGCTATATCATCGGCAGCATCAACGAAGACGGGTATCTGGATCTGGGCGTGGAGGAACTATCGCAAATCGCCGATGCACCGGTTGATAAAGTCGAAGAGACCCTTACATTAATGCAGACATTTGATCCTCCGGGCATTTGTGCACGGGACCTGAAGGAATGCCTGCTGATTCAGGCCGCCCACTTAGGTATTGATGATCCCTTGGTTACGCAAATCATCGAGGGGCATCTAAAAGATCTTGAAAATAAGCGGTATAAAATTATTGCCAAGGCATTGAATACGCATTTAGATAATGTTATTGCCGCGGTTAATCTGATCAAGCGGCTGGATCCCAAACCCGGGGATCAGTTTGCCGAGAATGAACAGATATATATTGTACCAGATGTATATGTTTATAAATATGAGGACGATTTCGTGATCATGCTAAATGATGACGACATGCCCCGGGTGCAAATCAATTCCTATTATAAAAAAGCGACCAAAAAGGGGGAGCAGATTCCGGATGAGGCCAAAAGCTACCTGAAGGACCGGCTTCGGTCGGCGGAGTGGCTGATCAAAAGCATCCAGCACCGGCGAAAAACCATATACAATGTAATGGAAAGTCTCGTGAAATTCCAGCGTGATTTTTTTGAATACGGCATCTCCCACTTAAAACCATTGGTCCTGCGGGATGTGGCCGATGACATAGAAATGCACGAATCCACCATCAGCCGCGTGACCAATAATAAATACGCGTATACGCCCCAGGGCATATTTGAATTGAAATTTTTCTTTAACAGCTCAATTAACCGATCCCATGGGGAGACCATCGCCTCGGCCAGCGTGCAGGAAGAGATCCGCAAAATGATTGAATCGGAAAACCCGAAAAAACCCTTTAGTGATAAAAAAATTGCGGAAATGCTCAAAGCCCAGGATATCGACATTGCCCGCCGGACCGTTGCAAAATACCGGGAAAACTTAGGCATTCTCTCATCCAGCAAACGGAAACAATTTTAGGGAGGAAAAAAACATGCAAACTTCCGTGACATTTAAAAACATTGAACCCTCCGATAACCTAAAATCCTATGTCACGAACAAACTCGAAAAATTTGATAAACTGCTGGACAACCCCGCTGAAGCTAACGTGGTCCTGTCCGTGGAAAAAATCCGGCACATCACGGAAATCAAGCTTATCGGCGACCGCTTAAGCTTAAATTGCCGGGAAGAGTCAAACGACATGTACTCCTCCATTGACCTGGCGCTGGACAAACTCGAAAAACAGCTTAAGAAAAATAAACAGAAAACCCGCAAGCACCGACAGGGCCCGCGCGGAGAGTTGAAGGAAAAAACCCTGCAGGAATCCCCCAATCCCGGGCCTGCTGCCGCAGAAGAAGACGAATCCCCCCGGATACGGGTTCAAAATATCGAGTATAAACCCATGGACATTGAAGAAGCCAGCATGCAGTTGGAGTTGATCCCGGACAATTTTCTGGTTTTTACCAATGCCCGGACCAATCAGATCAATGTTATTTACCGGCGAAACGACGGGGACCTCGGCCTCATCCAACCGCTATCATAATCATTAACCCGCGGACTGCATCAACAGTTTTGTACTGACGTGAAAACTTCAGCCATATGAAAATCCTTGATTTTTTACATAAAGAAACCATCCACACGGATCTCCAGGCCACTGATAAAAAAGGCGTTCTGGAGGAACTGACCCTGCCGGTATCCCATATCACCCGGGTGGACCATAAAGAACTGGTACGGGTGCTTATTGAACGGGAACATTTAGGGAGTACCGGCATTGGCGGGGGCATTGGCATCCCGCACGGTAAGCTTAAAAATCTCTCTGAGCTGGTCCTGGGCTTTGGCCTCAGCAGAAAAGGGGTGAATTTTGACGCCATTGACAAAAAGCCCACGCATATCTTTTTTCTCTTATTGACGCCGGATAATTCAGCCGGCATCCATTTGCGGCTTTTGGCCCAAATATCTAAACTATTAAAAGATGATGGGTTTAAAAACCGGCTTTTGGAAGTCTCTGAAACCGATGACGTCATTCGGACCATTCAGGAAGTGGATGAGGCGTTTTAGGTAGCAAAACCGTTCGCACCGTTTAAATTTAACCGTCAATTGATGATTCTGCAGAGGCCCTGACGACCAATCCGTATGAATCCATGAAAAAACTCAAAATTATCATCATCACGGGCCTATCCGGTTCGGGAAAAAGTACGGCAATAGCGGCATTTGAAGATGCTGGATTTTATTGTGTCGATAACTTACCGGCTGAACTTCTGCCCAAATTTTTGGAACTTCCGATTCATCGGGATGCGGATATTCATGGCCTGGCATTTGTCATGGATCTTCGGGAAAAACGGTTTTTATCCACCTACGGGCCTGTGCTTGATGATCTCCGGCAGAAAAATTATAACTTTGAAATCCTGTTTTTGGAAGCCGAGGAAACGGTTCTGGTGAAGCGCTACAGCGAAACCCGCCGTCATCACCCCCTGGCCCAGGACAAACCCCTTTTGGAAGGCATCCGGGAGGAAAAAAACCTGCTGGAGCCATTAAGAAACTCGGCTACGCGCGCTCTTGACACTTCGAAATACAACATCCATGATCTGAAATCGATTATCTTTGACATTGCCAAAAGCAGCTTAAATGCCATTCCGATGCGGATTCAGGTCACATCCTTTGGTTTTAAGCACGGCATTCCTCCGGATACAGACATCATCATGGATGTCCGATTTGTTGCCAACCCCTTTTTTGTGCCCCACCTTAAAGCCAAAAACGGGCGGGATGAGGCAGTTCAGCATTTCGTGCTAAACAATCCGGTCGCACGCGAATTTATTGATAAGTTCCAGGATCTTTTAAACTTTCTTATTCCTTTGTACGAAAAAGAAGGGAAAGCCTATTTAACCATCGCCATCGGCTGCACAGGCGGCCAGCATCGCTCCGTTGTCATTGCGGAGGCCATTTGCGAAAGCATCAAACGACCGGGCCGGCCGATCAATATGACTCATCGGGATGTTAATGTGAAAGTATAATTCAAGGAGAGATATGGTAGGGATTGTCATCGTCACGCACGGTCAATTCGGCGATATACTGATTGACACGGCGGAAACCATTTTTGACGCTCGACTGGAGGCTGTCGCTGCTGTTTCCATCGATCTGAGGGAACACGTTGAAACACTGCGAAAAAAGATTAATAATGGAATTAAAGAAGTGAACCAAAATGACGGTATCCTCATTATGACCGACATGTTCGGCGGCACCCCTTCTAATCTAAGTTATTCCTTCCTTGAAGAAGGAAAAATCGAAGTGATTTCAGGGGTAAATCTGCCAATGCTGATTAAGTCGGTCAATCTGAGAAAAAAGGAATCCGATCTCCATACGATGGGGAAAACCATTGAAACTTACGGCAAAAAAAGCATTTCTTTGGCCAGCGAGCTGGTCAAAGGCAATAAGCGCGGATGAATTGGATAGAACTCACTCCCATGGGAATCCATGATTTAGCTGATGTGGCGTCTATCGAACAACAGGCATTCAAAAATCCATGGGGCGTTTTGGCTTTTATCAATGAACTGGCATGTGATTATGCCTATACCTATGTATTAAAATTGGATCACCGGCAAATCATCGGTTATTTCTGTTTTCGTCTGATTGCCGGCGAATTGCATGTGCTTAAAGTGGCGGTACGGGATAGTCATCGCCGCCAAGGCATTGCATCAGCCTTTTTCAATCAATGCCTGAATCAAATTCCTGAACCGATTGAATCTGCTTTTCTGGAAGTCAGACCGGCAAACCTGGCGGCTATCCGTCTATATCAGAAAGCGGGATTCTCCATAATTGGCAAGCGACCAGCATATTATCTGGATACTGGGGAAGATGCGATGATAATGAGAAAAACATTCAGAGGAGGTTCCTATGAGCGTAAAAATTGCTATTAACGGTATGGGAAGAATCGGCCGAATGGTGTTTCGGGCCGCTTTGAATAGGCCGGATATCGATATCGTGGCTGTCAATGACTTAATGGATCCGGCCACACTGGCGCATTTGTTGAAATTTGATTCGGTCCATCGAAACCTGGACATCCCTATTGTGCCAAAGGAGAATGCGATTGAAGTCAGCGGAAAATCAATTGCCGTGTATGCGGAAAAGGACCCGGCCGCCCTTCCCTGGAAGAGGGATGGGGTGCAGATCGTGGCCGAGTGCACCGGGCTTTTCCGGGATCGGCAGGGAGCAGCCAAACATTTGGAAGCCGGAGCCCAAAAAGTAATTATTTCCGCCCCGGCCAAGGAACCGGATTTGACCGTTGTCATAGGGGTGAATGCGGAAACCTATGATCCGGCCAGCCATCATATTCTGTCCAACGCCTCCTGCACCACCAATTGCCTGGCGCCGGTGGCCAAGGTGTTAAATGATGAATTCGGCATCACTGCCGGACTTATGACCACAATACATTCGTATACCGGGGATCAGCAGTTGCTGGATGCCCCGCATAAGGATCTGCGCCGAGCGCGTTCAGCCGCGCTTTCAATGATTCCCACCACCACTGGCGCAGCCAAAGCTGTTGGATTGGTTATTCCCGAACTTCAGGGCAAATTAAACGGACTGGCGATTCGCGTACCCACGCCCAATGTCTCAATTGTCGACCTGGTCGCCGATCTCAATAAATCCGGCGTAAACGCAGAGGATGTTAAAAGCGCCCTGAAATCGGCTTCTCAAGGGGCACTGGCCGGCATCCTCGGCTATAGCGAAGACCCATTGGTTTCCTGCGATTTTAACGGGTCTAAGCTTTCATCCATTGTTGATGCGGATGTGACCTATATGGTGGACAATATGGTCAAGATCCTTTCATGGTATGACAATGAAGCCGGATATTCGGAGCGCATGGTGGATCTGGCTGGACTGGTCGCGGCAAAATTGTGATAAATAATCCCGGGAGGTAACATATGGCATCACGCAAACCGCTCATCGCCGGTAACTGGAAAATGTTTAAAACCTGCCCCGAAGCCGGGGAAACAGCCCGCCAACTTGTTAATTTAGTTAGGCAAACCGAAACGGTGGATATAATGATCGCCCCGCCATTTACCGCACTGACCACCGTCTCTGAAATCATTGCGGATTCCCCGATTGGGCTTGGGGCCCAGAATCTGTTCTGGGAATCCGAGGGGGCGTATACGGGTGAAATCTCCGCCCCGATGCTTGCCTCTGCCGGGTGCCGGTATGCAATTATCGGGCATTCGGAAAGACGCCAGTTTTTCGGCGAAACCGATGGCACAGTGAATAAAAAAATTCAGGCGGCAATGGCCGCCAGCCTGATTCCTGTGATCTGTGTCGGGGAAACCGAATCTGAAAGGGATGGGGGAAAAACATTTTCAGTGCTTGACAAACAAGTGCAAAAAGGGTTAGAGAATATAAATTTCGATGCGGAAAATCCGCCAGTGCTTGCATACGAGCCGGTGTGGGCGATCGGCACCGGCAAAACCGCAACTGCGGATCAAGCCGAAGAGGCGCATGCATATATCCGGAAACTGATATCAAAAGCCCTTGGCAGCCAACTGGCGGAAAAACTCCGGATTCTGTATGGCGGAAGCGTCAAACCTAACAATATCGTCGAACTGATGGCCCAGGCGGATATTGACGGGGCGCTTGTGGGAGGCGCAAGCTTAAAACCTGAAACTTTTAGTGAAATTATTCACTACCAAAACTAAACTTTTAAACGTCTGACTATGAGTATTTTAATAATTATTATACACCTGCTTGTCTCTTTTGCGCTGATTGCCATCGTGCTCTTGCAAACCGGCAAGGGCGCTGATATGGGCGCTGTTTTTGGCGGTGCCGGCAATCAAACCCTTTTTGGCAATACCGGTGCCACGACTTTTCTGGGTAAAGCCACAACAGTGGCGGCAATTGTTTTCATGCTGACATCCTTGAGCTTAGCCTATATCTCGAAAAGCGGCAATGAATCCGTTGTTTCCGATGTCAAGCCCGCCGCCCAACAGACCCAAACCCTTCCGGCAGATGCAGAAGCGCCGGGCGAAGCATCCGAAGATAGCGGTTCCCAATCAGCGGCAGAGGGGGGTTCTGAAGCTACAGGTGCCCAGGGGTCTTCAGCCGAGCAGACACCGCAAACCCAATAGTGCCGAAGTGGTGGAATTGGTAGACACGCTATCTTGAGGGGGTAGTGGGTTACGCCCGTGCCGGTTCAAATCCGGCCTTCGGCACCACATAAAAAAATTAAGCCTTGCAATTTGTCCAAATTGCAAGGCTTGTTTATTCAGATCGTTCATTTTTACCATACAGGGGTTAAATGTGGACTCCCGCAGCTTATCCGATAGGCTTTATAAAATCTATAAAACCCTCCATTTCTACTGCATTAAACTGCCCCTTATTTTTATCATGATACCGATCGGGTTTATTTTTGAATACGTAATCACCTTCCCCTTTATTGTCCTGACAACCCTTGACCGCAATGCATCAAAAAGACGCCGGGAGTCCCGTTAGCCTTACAGTATTGGTGCTAATTGTTACTCAGCAGCGAGTCAAGTTTGCCGGTCTTATCCAATTCAGCGAGTTCATCATAGCCGCCCACATGCTGGCCGTTGATAAAAATCTGGGGCACCGTCCGCCTGCCGTCGGATCGTTTGACCGCTTCGGCAATCACCTGTGGGTTTGCATCGACCACTTTTTCATCATATGAGACGTTCTTGCTATCAAGCAGCTTTTTGGCCTGTTTACAGTATCCGCACGTGCTGGATGTATAAATTTCAATTTCCGGCATAAATATTTCCTCCTTCTATCTAAAAGCTCTCCATTGTTAGAATAAACTTTCGCCATTTAAGCTTGAACCGGGAAACCGGCATACTATCCAGCGTCCGCAGTTCAAGGGTTGGGCCTTTCAGGTTAAATCTGACATCTGTGAATACGGTTGTCATATGGTTTAAAAATGCTTCATAGGATTGATCCCCCACTTTGGCAAACGGGACATCCTCCCCAAGCACCTCTGTCCTCAACGCAAAGCCGATTAATCGATGGATCAGTTGGTCTACGGTTTGAAGATTCGCAAAACAGCATGGAGGGCGACCGCAGCGGGTGGCATCCGTATGATCCCATATATGGCGCCTGTGCCATGACATTCGGAAGTCCTTGTCCACAGATAGCTCGCATAGCGCGTTGAATAGCGGCAGCAGGTTCGCGAAATTGGATATAACCACATGCAGATGAATAGACGCCGTCCCCTTCATCATCTCAAGCCCGCGGCTGCCCACCCGCGAAAGTCTTGCATGAAGCTGCCGGTATCGCTCAGATGTCAGGCATAGCGGGGCGCTCTCCCGTCCCGGCAGAAAGTCGGTGCCAATATATTCAATGCCGAGGTCCGATTTAATCTGAGCATTGGTCTGCTGTATGAGGGATAGTAAATTTTGAAACATATGGTGGTCGCTGCTTTTAAGCGGTGGACTGCAATACTCAATTTGCCCGCCGGGCTCAAATGAGACACACATGCCGAGCTCCGGATGGATAAAATCCTTTTTTCTGGACGCAAACCCCAATTTTGCCAAGCAACCACCCACTGCGGCCACATCATCTATGGAAAGCGGCCGTGTCGGCAAAAATTCATATTCAAATCCATAGCTTCGCGGCTTATCCCCGGTTAAACCGGATAAAACAGACATATAATGCCGCTTGAGCAGCCTTAACAGATTGTGGGTGTCCTTGTGGGTGTTCTGATTATTCAATCTGCTTCCTGCCTTACATGAAAAAAGCATCATACCACAGGGTAAAAATAATGACCGCAAACAGGCGGTCCGCCTCGGAAACCAGCGTTTCCGGACCAACCCCCTCGGTCCTCACCTTTTTGCCGATTTCCGTGACGAAATCCGGATTTAAAACGCCTTGCCGCCGGATCATATCGCCAGATAAAATATCATCCACATACGCCGGCCGGGTTTTCGCATCGGCCAGCCAATGGGGAATCGGTATGGTAAACGGCTGTTTTTTTCGGAATGCATTTTTTGCGTTCATTAGCCCGTGCTTTAAATACGCATGGCTGCAGATATATTTTTCCCTATCGGCTGAAAGATTAACCTTTAAATGCACCGGCAGTGAAGCGGCAAACTCAGCCAATCGATGATCAAGCAAGGGTGTCCGTGTCTCAAGAGAATGGCGCATGGACAACTTGTCAAGCCGGAGTATCACATAATCCGGCAGCCGAAACCGGCTCTCAAACGCGATCATTTCATTTACCGGATGCTCGGTGCCGGTTAAACGGGGGCGGGCATCTTCTGAATAAAATGGACCGGCATGGTCGATTCCGGTTAACCGGCTGATTTCAGAAGGATCAAAAAGTGCTTCGGTTTGGATATAGCGTTTGGCAGGGTCCGGATCCCTGTTATTGAGGTAAGCCTTTAATTCAGGGTAGGTCTTTCTCAGGGTTTGCTGCTGATCCGCTGGCAGCTGGGAATACTGGGCTGCTGCCATCTCAATCATGAATTTTCTGTATCCCGCAAATATTTCATCCGCCCCTTCCCCTGTCAGTACGACCTTTACTTCCTGACTCGCCATCCGGCAGACCTGATCTGTCGGAAGGATGGTGCCCAGGGATATCGGCTCCTCGATTGACGCGACAATCCCCGGCAGCTCATTTAACATTGCCTGGCGGCAATCACTCGCAAAAAGGCGAGCATGCTCGAATCGCCGGGGGTGTTCGGCCAGAAATTCCTTTACCAAAGGCAGTTCATTGTATTTATCCACACCAAAACCAATTGTAAATAATTTTAAAAATGAATTTATCATAGCCGACCGGGCGCAGACGGCAGACGAATCGATTCCGCCGCTAAGCAGACAGCCGACCTCCACATCCGAGCGAAGTCTTATCCGAACGGCATCTGAAAACAGCTCATAGAGTTGGTCTGCTGCCTCTTCGACATCCATATCCGGATTTTCTTGATCCAGCATATAATCCCAGTATCTTTTGATCGAATATGTCCCGCTTGCCAAATCGTAATCCAGAAATGAACCGGGCGGCAGTTTTTGAATTCCTTTGAACATGGTTTCACTGCCCGGCACATAGCGATAGGTAAAATATGTGGGAACGCGCCTGCGGTTTATCGCCTTTTCGATTTCTGAGCCTTTAAAAACCGCTTTTATTTCTGATGAAAAAACGAACCGCCCGTTGTTTTCGCAAAAGTAGAGGGGCTTGATCCCGAACCGATCCCGGAACAATAAAAGCCGTCGCTTCAATGGATCCAATATCGCACCGGCATACATGCCGTTTAACTCGTTTAAAAATGCAGGTCCCTTTTTTCGATAGAGATGCAGTCCGACCTCGGCATCGCCCTTGGAGACAAAGGGCTCAGAAGAAACTGTTTGCCGGAGTTCAACGTAATTGTAAATCTGGCCGTTACATATAATGGCGGTATTATCAGTCGGGCACTGAATCGGTTGCATCCCGGTATCCAGATCCAGGATGGAAAGACGCGTAAACCCAAAGCCAACAATCGTATTGTAAACCGAATAGGCATTTTCTCGTAAATCATCCGGCCCCCTGTGCCGCAGGCAGTCTCGCATTTGAGAGAGCAAATGGCGAATCTGACCGGAAGCCAGTTGATTGGAAACAATCCCATAAATGCCGCACATTAAGTTTGATCCCCTTTTATTTTAATTTTAATATCATGCTTTTTCGTATTGTCCCCTTGGCATGCCGGCTTTTGCCTGCATGCTGATGCCTTGCCACTGTTTGACAATCTATACTGGTTCCTTTAATTTATAGTTATTATGTTATTTTTCAAGCCCGGAAGAGCCGGTTCATTGCTAAACACCTATTTTTTTAAAACATCACTACGGAACGGGAATTCCCAGGCTGGAACCAAAGAAGCCGAAGAACGGCAAGAAGAGGAAAAGGAGGAGCCCTTTTACCTCTGCCGGCAATGCCTGAATCCCATCACGCCGAGGTCGGCAAGAATGACAGTGAACGGTGCGCATCAGCATACATTTGCCAACCCCCATGGGATCGTATTCGATATCGGCTGTTTCAAGGAAGCAGAAGGATGCGGGGCCGTTGGTACACCTACTGATGAATTCGTCTGGTTTGCCGGTTATTTTTGGCGGGTAGCGCTTTGCCGGGCATGCCTCACCCATATGGGCTGGTTTTTTACCTCCTCAGATAGTGACAGCTTTTTCGGCCTGATAATGGATCACTTGATCGAATCTGGCGATTAATAATGATGGCGCACCAAAAATTTCTTTTTTTTTGATTCAATTATAGTATAATTGTTTTAAAGATTATTTTTAATCGCAATCCTAAGAGGTTGGCATGAAGTGCGTTAAATTTGCCTCTCCATTCAATGTATTTCTCTGGTGGGCCGTCTGCTTAATTGGTTTGGCATCAATATTTGTTTATTCCTCTGCCCAATCAGAAATGCTGAATGAACTGAGCGATGTACAAAATGCGATATTTCATCTATCTCCGCGCAATTATGAATTTACAGCCGAAACAGACAAGGCGGACCAGTATATTGATGATGAGCAGGCCGACTTTTTTATCTCTGCCGCCGAGCCCGACTTAAGTCTTGAAGCAGATGGCAACTATCCTTATTCGGTCGTTGACCACCAAATACGGGATGAAGACCTTGAAATTGTATTAGACGCCGATCATGCCTGCTGCCCGTATCCACGCGTGGTTTATCTGAGCCGGGACAATATTTATCAAAAAGAGTATAATAACCATTCTCGGCCACCGAACTTTTTTATTGATAACTCGTATAAAAATAAATACAGACATAAATTTGAAAAGACTCGTCACGAAAAGGAATACAACAATCGACTCAATCCGCCAGGATTTTTTACCGACAGTCATGAAATAACCGAACCATTCAACCATCAGCGCGTCACCACGACCTACTGGCAGCTCAATGATTATGAAGTCGTCAGCAATGAAGTCTTTCGCAGAAGCGTCACCCCGGGTGAAGATTGCATTACGGGGTACATGATAGGCGGATATGCGCTGTCTAGAGGGTGCGTTAACGTCTGGGTCAGTGAAACCCGCCGGCCTGCGTCATGCCAGGTGACTGAGCGCAAAAAACCTGAACCCACCGGCAAATGCAAATGCAGAGATGATTAAGAAGCCTGATCAAGCCCGCTTTTTGCCTGCCACCCCATTATCTGCTAATCTGATTGCACGTCAAAAATTATATTTCCTTTTGGCCCAACTATTTATTTTTGTTCCTTGAAACATCCATGCCTATGATTATTGTAAAACCCAAATAAAATCGAAACGTTTTGACTATTCCAGGTACAATTATAAATATATCGAAAATAAAAATGTAATTTTTCCTTGCGTGATTAGATAAAAAAAAGTATATTTATTTATTTTTCCCTGTAAAAGTTAGAACTGAAGAGAAGAGATGTATACAAATATTGAAAAAGTCAGAAATATCGGTATTAGCGCGCATATTGATTCAGGTAAGACCACCCTTACTGAAAGAATCCTGTATTTAACCAAACGCATCCATAAAATCCATGAAGTGCGCGGTAAAGATGGGGTTGGGGCAACGATGGATTCAATGGCCCTTGAAAAAGAACGGGGGATTACCATTGCTTCGGCGGCCACGTATTGTGAGTGGGGGGAGAATGAAATCAATATTATTGATACCCCGGGTCACGTGGACTTTACCATTGAGGTAGAAAGAGCGCTGCGGGTTCTGGATGGCGCGGTTTTGGTATTATGCGCGGTCGGCGGGGTTCAATCCCAATCAATCACCGTTGACCAGCAGATGAAGCGTTACAATGTGCCCTGCATTGCATTTATTAATAAATGTGACCGAAGCGGCGCAGATCCATTCCGGGTAATTGGACAATTATCGGAAAAATTGGGGCACAATGCGGTTGCCATTCAGATACCAATCGGACTTGAAGCGGATCATAAAGGCTTAATCGATCTTATTTCAATGAAAGCCCTATACTTTGAAGGCGAATTTGGGGATACCGTCAGGGAAGACGAAATTCCTGAATCCCTTGCTGAAACCGCCCGGCAAAAACGCGAGGAACTGATTGATGCGGCGGCCATGCATTCGGATGAATTAACCGAACTGGCGCTTGAAGATCAGGCGGTGCCTGAGGATTTACTGATCCGTGCGCTGCGGGACGGGTCTCTGAAAAGGGAATTGACTCCGGTTTTCATGGGGTCCGCATATAAGAACAAAGGCGTACAGTCGCTTCTGGATGGGGTCAACCGGTATCTGCCCTCCCCTAATGACGTGGAAAATATCGCGTTAGACCTGGACAATGATGAGGCGCCGGTTAAATTAACCTGTAACACCGAGGACCCCTTGGTGGCGCTGGCCTTTAAACTGGAAGATGGTAAATACGGACAGCTGACCTATATCCGGGTTTACCAGGGCGAACTTAAAAAGGGAGATTCAGCGGTCAATGTCCGAACCGGTCAGACCGTCAAATTTGGTCGGGTGGTCAGGATGCATGCGGATCAGATGGAAGAAATCAACCGGATTCCTGCCGGCTATATCGGGGCGTTTTTCGGGATTGACTGCGTTTCCGGGGATTCTTTTACTTCCAAGAACAAAAAACTCTCTATGACCTCCATGTACGTGCCTAAACCGGTCATATCGCTTGCCGTCCAGCCGAATGACATTAAATCCGAAACCAATATGGCCAAAGCTTTAAACCGGTTTACCAAGGAGGATCCGACCTTTACAACCGCGGTTAACGAGGAAACCGGGGATACGCTGATTTCCGGGATGGGAGAACTGCATTTAGAGGTGTACCTGGAACGCATGCGGCGGGAATACAACGCCGCTATATCTGTGGGTGAGCCGCGCGTTGCCTACAGAGAAACGATTACCAGTCAGAGCACCTTTAACTATATCCATAAAAAACAAACCGGCGGCGCCGGTCAATTCGGTCGTATAGCCGGTTTTATGGAGCCATGCAGTGACGAGGAATTTATTTTCGAAGATAAAATCACCGGAGGTGTTATCCCTACCCATTATATCCCGGCTTGTGAAAAGGGCTTTAGGGAATGCATGGCCAAAGGCCCGGCGTTTAAATACCCGGTGAGCGGTATCAAAGTGACCATCAATGACGGCGCCAGCCATTCTGTTGACTCCTCTGAAATGGCATTTAAGGCGGCAGCCAAAGGCGCTTTTCGTCAGGCATACCACAAAGCGGGGCCAGTGCTTTTGGAGCCGGTCATGAAAGTGGTGGTTGAGACGCCGTCAGAATTTCAGGGAACGGTCATGGGGACTCTGACCCAGCGAAGGGGTATTATTGTGGGCTCTCAGGATGAAGATACCTCAAGCATTATCGAAGCGCAGGTGCCGCTTGCCGAGATGTTTGGCTACACCACGGTGCTCCGCTCGTTAACACAGGGTAAGGCCCAATTCACAATGGAATTTTTCGCCTATAAACAGGTGCCACAGTCCATAACCGAAGAAATTACGAAGAAAAATGAAAAAACCTCCAAGACTGGAACCTAAATTTAGGTGGAATCTGATCAAACATCATAAAAGGAAAAACGCATTATGCTAGAAAAATCCGCTATCATTCGAGATCCGCTCAAGCTTCTCGGGCTGGATGCAGATCAACCTTTCCAAAAAGGCGGCTGTGGCGCTATTTTCGCAAGGGCCGGGGTAGGCAAAACCGCTTTACTGGTTCAGCTTGCCATTAATAGTCTCTTTGAGGCAAAACCGGTACTCCATATCAGCCTGAAGGATCCAGTAGACAAGGTGGATCTTTGGTACAAGGAAGTTTTTCAGAACATCACGCGAATTCATGAAATCAAAGACGCAAATCGGCTCTGGGACGAGATTCTTCCGTATCGCTTTATTATGACGTTTGACAGGAACTCATTTACCCTGGACCGATTGATCAATAAAGTTGAAGAATTGCGCGCGCAAGAAATCTTTTCCCCGCGCATGATTATGATTGACGGGTTCTCAATGGGGGATGCCGATCCGGAACAGCTAAACGAACTGAGAACCTTTGCACAAGATTATGAGTTTATCATCTGGTTTACCATTCGCGGCCATAGGGGCGAATCGCAGACCCCGGCCGCATTTTCTTCAAAATTTCTCGACCAGTACGGCGAGTTTTTTGATGTTATCCTGCAGCTTTCGCCGGAAAAGGACCAGATCCTAGTTAAGCCTTTAAAAAAAGAAACTGCCAACCAGCATGACCTATTTCTTGATCCGTCTACCCTATTGATACAAGATACAAGAGCTTGAATCCTTGAATATGCATCAATAACTATCTCTGCACCTGAAATTCGATAATTAAAATTTCTATTTATATTGAATTCAAAATGTTAACCTTAAAAACCAATGTAATACATTAAGCTTTATCAAAGAAACCCCTTCTTACTCCTTCCTGCATTTCGCCGGATCTTACCGTATCCGTCAGATTTATTTAATTGCAGATATTTAAATTAAATGATATAAGTTTGCTTGAAATTTTTTTGCTATTTCTTAATAGTAACAATGTTTGAATTCGTAAATTTTATTCAAAACGTGCCATCACACCGGACAAGGAGAATCGATATGAAATTGGCTGGACGGATTCTCTTAACAGCAATTTTATCTTTTTTATTTATTTTTGTATTCATGGGGCAAGGCTATGCCAAGCCCACTTGCGGCATATTATGGTTTTATCCGGATGAGGCGTCAGCAGAATTCCATGAAAGTCGGTTTATCACCAATCGGTATGCCATCCTTCTGGAGCAGCTAAATATTTATGAAGTGATCCCACCGGAACAAATCGAACAATCAGTTGGCCCAAATCGGATGATTGAGCCCTGCAAGGAGAAGGATTGCGCCATAAATATCGGAAAATTGGTGAATGCTGATTATATTATATATGGCACCCTTGGACATGTTGGGAATCTATATTCACTGGACACCACTTTCCTTAATGTTGAGACAGCCACTGTTGTTAATTCTGCTGTTACAGACCTTGAAGGAACACGGGAAGAATTCATCCAAAAAGCACCGCCCCACAATATTCGCTCGCTGCTTAATGTGCAGAATACCCCGCCGGATTGGGGAGCGCCAACCAAACCTCCCAAAAAGGCAAAAAAACCGCCAGAGGAAAAACCATCTCCGATGGCAGAACCTAAAGCTGAGCCGGCAAAAGAAAAACCGTTTCAAATCGGTCCGCGAATAGGCGTTGCCGCAAGTGACGAGGGGGTTGAGGCGGGAATAGGCTTTGAAGTTCGCTTTTCGAATTTATCATTTATGGTATTAGCAAATGAGGCGGGGTTTGCCGGTGGATTCTCCTATTATCTGCATGCATCGGGGAATTCTCCATTTGTGGCGTTCTCAGGGGCCTATTATGACGACGAGGACGGCGGAGTGGATGAAATCGGTCGGATATACGGGCTATTGGCCGGATATCGCTATTACATAATAGAACATCTGGATATTCGAGCTGGCGTTGGTGCGGCCTATGTCAACTGGGACCAAACCGAAGCACCTTTTAAAAATGATGAAGAATATGTGCCCATAGCCGAGGTCACGTTGGGCTATATGTTTTAGGTAATATGTTAGCTCACTTTGGGCTGCAAAGCAGGCAGCCCCCCTGTTATCAGTAAAATTAATCAAATCACAGGTAGATTCGACCGGGCGGCAGTTGACTTGCCGCCCGGTCTGTTTTTTGCCTCCTTTATATCCTTTTCCCGCATCAATCTCACGAAATCATTGACAGCCGTCCGCCTTTTTTCTAATTATCTATTTTTACGTTCCATAATGCATCAAACGGCACCGACCCGATGGCCGATGTGATTAGCGGAGGTTGAATTGTACTCAAAAATCCTTGTTCTCCAGTTTCCGAGCGGAGAAGTCAAAAAGCCTGTGGTCTGTTACTTAACCAAATATTATGACCTCTCTTTCAACATCCTGAGAGCTACCATCCTGCCCCGCAAGGAAGGGGTGATGGTGCTTGAGCTTTCAGGTTCGAAAAAAAACTTTAAAAACGGCGTCCAGTACTTGAGAAATCAGGGCGTTATCGTTAAAAACGCATCCCAGGAAGTCGCCCGGGATAATTCAAAATGCATCCATTGCGGCGCCTGCACCGCGGTGTGCCCTACTGGCGCGCTGTCCATCAAACGACCAGAAATGTCGGTTATTTTTGATCAGAAAAAATGCAGTGTATGCGAGCTCTGCGTGCGGGCATGCCTGACCCGGGCCATGAAGATTCAGCCTTCCTCAGAAACCTTTTTTGAATGAAACCCACCACCGCAGTTGCGTTGAGCGGCGGCCTCGACTCCCTGGTTGCCGCCCATCTTTTAAAAAAATCAGGACATCCCATTTTCGGCCTCCACTTTGTGTCCGGATATGACCCGCTGATGCCGGAACCAGAATTTGGGGAGACAGATTCAAAATGCGTCCCAATCCCATCCGCTCACCCGCTTTCAGCCATTAGAGCCAAACTGAATATCGACATATGGGCCATCGACTGCCGAGAGGCGTTTAAAGAAAAAGTTATTGATTATTTTATCAATACCTATATGAACGGGAAAACCCCCAACCCCTGCGTGGTTTGCAATGCGTCGATAAAGTTTAGCGTGTTGCTTGAGGCCGCACAGCAAATGGGGGCATCGCATTTGGCCACCGGCCATTACGCCATAGTTGAAAAATCAATGCATAACGCTTTTCAGTTAAAAAAAGGGATCGATCCTGCAAAAGAGCAGTCCTATTTTTTAGCCATGCTGACCCGGGATCAACTGGCCCATGCCTATTTTCCGGTGGGACATATGACGAAAGCCCAGGTGGTAGGTATTGCTGAAGCCAGTGGCCTGACCCCGGTTTCCAAATATGAAAGTCAGGATATCTGCTTCATCAGAGATATGCATTACAGCCGATTCCTTGCCGACCGCGGGGCATTAAACCAAACGAACGGCGCCATCATTGACGTACATGGTCGGCATTTGGGTATTCACCAGGGCTTGCACCGGTATACCATCGGCCAGCGACGCGGTATCAATTGCCCTGGCCCTGAACCTTATTACGTGATCCGTCTGGACATCCGGAACAATCGACTGATCGTCGGGACGAAAAAGGATTTGTACCAGAAAGCGTGCCAAATCCATCAAATCAATTGGCTTGGCGATATCCCAGATAACTCCCTGTCTGTCATGACCAAACTCCGCTACCGCCATGAGCCGGCTGAATCCGAAATTATTCCCACTGGCAAGGACACCGCCGTCATCCGTTTTAAAACCCCTCAGCCAGCTGTTACCCCCGGGCAAACCGCGGTATGCTATTATGAAAATCAAGTGATGGCCGGGGGGTGGATCGTTGGATAAGGCTGGGATCTTTAAATACCGGGTAGTCACCCTCGGCTGCCGGGTGAACCAGTATGAGTCCGAATCCATTGCCGCAAGCCTGGAATCAGAAGGCTGGCAAAGGGCGGGAGACGAAGAGGAGTCGGATCTTTGGATCATCAATACATGTGCAGTGACGGCAAAAGCGGCCATGCAGTCCAGGCAGGCTGTCCGCCATGCGGTGCGCGAGTTTCCGGACACAACAGTGCTGGTGACCGGCTGCTATGTCCAGTCAGATCCGCAGGTTTTTGCTCAAATGCCCGGCGTGGGCTATGTTATCGGCAATGCGGATAAGCATCGAATCCACGAAATCATCGCGGATATGAGGACAAATCGGCCCAAGCATACATATCTTATCTGCAACCCGATTCGCAAATTTCATGAATTTCCGCCGAGTGCACTGCCGTCTGTTGGCGCGCGGGCCCGGCCGTATCTTAAAATCCAGGATGGATGCGACGATTTTTGCACCTACTGTATTGTCCCGTATACCCGCGGTACGAGCCGTAGCCTGTCGCCTGAGGCGGTTATCGAAAGGATCTCCATACTCGCGGCCAATGGGGCCGAGGAAGTGGTATTGACCGGTATCCATTTAGGCCGCTATGGGCTTGACCTGTCGCCGCCGATCACCCTTTTTTCTTTACTACGGCGGATCGATGCGGCAGAGACCATTAACCGGGTGAGGCTGAGTTCGATAGAACCCAAAGAGTTATCCACCGAAATTATTCAGATGGCTGCTGAAACGCCTCGCATTTGCCGGCATTTTCATATCCCTTTGCAAAGCGGGGATAAAGACATACTCGCAAAGATGAAACGCCCGTACGATCCGGATTTTTTTACAAACCTCGTATGGCGGATTCATGAACGAATAGATGATGCGGCCATTGGGGTGGACGTGCTGGCGGGATTTCCCGGAGAGGACGAGAACGCATTTGCCAACACCTATAATCTTTTAGCATCACTTCCCATTACCTATCTGCATGTTTTCCCTTTTTCGCCGCGCCCCCAGACGCCGGCCGGCCGGTATGCCAACCCGGTTGATCCGAAAGTTATCAAAAAGCGCTGTGCCCTGCTCAGGCAGCTCAGCCAGGATAAAAAAATGGCCTTCTACCAAAAGCAGATCGGCCGCGTCACTGATGTGATCCTGGAGGGCAAACCGGATACGGTTTCCGGAAGATTTAAAGGAATAAGTGAGAACTATCTTCAAGTATTTACACAAGCCCCCAAAAATTATAGAAACAAATGGATAAAATGCCGCTTGACCGGACCAGTCGTTCCGAAAGGCATCATTGGGGAGATGATCGATTAAAACTTAACAGAGAAATGTTCATACGGCGGGTAAACTATGGAAAGGAGTGGTATGGAAAAAACCGATAAAGCAAAGACCTTTTCTATTTCTGATCTGGCGGACGAACTTGACATCAGCACCCGGGCGATCCGGTTTTATGAGGAAAAGGGGCTGATACTGCCAAAGCGCACCCGCGGCAACCATCGGATCTATAGAAAACGCGACCGGGCCCGATTAAAGCTTATCCTCCGGGGCAAGCGGCTGGGGTATTCCCTGGATGAAATCGCCGAAATGATCGGTATGGCGGAATTCGATATGGATGAGATCGAACAGCTGAAAAAAAGCCTGGCCTACGGGGAAAAAAAACTAAAGGAAATCGATGAGCGCATGGATGAGTTGCAGATTTTAAAGCAGGATCTCTTGGCAGCCAGGCAAAAAATTCTCGATCGGCTGGCTAAAATCGAATGAATATTATTCTAAAAATCCGATTGATGCGGCCAGCCTTCCGGCGATATCCGGCGGGCCATCCCAAACTGGGCATCAAACAAATGCCGACAAATTAAAGAATTTCAATGTTTCTTTGGCTTCGCGAATGTATTTTTCCCGGTCGAGCCCCAGCATGGGCCGAAAAAAATTCTCGCCGGAAACAAAGTTGTGGATAGCGTTCATAATGGACAGCACCTTCATCTTGGCATCCAGGGACACATTTTTTCGGTCCGAGGCAAGCCCCATGGAGTAGGCGATATCAGATATGAATTCCGGCACCTGGAAATCCAGCTGGCTGCCATGCCGGGTCTTGGTGAAATACCTAAATAGCGTCAGGTTGGAAATCTCCGGATGCTGAAACAAATATTCCGACATCTCGTCTATGGCGATTTCAATGCGTTCCGCAAGCGGCCGGCCCCGGATGATTTTTTCCACCTCCACAAGCTTTTTTCGCATCCCCTCATTAATATCCCGGATCACGGCCTCATATAAATCCCCCTTCTCCCCCCAATGATAATAAAGGGTAGAAATGTCGATTTCCACGGCTTTTGCGATCATGCGGGTGGTGGTCCCGTGGAATCCATACTCACCAAATATTTTACGGGCCGCGATTAAAATTTTGGCCTTCATTGAATCCGGGTTCTGTTTTGCCTTTTCAAGTGACGATGCCATTTACCAAATTTCCCTCTGTATTGCTGCTTTTTTCCGTTAAACAGGATTGAGCAGAGTCCTATAGCACACCTTGCTGCCTAAATTCATCAATTTGTTGGTCAGTATAGCCAAACTCTTTTAATACCGCTGCCGTGTCCTGCCCAAAATTTGGCGGCGGACTTTTGATGCAGCCGGGCGTCTGGCTCATCTTTACGGGCACGCCCAATGCCTTGCGCGTCTTGCCGTCCGGATAAGTAAGATCGGTGACCATCTCTCGGGCCTTGAACAGATCCGATGTCAGGGCTTCATCCGGCGTGCGGATCGGCGCCCAGCAAATTTCCAGCCCATCCAGCATCTTTTCCCACTCCGCCAGGGTTTTTGATTTGAACTGATCCCGCATGAACCCTTTGATTTCCTCCCGTCTTTGCTCGTCATACTGCAATGGGCCGTATTCGGGTACCTCGAAAAAATTGCATAACTGCTGCCAGAATCGGTTTTCAACCGCCCCGATGGATAGATAGCGATGATCCGACGTTTCATAGGTATTGTAACAGGCATACCGGTGGGAAAGAAATGAATCCCCGCGATTCAGGGGAAGACCGGTCATTTCCTTTAGGTAGACCGCAAGTGATAGCAGGCTCAGAGAGCCGTCTGTCATCGAAATATCGATGTACTGCCCCTTCCCGCTGGAATGGCGGGCGTAGAGGGCCAACAGGATGCCGATCACGCCATTCATCCCGCCGCCGGCAATATCGGCTATCTGGAAGCCGGGGATGCTGGGCGGTCGGTCCTTCTCTCCGATTAAATCAAGCACCCCGGCAATGCTTAAATAATTGACATCATGGCCGGGAATACCGGCATATGGCCCCTCTTGCCCGTATCCGGTAATAGAGCAATAAATAATTTGCGGGTTAACGGCTGAAACCGCGTCATAGTCCACACCTAAACGCTTCGTCACCCCCGGCCGAAACCCTTCAAGAACCACATCCGCCGATTTGACCAGATGAAAAAATATTTGCCGCCCCTGGTCGGATTTTAAATTAAGTGTCATGTGGGTCTTGTTTCGATAAACGGCTGCGCTACCGCCGGCTTCTGCCGCAAACCGTTTGTCCTCGATGGCAATGACCCTCGCGCCGTGATCTGCAAGCACCATTGAGCAATAGGGCCCGGGAAGTAACCGGGACAGATCAAGCACGGTAATACCTGCCAACGCACCCTGCGGGTTCATACTCTCTCCAGTGTTAAAATATTCATTCCTCTATCCGAAGTGATTGCCTGACTGCCGAGTCTCAAATTTTTAAGTAAAAGGGGTCAGCAGGCCGAACCAAAAGTTTCAATCAATCGATTGATTCCATCAATTGATTGAAACATAAACTATCCATTAAGGAACCCTTAGTCAATAAAATTTACCCAGCGCAATCATGTATGGAAGCTTAAAAAAACTTTTGACATGCGTGAAAAAACATCATATTCTTCCCCATCATTTGCTGGAATAAAATGATCTAAAAAAAAGTTGTATTTTTTGCATCAACCATTTTACCGAAATAGCTTACGATGTATCGATATCCGATTTCCCCTACCCGCATAAACATCGGCAATCGCGCGTGCGTTACGCTTCCAGCAACCTCTATCCGTCCGTTAAACCGTTTATTTATTCATATTAATCCCAATCCGTTAACACATGAGGAGGAATCGACATGGCGCTAAACCTGGATGCCATCGGCAAAAAGATCGGGCCGGTCACCAAAGATTACACCTGGAGGGATGTTATCCTTTACGCCCTTGGGGTCGGCGCTGGCTTTGATGAATTGGAGTATGTGTATGAAAGGGATCTAAAGGTTATCCCCAGCTTTGCGGTGGCGGCGATTTTTGAGTTCCTTTCCCATATCGGCTCAAATGCCAACATCGATCTTTCCGGTATCCTCCACGGGGAGCAGGATCTCATCATCCACAACCCCATCCCCACTGACGGAACCCTGACCACAGAGGGTACCATCAGCAACATCTATGACAACGGCAAGGATAAAGGGGCGATCGTAGTCGGTGAAAGCGACACCTATCACTCCAATGGGAAAAAGCTCTTTACTTCTATCATCACCCTGGTCGGGCGCAAAGACGGCGGCTTCGGCGGGGAGCCGGCCCCCAAATCCGAGGTGAAGTTTCCGGATCAGGCGCCGGACTTCGAAGTGGACGGCCATCCGTCTTCGGATCAGCCGCTCCTCTACCGGCTGTCCGGCGATGTGTTTCAGCTTCATGTAGATCCGGAATTTGCGAAGATGGCAGGCTTTAAACAGCCGATTATGCATGGGCTCTGCACCCATGGCTTCGCCTGCCGGGCACTGGTCAACAGCCTGTGTCCCGGTGAACCGGAGAAACTTCGCCGGTTGAAATGTCGATTTTCAAAACCCCTTTATCCAGGTGACCCCATTAAGACCCAAATTTGGAAAACCGAGGATAACCAGGCGGTCTGGAAAACCATCAACACCCGAACAGATGAGGAAATCATTACGAACGGCGTGTTCGAATACGGTGAGGTCCCTAAAGATGAAATCCGGTTTGATGATCAGGTAGCGGTCGTTACCGGCGCCGGCGGCGGACTGGGCCGGGTCTATGCCCTGGAACTGGCCAGGCGCGGCGCCAAAGTCGTTGTCAACGATTTTGGCGGAAGCCGCGACGGGACCGGCGGGGCCGCGACCCCGGCAGACGATGTGGTCAGCGAAATCAAAGCCTTGGGCGGTCAGGCGACGGCCAATTACGATAATGTGACCACTCCGGACGGCGGGGAAAATATCATAAAAACCGCTACAGACACATTTGGCCGGGTCGATATTCTGATTAACAATGCGGGCATCCTGAGGGACAAGAGTTTTGTAAAGATGGAGCCGGAAAACTGGCAGGCCGTGGTTGATGTGCACCTAAACGGCGCCTATCACGTGACCCGTCCGGCAGTTAAAATCATGCGGGAAAAGGGCTACGGCCGGATCGTCATGACCACTTCTGCCGCCGGCCTGTATGGCAATTTTGGCCAAGCCAACTACAGCGCCGCCAAAATGGGCCTGGTCGGGCTGATGAACACCCTCAAATTGGAGGGGAAAAAATATAATATCCAGGTCAATACCGTGGCGCCGCTGGCCGCCTCAAGGCTGACTGAAGATGTGCTGCCCCAGGACCTGCTGGAAAAGGTCAAACCTGAATTCGTCGCCCCGATTGTGGTCTACCTTGCCTCCGACAGATGCAAGGAGACCGGCTGCATTTACAATGCCGGGGTGAACAGCTTTAACCGGGCGGCGGTGGTGACCGGCCCCGGGATAACCATTGGCGACGGCGAGAATCCGCCCACCATTGAAGCCATTATGGACCAATTTAACGCCATTGATAGTTTAAAAGACGGCAAAGAGTATACAGAACTCAATGAGCAGGTGGGTGAGGTGATCAATGCATTCTCCAAGCCGGTTCAGCAAAACTCGGACAATGGCGGAAAACTCACTTCAGTCCCTGCGGTCTTTGACGCCATGGCCCGGGCATTTGATCCCGAGGCGGCAAAAGGCGTGGATGTCATATTCCAATACCACATTTCCGGAGATGACGGGGGCGACTGGTATTGCGTGATTAAAGACCAGCAATGCACCGTTGAATCCGGGGGGCATGAAAAACCGACGTGTACGCTTAAAATGAAGGATGCGGATTTCCTGGACATGATAAATGGCACCCTGCCGGCCATGCAGGCCTATACGTCCGGCAAGCTTAAGATTGAAGGCGATATCATGAAATCCCAGCTGATTGAAAAACTGTTTAAGATGTAACCCGTTTAAACCATACAGGAGAAGAAAAAATGATTGGGATCACTGATTACGGTGCATATATTCCCCGCCTGCGGTTAAACCGCATGGCGATCTATGAAAACATGGGATGGTTTGCCCCGGCCATTGTCATGGTGGCCCAGGGAGAACGGTCCATGTGCAACTGGGATGAGGATGCCATCACCATGGCGGTCACGGCTTCCAAAGAATGCCTGACACAGTATAAAAAAGAACAGGTGGACGGCCTCATGCTTGCCTCCACGACATTCCCCTTTGCCGACCGTCAGAATGCCGGCATTTTATCTACGGCGCTTAATCTGCGGGCCGACATTATGACCGCAGATTTTACCTCTTCCCAGAAAGCCGGCACCAATGCCCTGCTCGCGGCCATTGAATCAGTAAAAAGCGGCGAGCGGGGCAGCGTAATGGTTTCAGCCACGGATAAACGGGAAACCAAACCCGCCTATTTCCATGAAATGTGGTTCGGTGACGGCGCCGTGGCTTTTTTAATCGGAAATAAAGACGTCATCGCCGAATTTAAAGGCTCGTATTCGGTCTCCTATGATTTTATTGACCATTACCGGGGGGCGCTCAAGCGTTACGACTACAACTGGGAGGAACGCTGGGTGCGCGACGAGGGCTACTCCAAAATCATCCCTGAAGCGGTCAACGGGCTGCTTACCAAACTAAATATCACTATGGCGGATGTGGACAAACTGGTCTATCCCTGCTTTTTCAAGGCGGAGCACAAAAAAATCGCCAAGAAGCTAGGGGCGGAGCCGGAAAAAGTGGCGGATAACCTGCACGAAGTTTGCGGAGATACCGGATGTGCCCATCCGATGCTAATGATGACCGCGGCCCTTGATGATGCAAAGCCGGGCGACCGGATTCTGATGGCGAGCTTCGGTCAGGGCTGCAGCGCATTCTATTTTGTGGTCACAGAGAATATCCTAAACCTTAAGCCGCGGGATAAGTTTAAGAAGACCCTGGAAAACAAGGAAACCATCGATAAATACCCAAAATTCCTGGAATTCAAAGATCTTATTCAGCCGGATATGGGCATCCGTGCGGAAGCCCCGACCCAGACGGCGCTTACCACCCTATGGCGCCGGCGCAAAATGATTCTTGGCCTGGTTGGCGGTAAATGTACCCAATGCCAGACCCCCCAGTTTCCCAAAACCGACGTCTGTGTCAATCCGCACTGCCGGGCCCGGCATACCCAGGAGGACTATGAATTTGCCGATACACCGGCTAAAATTAAAACCTTTACCGGCGACCTTTTGGCCGTCTCCGTGGATCCGCCGCACACCTATGGCATGATCCAGTTTGAAGGCGGCGGCCGGTTCATGGCCGACTTCACGGACTGCAAGCTTGATGAGTTAAAAGTGGGGCTGCCGGTTTATATGGTGTTTCGCAAGCGGACGGAGGATAAAAACCGCGGATTCGTCAACTACTTCTGGAAGGCCGCGCCCGTTCCCGGGGCGGCCGAAGAGATGAAAAAAGTCAGATTTGATGGCCAGGTGGCGGTGATCACCGGCGCAGGCGGCGGCTTGGGCCGGATATATGCGCTGGAACTTGCCAAACGCGGCGCCAGCGTAGTGGTAAACGACCTGGGCAGCGCCCGCGACGGCTCCGGTGAAGGCTCCGCCACACCAGCCCAGCAGGTGGTTGACGAAATCAAAGAATTCGGCGGCCAGGCAGTGGCCAATTATGATAATGTGGCCACACCGGAAGGCGGCGAAAACATCATCCAGACGGCTGTGGACACTTTCGGCCGGGTGGATATTGTTATTAACAACGCCGGCATTTTAAGGGATAAAAGCTTTGTTAAGATGGCGCCGGAACACTGGCAGGCCGTACAGGCAGTCCATCTGAATGGGGCCTACAACGTTACCCGCCCGGCATTTAAAGTGATGCGGGAACAAAAGTTCGGGCGGATCATCATGACCACATCCGGCGCCGGGCTTTACGGCAATTTCGGCCAGAGCAATTACTCATCCGCTAAAATGGCGCTTATCGGCTTGATGAACACGCTTCGCATCGAAGGCCAGAAATACAACATCAATGTGAATACCATTGCCCCGCTTGCCGGCTCCCGCTTAACCGAGGATATTATGCCGCCGGATATTTTTGAAAAAATGAAGCCGGAATTTGTCTCCCCGCTGGTGCTCTACCTGGCCAGCGAAGCCTGCAACCAGAGCGGCAAGATATTTAATGCCGGTATGGGCTATTACAACCGCGCCGCGATATTAACCAGCCCCGGGATTCAAATAGGAGATGCGCAAAACCCGCCCACGCCTGAGCAGGTGAGCGAAAATATCGATAAAATAAATGACATGGGCGGGGCCGAAATTTATGATGACGCCAACGCCGCCCTCTTTGGATTGGTATCCCCCCCGCAGCCCAAAAAGGAATCAGCCGGCGGGGAGGAAGCCGGAGGCAGCGGCATGAGTGTGAAAGATGTGTTCGACAGAATGCCGGAGACATTCAATCCGGATGCCGCCAAGGGCGTGGATGTGGTCTTTCAATACACGATTTCCGGTAGCGACGGCGGCGACTGGACCGTAACGGTCAAAAACGGCGCCTGCGAGGTGGCGCCCGGCAAAGCAGAGAAGCCCACGTGCACGCTGAAAATGGCGGACGGGGATTTTCTGGATATGATTTCCGGCAAGCTCGATCCCATGAAGGCGTTTACGTCCGGCAAGCTCAAGATTGACGGGGATGTAATGAAATCCCAGTTAATCGGCAAATTGTTTTCACTTTAATAAATACCTCACACGCCATATTTAAGGAGGAATGAACCATGGCTACAGGAATAAGAGATAAGGTCGCCATTATCGGCATGGGATGCACCAAATTTGGTGAACGCTGGGATGTCGGCGCTGAAGAGCTCATGCTGGAAGCCTATGAGGAGTGCCTGGCGGACGCAAACATTGAGGATACCGAGATTGAAGCCGCATGGTTCGGCACCTGCATGGATGAAATCAATGTGGGCAAAACCGCCATGCCGCTGGCCACCACCCTGCGCCTGCCCATGATTCCGGTCACCCGGGTGGAAAACTACTGCGCTACGGGGACTGAAGCGTTTCGCGGGGCCTGCTACGCGGTCGCTTCCGGCGCGTATGACATTTGTCTGGCCCTGGGCGTTGAAAAATTGAAAGATACCGGCTATGGTGGCCTTCCTGCCGCCGGTTCCGGTTCGGGCACCCTGCTCTGGCAGTGGTGGCCTAATTTGACCGCCCCCGGCTCTTTTGCCCAGCTTGCCAGCGCGTATTCGACAAAATATAAAATCAAGGATGATGAACTGAAAAGGGCCATGGCCCATGTTTCCGCAAAAAGCCATGCCAATGGTACGTTAAATCCCAAGGCCCATTTGCAAAAAGCCGTCACCGAAGACCAGGTCATGGCATCCCCGATTATTGCCCATCCGCTAGGCCTTTTTGACTGCTGCGGGGTCAGTGACGGCTCGGCCTGCGCCATCGTCACGACTCCGGAGATGGCCAAAAAGATGGGGAGAACGGATTTCGTCACCGTCAAGGCCTTGCAGCTGGCA
>DATGCF010000026.1:0-13405 GCA_035312245.1 Desulfosalsimonadaceae bacterium
TCATCATGATTGACCATCAGCGCCAAAGCGCCGGCCACGACCTTGCCCTTGTCTTCGATGCATATTTGGCCTTCCGGAAACCGTTCGATCAGGGCGGCAAACTCTTCAAAATCCCATGCGCCCCCCATGGACGGATAGACCAGTTCCATGATTTCCTTTACATCCTGATAGTCGGAAAGCCTGAGGTTGCGTAGTTCAAGTTTGTGTTCATATTGTTCATTCGCTGTCATGCAGCCATACTCCTGAAATAGATTATATCAAATAATGAAGGGATGGTTGACTTCAATATAAGATGAACGCAGTGCCGGTCAAGCACAAACCCAATTGACAATTAATAGTTGTTGAATGTAATGTAAGTTGATATGGTTAGAGCGCTTATAATTGCAGGGTAGTTAAAATGAAGGCATATCAAGATATTTTTCAAACCGTCTGGGGCATTGCCCTTCTGTTGATGGGAATCGGCGTATTTTTTCGCATGCCCTATGTCATGGAACGGGTGGCGGATATCGAATATTTTGTCAGCGTCCTGGTGTTCATTCGCATCTGTTTTTATATCATGGGCATCCTTTTAATTGGGGGGGGCATTAAAAAGCTCTATGGTCTCTGGTATCCGGACGGACGGGCTAATAAATCCGGCGGCGAATAAATCGGCATAACAAATCCACAAACTGAACAGGGGGAGGCATGGAGGCTTCCGAAAAACTCAACCAGGTTCTAAAAACCACACCTGAGGATGAAGTTGATGTTCATCATTTAAAATCCGAAGTTGAATACCGCACCAAACTTCAGGAGATCAGCAATCAGATTTATGCGGCGTTTAATCTGGATGAAATCCTGATTGATTTAAAAGATGATATCGTCGATCTAATCGGGGCGGAGCGGATCACCATTTATTATGTAGATGGGATCAAGCGGGAACTGGTGTCCAGGTTTAAATCCGGCGAAGAAATTGCCGAGATCCGGGTACCCATATCAGATAACAGTATTGCCGGCTATGCGGCCACCCACCAGCAGATGCTTAATATTAAGGATGTATACGACACCAATGAGTTAAACAGCCTGGATGCGTCATTGAAGTTCGATAGCCGCTGGGATAAGCGCTCGGGCTTTCGGACCAAGCAGGTGCTGGCAGCGCCGATTCTGTTTAAGTCTTATCTGCTGGGTGTGATCCAGTTGATCAATCGCCGGTCCGGCGGACCGTTTACCCGCCGGGATGAAGACAATATCCGCGAACTGACGAAAATCATGGGCATCGCCCTTTATAAGCAGAAGCGGATGGCCTCCCAGGGCAAGGGCAAGTTCGACTATCTCCTGGAAAACCACATCCTCACCCAGAAGGAGCTCAACAATGCGGTATCCAAAGCCCGTGAGAAAAGGGAGCCGGTTGAGAATCTCCTGATCTCCGATTTCAAAATTCCGAAAAAGGAAGTCGGGATTGCTTTGAGCCGCTATTTTGATATGCCCCTTGTGGAGTATAACTCTACGATGCCGATACCCGGTGAGCTTTTGCAGGGTTTGAAGGTCAAGTTTATGCGAAACAATGCCTGGGTGCCGATCCGCTCGGAAAACGGGGATATCATCATTGCCATTGACAATCCGGACGATATCCGGCGGGTGGATGAGATTAAAACGCTTTTTCCCAAAAAAAGCATTAAATTCAATATTGCCATCCGGGAAGATATCCTTAAGCTGATTGACCTGTTTACCTCGGAAAAAAGCCCCGGGGAAGGCTCTTCGATCGATGATATTATTTCCCAACTCCAGGATGACGATGAGGGGTTTGAAGAGGAAACATACGATGTCTCAGAAGAAAGCAGCGCGGTGGTGCAGCTGGTTAACAAGGTCATCATAGATGCCCACAGCCGGGGGGCTTCGGATATTCATATTGAGCCGCAGCCCGGCAAAAAGAATACGGAAGTCCGGGTCCGCGTGGACGGCGCCTGCACCCTTTATCAGACCATTCCATACAGCTATAAAAACGCGGTCATCTCCCGAATCAAGATCATGTCTGACCTGGATATCGCCGAACGCCGCAAGCCCCAGGACGGAAAAATTCGTTTTAAAAAGTACGGCAATAAAGATATCGAATTGCGGGTGGCGACGGTGCCGACCCAAGGGGGATTAGAGGATGTGGTCATGCGGATTCTGGCCTCCGGCGAGCCAATCCCCTTGGATAAGATGGGGTTTTCGGATCGAAACTATGAAAACTTTATCAATTCGGTCACCATGCCATATGGTCTGATTTTTTGCTGTGGCCCCACGGGGTCCGGTAAAACCACCACACTTCATTCCGCCTTGGCGCACATAAACGAAGTGGACCGAAAGATCTGGACCGCAGAGGATCCGGTGGAAATCACGCAAAAGGGCTTGCGGCAGGTGCAGGTCAAACCCAAAATCGGCTATGACTTTGCCGCTGCCATGCGGGCATTTCTCCGCGCTGACCCGGATGTGATCATGGTCGGTGAGATGCGGGACAGGGAAACCACCCAAATGGGCATTGAGGCCTCTCTGACCGGTCACCTCGTGTTTTCCACTCTTCATACCAACAGCGCCCCGGAGAGTGTGACCCGGCTTTTGGATATGGGGATGGACCCCTTTAATTTCGCGGATGCCCTGATCGCCATTCTGGCCCAGCGCTTGGTGCGCACCCTTTGCAAAAACTGTAAAGAGACTTACCATCCGGATAAATCCGAGTATGAGGCGTTGGTTCGGGAGTACGATGAAAAATGGTTCAAGAAAAACGTTAATATTCCGTATTCGGATGAACTGATGCTTTACCGGCCGGTGGGTTGTGAGCAATGCAATAATACCGGATATCGCGGCCGCATGGGCATCCATGAACTGCTTGTGGCAACGGATGTCATTAAATCTTTAATTACGAGCCGGGCGCCTATGTCCGAAATCCGTGATCAGGCCGTTGCCGAAGGTATGACCACCTTGAAGCAGGACGGTATAGAAAAAATATTTGACGGCCACTGCGATCTACTGGAAGTGCGCAAGGTCTGTATTAAGTAATCCCACCGATAAAAATTGACGCGTAACAAAAATGCTTGACACGGCATTTTGAAGCAAGTAAGTTTTACTTAAAAATTTTTCCATTGATAATTTGTAAAATGAATGAATCCTCCAGACATACGGCAGATGCCAGACAGCCCAAGCCTTCCGGGCGAACCAAGCTGGCTGATGCCCTCAGGCAGTTGCTTGCCAAAAAAGATTTCAGTTCCATTACGACAGCCGAGATATCCCGCACCTCTGGCGTCAATGAATCCTTGATTTATCGGTATTTTGGCGATAAACGGGGGCTTCTGCACGCAGTGCTCGATGAGTATCTGGAAAATTTCGTCGAGCAGGTGGATTGGGGGTTAAGGGGAATTGAGGGGGCAAAGAACAAACTTCGCAAGTATATATGGAGCACCATTTATTTTTATGACCAGGACCGGGTGTTTTCGAAAATTTTACTGCTCGAGGTGCGCAACTATCCAGGCTATTTTACGAGCGAAACATATGGTATCGTCAAGCAGTATACCAACTTGATTCTGCAACTGATCGAAGACGGTATCAATGGCGGCGAAATCCGAAAAGATCTAAATCCCAGAAATATCCGGCAGATCGTTCTCGGCGGCATTGAACATCTCGTTCTGCCTGCGGTTATTAATGACGGTCCGTTAGATCCGGATCTGCTGACGGATCAATTCTGCCTGCTGGTTTTCGATGGGATCGTCGCAAAGAATAAAAAGTAGTGGATCAAATGTATGTAAACCTTACTTGTGGATAAAGGGGAATATCATGAAAATATTGAAAGTCGATCATCTCGGCATTGCGGTAAATGATATAAATGATGCCAGGGCTTTTTGGACGGATATTTTGGGGTTGCCATTTGAGGGCGAGGAAACCGTTTCCGAACAAAAGGTTAAAACCGCATTTTTCCCGATAGGGGAAAGCGAGGTGGAGCTTCTGGAGTCTACTGAGCCGGATGGGCCGATTGCCAAGTATATTGAAAAAAAGGGGCAGGGTATCCAGCACGTGGCCTTCCGGGTGGACAATATTGAGCAGGCGCTGGCCGAACTTAAGGAAAAAGGAGTCCGGCTGATCGATGAAACTCCCAGGCAGGGGGCGGGCGGGGCAAAAATCGTTTTTTTGCATCCCAAGGCGACAAACGGGGTGCTGGTTGAGCTATGCGAACGATAGGCCTTTGGCATTGCCTGTGATTCTGTTATTTTAGGCTATCAAGTCCATGCTTGAGCCATGGTTGACAATAAACTGCCGATATAATGATGACAATGGAGTTTAGCAATGAGTGAACATCCGGATATTGAGAAATGGAAAGAGCTAGCCCAAAAAGAATTAAAGGGCAAGCCCATAGACACCCTTAACCGGAACACACCGGAAGGCATAACGACAAAACCTCTTTATACCCGGGAGGATCTTGAGGACATCTCATTTGAAAACACCCTGCCGGGGATGGAGCCATTCGTCCGGGGGGTTCGGGCCACCATGTACACCAACCGGCCGTGGACTATCCGTCAGTATGCCGGCTTTGCCACGGCCAAGGAATCCAATGAGTTTTACCGGAGAAGTTTGGCCGCCGGCCAGAAAGGCCTCTCAATAGCCTTTGATCTGGCTACCCACCGCGGCTATGATTCGGATCATCCCCGCGTGGCCGGCGATGTGGGCAAAGCCGGCGTGCCCGTGGATTCAGTTGAAGATATGAAGATCCTCTTCGATGGCATTCCGCTGGATGAGATGTCCGTCTCCATGACCATGAACGGGGCGGTTTTGCCGATTCTTGCCGGCTATATCGTGGCAGCAGAGGAGCAGGGCGTATCCCAGGAAAAGTTAAGAGGCACTATCCAGAATGACATCCTCAAGGAATATTTGACCCGAAACACCTATATCTATCCGCCAAGCCCGTCCATGCGGATTGTATCGGACATCATCGGCTATTGCTCCAAACACATGCCCAAATATAACACCGTCAGCATCAGCGGATACCATATGATGGAAGCCGGCGCGGATTCGGTGCTGCAAACGGCATTTACGCTCGCGGACGGGGTGGAATACGTAAAGACCGCGTTAAATGCCGGCTTAGACGTTGATGAATTCGCCCCGCGGCTTTCCTTTTTCTTTGGCGTGGGCATGAATTTCTTCATGGAAATCGCCATGCTCCGGGCGGCCCGGTTTTTATGGCATGAGCTGATGAAGCAGTTTAACCCGAAAAATCCCAAATCGCTTATGCTCCGGACCCATGTCCAGACCTCGGGCTGGAGTCTGACCCAGCAGGATCCATACAACAACATCATCCGCACGACGCTTGAATGCTTAGCGGCCGTGCTTGGCGGCACTCAGTCGCTTCATACGAATTCATTTGATGAGGCCGTGAGCCTCCCGACAGACTTGTCAGCAAGGGTTTCTCGAAACACCCAGCTGATTGTCCAGGAAGAATCCCACGTAACGGATGTGGTCGATCCGCTGGGCGGCTCATACTATATTGAATCCCTGACGCAGTCCATCGTTGAGGCGGCCAGAAAAATTATTAACGAGGTGGAGGAACTCGGGGGCATGGCCAAGGCCATTGAATCGGGCATGCCCAAAATGAGGATCGAAGAGGCGGCCGCCAGGCGCCAGGCCAAGATTGATCAGGGGTTGGAGGCCATTGTCGGAGTTAATAAATATCAAGTGGATGAGCAGACGGAAATCGATGTGCGCGAAATATCCTCAGCTGTGCGCGATGAACAGATCGCCCGTCTCAAATCCGTGCGGGAGAACCGGGATGAGGCTGCTGTCAAAGCGGCGCTCGAAAAACTCACCCAGTATGCGGAGTCCGGCGGCAACCTGCTTGAGGCAAGCATTGAGGCCGTCCGCGCCCGTGCCACGATCGGGGAAATCAGCGATGCCATGGAAAAAGTTTTTGGTCGGTATGTAGCCACCACCCAGTGCATATCCGGCGTCTACGCCTCAGAGTATCAGGATGATGAAATTATCGCCGCCATACGCAAACGGACGGAACAATTTGCGGAAAAGGAAGGGCGCCGGCCGCGCATCCTGGTGACTAAAATGGGACAGGACGGCCATGACCGGGGAATTAAGGTGGTGGCCACCGCATACGCGGATCTGGGCTTTGACGTGGATATCAGCCCCATGTTCCAGACCCCTGCCGAAGCCGCCCGCATGGCGGTAGAAAATGATGTGCACGTGGTCGGTGTCTCAAGTCTTGCGGCCGGGCATAAAATACTGGTGCCCGAGCTGATCGATGCTTTGAAAAATGAGGGCGCAGAGGATGTTCTGGTTGTGGTCGGCGGCATTATTCCGCCGGCGGATTATGAGTTCCTTTATGAGCGCGGCGTATCTAAGGTGTTCGGCCCCGGCAGCCAGGTGACTGAATCCGCCAATCAGGTCCTAAATGCTTTGGAAAATCGCTGATGGAAGCCGATCCCGAATACTTCATTCAGGGCGTCCGCGCCGGGGATCGCAAAATTCTGGCCAAAACCATTACCCTGATTGAAAGTTCCCTGGCGACCCATCAGCAGTTGGTGACTACCGTTTTGGATGAGCTGCTGCCGGATACCGGGAATACGATTCGGCTTGGCATTACCGGGGTGCCCGGTGCCGGTAAAAGTACGTTTATTGAAAACATGGGGCTGCAATTGATCGATCAGGGGTATCGACTGGCCGTGCTGGCGGTGGACCCCAGCAGCGCAAGAAGCGGGGGCAGCATACTCGGGGATAAGACCCGAATGGAAAAGCTCTCCGCCCGACCTGAAGCCTTTATTCGGCCTTCGCCATCCGGGGGGTCTCTGGGCGGTGTGTCCCGGAAAACCCGGGAGGCCATGCTGATTTGCGAGGCTGCCGGATTTGATGTGATCATCGTTGAAACCGTCGGCGTTGGCCAGTCCGAAGCCTCGGTCGCCTCGATGGTCGATTTCTTCCTGGTGCTGATTCTGGCCGGGGCGGGGGATGAGCTTCAGGGGATTAAACGGGGAATTCTGGAACTGGCGGATGCGATAGCGGTCAATAAGGCGGATGGGGAAAATATTGAAAATGCCAAAAAGACCCGAAAGCAATACGAAGATGCCCTACATTTGCTTACCCCATCCTCCTCCACTTGGGTGCCGTCGGTTTTGACCTGCAGCGCCCTGACCATGAGCGGGATTGAGGAAATATGGCACACGGTTTTAAATCACCGCCAACAGATGATTAAGAGTGGTGATCTGGCGGCGAAACGCAAGCGCCAGGCACTGGATTGGATGCAGTATTTACTTGAAGAAGGCTTGAAGGAGTGGTTTTACAGCACGCCTCAAGTCAGGCACCGGCTGCCTGAGCTCAAACGAGCCGTTGAGGTTGGAGAAACTACTCCGACGGCGGCTGTTAAAACTCTGTTGGATATATTTACCCGGCCAAAGGAAAGGAACGCATATGGGTCGCAATGCTGAAAAAATCGAAGAGCTAAAGAAACTAAAAGAAAAGGCCCTTGAAATGGGAGGGGAGAAAGGGGTGGCCAAGCAGCACGAGCAGGGCAAAATGACCGCCCGTGAACGGCTTGAGCACCTGTTTGATCCCGGCACCTTCCGGGAAGTGGATATGTTTGTCAAGCACCGGTGTGTGGATTTCGGCATGGATGAAACCGATATCCCGGCTGATGGGGTGGTTACCGGCTACGGGTATGTGGATAATCGGCCGGTTTTCGCCTTTGCCCAGGATTTCACGGCAAGAGCCGGAACGCTTGGTGAGATGCATGCCAGAAAAATATGCAAAATTATGGATCTGGCGCATAAATCCGGAGCTCCGGTAGTCGGATTTAACGATTCCGGCGGCGCGCGTATACAGGAAGGGGTAGATGCGCTCTGCGGCTATGGCGAGATATTTTACCGAAACTCTATCTGCTCCGGTGTTATCCCCCAGATTTCTGCGATTATGGGACCCACCGCCGGCGGTGCGGTCTATTCCCCGGCCATGACGGACTGGATCTTCATGGTCAAAAAAACCAGCCATATGTTTATTACCGGCCCCCAGGTCATCAAATCCGTCACCGGCGAGGAAATAACCTTTGAGGAACTGGGCGGGGCCATCGCGCATAATGAGAAAAGCGGTGTCGCGCATTTTGCCAGTGAATCCGAGGAACATGCCATTGATCAGATCAAGACACTGCTCTCCTACCTGCCCTCGAACAATATGGAGGATCCGCCTGCTTTAGACCCCGCTGATGATCCCGGCCGGACGGATCCCAGCCTGGATGCATTTGTTCCGGATGACGCCAATACCGCCTATGATATGAAAACGCTCATTGAATCCATTGTGGATAACGGCGAATATTTTGAACCTCATGCCTTATATGCCAAAAACATGGTCGTCTGTTTTGCCCGATTGAATGGTAAAACCGTTGGCATCATTGCCAACCAGCCCAACTATCTGGCCGGCTGTCTGGATATTGATGCATCAGATAAAGCCACCCGGTTTATCCGGTTCTGTGATGCGTTTAATATTCCGCTTTTAACCATCGCTGATGTGCCGGGGTATATGCCGGGCAGCAACCAGGAATGGGGGGGGATCATCCGGCATGGCGCCAAGCTTCTATGGTGTTATTCCGAGGCCACGGTGCCGAAGCTCCTGTTAATCGTCCGGAAGGACTACGGCGGGGCCTACATCGCCATGTCTTCCAAGCATCTCGGCGCTGATATTGCCTTTGCCTGGCCGTCTGCCGAAATCGCCGTCATGGGCGCCGAAGGCGCAGCCAATATCATTCATCGGAAAACCATCAAAGAGGCGGATGACTCGGACGCCAAACGGAAAGAAAAAATTGAAGAGTATCGGGAACTGTTTTCCAACCCCTACCGGGCGGCCCGGCGCGGCTATGTGGATGATGTGATTATGCCCAGCGAGACCCGCCCCCGCCTGATAGAGGCCCTTGAAATTATGTATAACAAGCGGCAGATGCTGCCGCCGAAAAAACATGGGAATATACCGGTATAGAGACTGGAGACTAGAGACTAGATAAAGGAATTAGATCTGTTTTTTATACCCAACACCTAAAAGCTAATACCTCAAAATTTAAACCTGTTAATGGAGAGGCGATGAAACCGGATCGGAAAAAAACAGCAGCCATTGCCGCGGTGGCGGCCTACATAAAATCCCAGGAAGAGGCGGCGATATTTATGGAGCCTCAACCCGCAAAAGCTGAGAGCATTGAAACGCCGGCAGCCGGGCTAACTCCCCAGGCAGTCACGCCGGTCTGGCGGGTCAGCGGCCGTCAGCAGCAGATGCAGATGCGAAATCTTATGCAGATGAAGGCGCTGCAGCGGGCTGGCGGTTGGCGGCGTTAATAAATATGGGCAAACTTTTAATTCCCTGTGATACCACGGAAATGAGGAGAAAAAGATATGACGGACCATTTTCAAGTTAAAATGACTTCGATGGATTACGACAAGGATCGTCCCAAGGCAAAGAATCCGGTTAAAATTCAGGACCTGACCCTGAGGGACGGTCATCAATCACTTTTTGCCACGCGCGGACGAACCGAAGATATGATTCCTGTTGCGGAGATGATGGATGATGTCGGTTTTTGGGCGGTGGAAACATGGGGCGGTGCGACATTTGACTCTATGCACCGGTTTTTGAATGAAGATCCCTGGGAGCGTATTCGCACGCTTAAGCGCTACTTAAAGAAAACCCCGTTTTCCATGCTGCTTCGGGCGCAAAACCTGGTTGGCTACCGTAACTACGCGGATGATGTGGCTCGAACTTTTGTGGAGCGCTCTGCGGAAAACGGGATCGATATTTTTCGAACTTTTGACGCGTTAAATGATTTCCGTAATTTCGAAACCGTTGTAGAAGTCATCAAAAAATGCGACAAGCATTTCCAAGGCTCCATCTGCTATTCGCTGACTGAGCCCCGCATGGGCGGCGAGGTTTATAATCTGGACTATTATCTCGCAAAAGCCAAGGAACTGGCGGATATGGGGGCAGATACCATTTGTATCAAGGATATGGCCGGGCTTTTGGCGCCCTATGATGCCTTTGAACTGATCAAGGAACTGAAGGCGCAAACCAAAATTCCCATTCATCTGCACAGTCATTTCACCTCCGGCATGGCCTCAATGACCCACTTGAAGGCGGTTGAGGCTGGCGTGGACATCATTGATACCTGTATGTCGAGCTATGCCTTCCGCACGTCCCATCCCGCGATCGAGCCGCTGGTGATGGCGCTTCTTGGCACCAACCGGGACACCGGTTTTAATATTCAGGCGCTGGCTGATATCAATGATATCCTGGAAAAACAGATTCTGCCCAAATACAAGCACCTGCTGGATGACTCCAAGGTATCGATTATAGACATCAACGTGCTCCTCCATCAGACCCCGGGCGGGATGCTCTCCAATCTGGTGAACCAGTTAAAGCAGATGGATGCGCTGGACCGCATCTATGACGTCTACAGGGAACTGCCCCGCGTTCGCAAGGAACTGGGGCAGGTGCCGCTGGTCACGCCAACCAGCCAAATCGTGGGCACGCAGACAGTGAACAATGTCCTGTTTGACGATGAAAATGACCGGTATAAGATGATTACCGGCCAGGTCAAGGATCTCTGCTACGGCCTGTATGGAAAGACCCCGGCACCCATCGATCCGGAAGTTCAGAAAAAGGCGCTCAAGGGCTATGAACGGGGTGAAGAGCCGATAACCTGCCGACCAGCGGAAGTGCTTGAGCCCGAACTTGAAAAGGCCAGGGAGGATATCAAGGATATCTCAACGGATATCGATGATGTGCTTATTTATGCCCTGTATCCGATTACCGGTAAAAAATTTCTGAAATATAAATACGGCTTGGAAACACCGCCTGAGGAAGTTAAGGCAAAGACCCTCGAGGATGCCAAAAAAGAGGAAGAATTGGTGGCAAAGGCCAGGGCCGGTGAACTCGTTGAGAAAAAGAGCCCGGAAACCACTGAGCATGCCCGGACATTTAACGTGTTCGTGGATGATCAGTACTATGAGGTGGTCGTCGATGAGCCGGGCGGCCCGCCTTTGGTTGTGCGCCCAGCGGCGGCTGCCGCTCAGCCGGAACCCCAGTCCACTCAGCCAGCGGCCCAGCCGCAAGCTGAACCCGCACCCGCCCAGGCAGCGCAGCCGGAACGCCGAGCCCCCGCACCTGAGGCGCCGCCCCAAAAAGAGGCGGCCGAATCAAAGCCTGCGACCAAACCCTCAACCGCCGCACCAGCCGAAGGTACGCCGGTAAAGGCTCCCATGCCGGGCATGATTATCAGTTACGAAAAGCAGGTCGGCGATAGCGTGGAAGAAGGCGAAACCGTGGTGATCCTGGAGGCCATGAAAATGGAGAATTCTCTGCCTGCCCCGGCCAATGGAACGATTAAATCCATCAATTTTAATGTCGGGGATTCAGTGGCCAAGAATGATGTCTTGTGCGTGATTGGTTAATTTAAATACAGTTCATACAGATACCGGGAGTAGCTGATCAATGAAGATTCATGAGTTTCAGGCCAAGGAGCTGTTTAAGCAATATGAGGTGCCGGTGCCAAATGGCGGCGTGGCCAAAGAGGCTGCTGAAGCCTTTCGGATTGCGGAATCCCTGAAAAAGCTGCCGGTTGTGGTCAAGGCCCAGATCCATGCCGGCGGCCGCGGAAAAGGCGGGGGTGTCAAGCTTTCCCAGTCGCTTGAGGAAGTAAAGGAAAACGCAAATGCCATACTAGGCATGAACCTGGTGACCCATCAGACCGGTCCAGAGGGCAAGACCGTAAAACAGGTCCTGATTGAAGAGGGGCTGGACATCAAAAAGGAGTTGTATTTAAGCCTTATCATAGACAGGGAAACCGCCAATATCATGATCATCGCGTCTGAGGCCGGGGGCGTGGAAATCGAAGAGGTCGCGGCCAGCACCCCGGAGAAGATTATCAAAGTCCAGATCAATCCGCTTCTGGGTATCCAGCCCTATCACGGCCGCCAGGCGGCATTTGGTTTGAACTTGCCGAAAGACGCCATAAAGCCGTTTACCCAAATGCTAAATCAGCTTTACAAGCTGTTTGTCGACCGCGACTGCTCCCTCGTTGAAATTAATCCGCTGGTACTCACCGCCGATGACCAAGTGATCGCGCTTGATGCCAAAATGGACTTTGACGATAATGCGTTGTTTCGCCACAAGGACATTTTGGAAAATTACCGGGATTTGGACGAAGAGGATCCATTAGAGGTCGAGGCATCCAAATATAATTTAAACTACATCAATATGGATGGAAACGTCGGCAATATGGTAAACGGCGCGGGGCTGGCCATGGCGGTGATGGATACCATCAAGTTGGCCGGGGCGGAGCCCGCCAACTTTCTGGATGTGGGCGGCGGTGCGACGGCTGAGATGGTGGAGAACGGATTCCGGATCATCCTAAGCGATGAAAAGGTGAAGGGGATTTTAATCAATATCTTTGGCGGCATCCTCCGCTGCGATGTGCTGGCTCAGGGAGTCGTAGCGGCGGCCAAGAATATGGACATCAGGGTCCCTGTGGTAGTTCGCATGGAAGGAACCAATGTTGAGGAAGGCCGGAAAATTTTGGAAGAATCGGGCATGAAGCTTTTTACTGCGGTGGATATGAAAGATGCCGGGGAACAGGTAGCCCGAATCGTCGCATAACTTTAGGCTGTCATAGATGACGCGGAGTGATAACGAATGAGTGTTTTCGTCAATTCAGATACAAGACTAGTGGTGCAGGGAATTACGGGGAAAGAAGGCCAGTTTCATGCGCGGCAATGCGTCTCATACGGTACCAATGTGGTGGCCGGTGTGACGCCGGGCAAGGGCGGCGATGAAATGGACGGGGTGCCGATTTTTAATTCAGTAAAAGAGGCGGTCACTAAAACCGCGGCCAACTGCAGCATGATATTTGTCCCGCCGCCATTTGCGGCTGATGCCATAATGGAGGCCGCAGATGCCGGCATTGATTTGATTGTGGCCATTACCGAAGGGATTCCGGTGCTGGATATGGCAAAAGCAAAGCATGTATTGAACCAATCCGGGACGCGGCTGATCGGTCCCAACTGTCCGGGCATTATCACGCCGGGCGAGGCCAAAGTCGGCATCATGCCGGGCCCGATTCATCAGCCGGGCGGTCCCATCGGCGTGGTGTCACGCTCCGGAACGCTTACCTATGAGGTGGTGTATCAGCTGACCCGGGAAGGACTGGGGCAGACCACCTGTATCGGCATCGGCGGCGATCCCATTAACGGGACCAATTTTATCGATTGTCTGTCGGCGTTTGAGCATGATCCGGATACAAAAGGCATTGTCATGGTCGGGGAAATCGGCGGCAATGCCGAAGAGAATGCGGCGGATTTTATCAAAGACCATGTGAGCAAGCCGGTGGTGGGGTTTGTTGCCGGCATTACGGCCCCGCCAGGCCGGCGGATGGGGC
>DATGCF010000027.1:0-8567 GCA_035312245.1 Desulfosalsimonadaceae bacterium
GTTTCAGTTTGTTGGCTGCCCCGAGCAGGCTGCTGATAATTTTTTGGGCAATTTTTAAATCCGCTGGATCCAACAGATCGTTGATTGTCCGGGCGGGTTTCACGGGCGCCGTCGCAGCATCAGCAGATGCCGGGGGATCCATTTTTTGATAGGTGATCTGCCCGGCGATAATATGGGGCATCGGATAGGCGCTTTGAAAAGATCGCCAGAATCCCGGTTTAATGGATTTGCTGTTTGTTTGGCTGATTTTATTTATCAGGGTGGTAAGCTCTTCTGCTGAAATGCCGCGCATAAAGGTTAGGTGCTTTAGCTCAAGCCGGTTCCAGAGTCCCATGATTTTTTCCGCCACCGTGGGATACAGGGTGATGTCCAGGGGCTCCTGATTCACCAACAGGGCATTTTTTTCAGATATAATGGAAAGCCGCTCATCCGTGGAAAGGATCTGGCGGATCAGGGCCAAAAGCTGGTTTTCCGAGTCAATCACGGATTTGCTCTGCGGTGGGTAAAGCCGCTTATTTCGAACTGCCACAATCAGCGCGCGCAAAAGATTGGGAACATGGTTCATGGTGTTTTTACTAAGCGGCGTATCCGCAATCGCCTCTCCAGCCACCTCGGCCGTATCGCCGGTCTCCTCTGTATTTATATCCGGATAGGCGTAAATTTCTTCCGGGTTGAAAATAAGGCGATGATAATCCGCCAGTTCGTCGAGATACGCCTGAGCTTTTTCCGGATCCTGGCCTTGACTGTAGTGATGGGCGGCAATGGTTTTTGAGGGCAGTAGCTGCCGATGGTATAGGCCTTCTTTATAGCTGCCGATCTGATCCTCGAGCGCCGCCCGGGCCTCGGGCGAGATATCCGCATAGATGGTATCCCGAACACGTTTACTGGAAAACCGGATATTTTCATCTGCTTCACTGAAATCCGACCGGACAATGCCGTGGGCTACGGCTTCGTTTAGGTAATCGTAAATTTTGGCGGATTGCTCCTTTGAGAATCCGGCCAGCATGCTGAGCGACGTCGATTCCCCGAAGGCAGAGGCCCGATCAATAAACTGCCGGCTTTCTTCATCCAGAAGCATCATCTTGTGCTGAATAATTTCGTCCAGGGATCTGGGGAAATAATTTTTTTCGATGGCTGCAATTCGCCATTTGGAGCCCTCTTGAAAAATTTTTCGGTCCGTGACCATTTTCCGTAAGATTTCCGAAATAAAAAGCGGATTGCCCTCGGTGAGGGTAGCCATTTCATGGGCTGTTCGGCGGGGAAACTTGATGCCCGGAAAGACCATATTAACGTGCTTATTAATGTCCTCTGCCGTAAGCGCGGTGAGGGTAATATCGCGGATCCCCAGTTCCTCGCTGTAGGCATTTCGAAAGAGTTCCAGCGGAATGGCTTGGGGCTTGGCGGGCACCTCTTGGGAAGCCGTGCCGCAGACCATCATGGGCATCTGCTGCACATTAAATACGGTCTGCAGCAGATGCAGGGAGGCGGGGTCACTGTAATCAAAGTCATCGATTAATAGCACCAGCGGCTGACCATCCATCAATTCGGTAAAAAAATTGCAGAATGATCTAAAGATCGCCTCGCGATGGGCGGCGTCATTTTCCGGCGGCGGCTCTTCGGCATCGATTAACTGGGGAATGACATGCGCCAGTCGATGGATCGTGAACTCATCCAGGGCGTCAAGAATGGGCTGGCCTTTGTCCTTGCGCTGGTTCATTATGGCCATGGCGATATAGGAGATCAGATAATAGGGGCGGTAGGATTCCTGCAGGGTCCCGGCGATCCGTACCATATTGACATTGGTTTTGGCCAGATTGCGCTGCACCAAATCCAGAAAGCTGGTCTTGCCCATGCCGGGCGCCCCGTCGATAATGAGAAATCCCTGCTGGCCACGCCCCAGTTGTTTAAGGGCGTCCCCAACCACTTTAAATTGCGATTTGCGCCCCACAATGCCGGCATTATCCAAATAATGGATGGCCGTTTTATGGGAAACGATTTCGGGTACGACCGTCGCAATATCCACATATCGGTTTCGGCCGGACTGTTTGGCTGCATAAAGGGCGGTATCCGCCTGATGGATGAGATCATTGCCTGAAGTTGCGTCATCCGGTGCGGAGGCAATGCCAATGCTTAAAGTGACGGGAATGGCGGTGTCTGCTTCAGCTGAGAAAAATAGGTTATAGTGAATATTGTTCAGCAGGGCGTCAGCCGCTCTTACGGCATCCTGTTTAGGCGTATCCGGCAGGAGCAGGATAAATTCATCCCCGGCATACCGAATCGGGATGCCATCTTCGCCAGCTGTGTCCCTTAAAATGGTGCTGACATGCACCAGGGCCTGATCGCCGGCTTCATCGCCGTATTGCTCATTTAATCGCTTGAAATAATCAATATCGATCAACAAAAGGGAAAACGGGCGATGCAATCTCTGCCAGTCAATGTCATTTTTAAAATAGTTTAACAAAAACCGGCGGTTTTTGAGCCGGGTCAGCTCATCCTCAAAAAAAATGGCGGACGGATCTTTGCCGACGTTTTGCAGAAAGTGAAAGAATTTTTGATACTTCATGCGGTTCTCGGATACTCGTTCGGGCTGCTGAGGCCCCCGGTTCCCTAATAGTAATTCTGATTTTTATGATTATACATAAAGGAGGGGTAAATGACAATCATTCAAAATATTCGACATCGTTGTGTTTGCCCTTCCGGGGGCCTTGAGCCAACCGAGGGTACTGAATGAGCCAAACGGGACTTTCGGATTTGTTGACCCGGGGATTTTGATTTGATAATTAAACATAATAAAGGTGATTAATTTTCAATAGACAAGGGAGTCGCAAATGTCCATCAACGAAGATCGATATGAGGTTTTAACCGGGGATATTTCGTCATCTGAGCCGGTCACTGTGGAGGCCGTGGGCGAGCGAATCAGAAAAATCCGGGAGGCGAAAGGCCTTTCCTATGACGAGTTGGCCAATGTGACGGGGTTTGAGGTCAAGTCTTTGGAAAAGATCGAGAAAAATGAAATTCAGCCCCAGCTCGGCACTCTGGTCAAGCTTTCCAAGGCATTGGACAGCGCATTCAGTCGGCTGGTCTCGGGCGTGGGAAGCAAGCTCTATTCGATCACCCGAAAAAATGAGCGCAAGGTGGTTTCGCGCTCCACTTCCACCAAGGGCAAACAGCTATATACCTACAAGAGCCTGGCGCCGGAAGTCAAAGGCCGGCATATGGAGGCCTTAATGGTCACGCTGGAGGCAAATCCGGATCAAGAAACCTCGGTCCACGAAGGCGAGGAATTCATCTACGTGATTGAAGGGACCGTCATCGTTAAAATCGATCAGGATACATTTGAGTTGGCGCCCGGGGACAGCATCTACTATCTTTCCACAACCCCGCACATGATCGCCGCCAAAGAGGGGACGGCGGATATTTTGGCGGTCCTTCACGAAGGATAAGGCGCTATATGATGCCGCACTCAGCCTCCTTCCTGTAAGTCTCCCATTTTGCATCCACTTCCTGTTGAATGGCTGCGATCCGGGCGTCTGAAAAGCCTTTGAAGCGGGCCTGGGTTTCGAGGTATTCGGATACCGGGCGCCGTTCTTTTTTAAGCAGCCGGCTGGAGGGGCTGCTTAATTCGAACCGGCCGTTTTCGTTTTCATACAAATCATATAGACCGCTTTCCACGGCCAGGCGGCCGATTTTTACGGTGTAGCGCGGATTAAAGCCCCAGCCGGACGGGCACGGGGTATGCACGTGAATATATTTGGGCCCGGAGATGGTTTTCGCCTTTTTAATCTTATCATACAGATCCAGCGGATAGGCGGGGGATGCCGTGGCCACATAGGGAATCCCGTGGGCCGCCATAATGGCCGGGACATCCTTGTTCTTCTGCTTTTTGCCGGAAATCGGGGTGGTGGTGGTTAATACGCCCTGGGGTGTGGTGCCGGAGCGCTGTACGCCGGTATTCATATAGGCCTCATTGTCATAGCAGATAAAGATAAAATCCTCTCCGCGTTCACAGGCGCCGGATAGCGCCTGCAGGCCGATATCGCTGGTGCCGCCGTCGCCGGCCCAGGCAGCCACTGTGGTGGAGGTATTTTTCTTTGCCCGCATGGCGCCGAGAATGCCTGTGGCCGCCGCCGCAGTGGAGGCAAAGGTCACATTCAGGCAGGGCAGCTGGGTGGCGGCAATGGGATAAAGCCCCTGCAGAACCGTCAGGCAGCTGGGCGGAACCACCAGAATCGTATCCCGTCCCAGGGCTTTTAAACCGATCCGGTAGATAAGACTTAATCCGCAGCCGGCGCAGGCCCGGTTTCCCGGATGAACCAGCTCGTCTTCCGGCAGGTTTAAGATGGTTGTTTTTTCAGCCATTGTTATATCCTATTATATATTAAAGTTTTAGCCCGATCCACTGGGGCATATCCTCCGGCGCAATCTTTGCGGTGCACGACTGGTGCAGAGCATCTTTGAGCTGCTGGGTCTTGATTTCCCGGCCGCCGAGCCCCAGGATGTAGTTATGGATAAACGGGCGATTGTCGCAGTGATAGAGCGCCGCCTTGATGTCCGTGTATAACGCCCCTTCATAGCCATAGCTGAGCGCCTTTTCCATCACAATAATCCCCTTGGCCCCGCCAAAGGCTTCGCGGACAGCCTCATCCGGAAACGGGCGGTGAACCCGGAGGCCGCATACCCCGATATTAAGGCCCTCTTCCCGCAGGACATCCACGACATCCCGCAACTGATACGAGAGCGATCCCATGCATACGGCGATATATTCGGCATTTTCGCATTGGTAGGGCTCCAGATAGCAGTTTCCCCCGCGGCCGAAGGTATCGTAGAATTTTTGATCCACGGTTTTAATGACGTCAAGCGCATCCCGCATATCCGTGTGCAGGTTGTGGCGGATTTCCATATAGCCGGGCGCTGTGTTGCCGCGCACATCCGGCCGGATGTCCGGCAGTGTCACCGTATTTAGGTTGCAGGGGGCAGCCGGATTCAAGGCGTATTCAGGGGAAAATTCGGGAAGAAAAGCGTCCACGGCATCCCTCTCCGGGATGTCAAACGGCATATAAGTATGCGACAGGAGATAGCCGTCATAGCACACCATGACCGGGATGCTTACGGTCTCGGCAATGGCGAAGGCCTGGATAACCGTGTCAATGATCTGCTGATGGTCACAGGCAAAAAGCTGGATCCAGCCGTCATCCCGCTGGGAAATCGCGTCCTGCTGGTCATTCCAAACGGTCCAGGGTGCGCCGATGCCACGGTTGACAACGCACATCACAATTGGCAGCCGGGCCCCGGCGGCCCAGTGCAGCTGCTCGCTCATATACAAGAGTCCGTTTGCGCTCGTTGCGGTAAAGGCCCGCGCACCGGCGCTGGATGCGGCGATGCAGACGGACAGGGCGCTGTGTTCACTTTCCACCGGGATATATTCGGCATCCATTTGTCCGGAATCGACAAACTCGGATAGCTTTTCCGTTAGTGGCGTCTGCGGCGTGATGGGATAGGCGGCCACCACCTGGGCCCGCGCCAGCTTGACCCCGTTGGCGGCTGCCACGTTGCCGGCTTCAATGACATGCATAGGATTATTTCTCCTCTTTGATATAGACGGTTTCCTCAACCATGGTAATCGCCCCCACCGGGCACTCTTCCGCGCAGATTTCGCAACCCTTGCAGTATTCGTAATCAATGGTCGGCGGAATGGTCCGGGTGATCACGCCGTCCGGGCAATAGAGCCAGCAGTTAAAGCAGGCCGCCTTATTGCGTTTGGCGGGTATGCATTTTTCAAGGTCAATCACCGGGCGAAGCACCCGCCAGGACCCGGTTCTGCCCCCGTCCCCGGGGCCGGGCTCGCTCCTTGAAATCCGGCAGGCATATTTTTTATCGGTCATCTGGAATCTCCAATCAATGTGTTTTCATAAGTCGCACGCGCGGCTTCGACATTTTTTTCCGGATTGCGGCCTTCAAATTCCTCGGTAATCGCCTGAAGCAGGGGATCGAGATCCAACAGGCCGGTGGCTTTGGCAAACAGGCCGATCATGCCGGTATTGATGATTCCCGGCGGCAGGCCCACACGGGTGGCAATAGAGCTCACATCAGCGGTGGATACGGTCATGCCCTCAAAAGCGTAATTCGCCGGCTGCCTCGGGGAGTTGATCATGATGAGGCCGCCAGCGCGCAGGCCGCCGGTCACATCCACTTCTTTTAACAGAAGATGGTCGAACACCACCACCATATCCGGCTCCGCGATCGGCGAGAGGTCATAGATTTTGTGTTTGGAGATTTTCAGTGAAGTTAGCACCGGCGCCCCCCGGCGTTCAGTCCCAAAGGTGGGTGTCATCACCACCCCCGCATATTCTGAGGAAAAGGCGGCGCTGGCCACAATCTTGGCCGCTGTGATCGCCCCTTGTCCGCCCCGGCCGTGCCATCGGATTTGAATGATATCTTCTCGCATTATTTGCCCTTTACTTTGCCATCCGGATCAATTTAGGGATGAGTGAAATCGCCATGCATGTTCATAAAAGCCAAAAATTAAGAAAATTATCGGTTTTGTCAAGGGTTTTAACGGCCTTCGGCGCCATTGCCGGGCCGGTTTAACGGCAGATGGCCCAAAAGCGGGTGACGGCGAACTGAAATTCCCGTTCGCGTTAAGAATAAATTTTCTTGATCATGGCGATGTGCGTGGTAAAGAATATAAAAATGTTTTGTTCAATTTAGGTTTTGAATTACTATCTCATCGGATATGGAGAAACGTATGACACTTAGCATCAAAACCACTGACCAATTAAAAGAGCTGCCTGAGGAGTCCGAGCTAAGCTTCGGAACGGTGTTTACGGATCACATGTTTAATATGGATTATGACCTGGAAAACGGATGGCATAATCCCCGCATCGAACCCTACCATAATTTTACCCTGGACCCGTCAACCATGGTCCTGCATTATGGCCAATCCATTTTCGAAGGGTTAAAGGCTTTTAAGACCCCGGCCGGCGGAATTAACCTGTTCCGGCCCACGGAAAACTTCAAACGGTTCAACCGTTCTGCGCACAAGCTGTGTATCCCGGAATTTGATGAAGATTTTGCCTTAGACGCCCTGATGGAGCTCTTAAAGATTGAAAAACGGTGGGTGCCGTCCGCACCGGGCACCTCCCTTTATATACGGCCCACCATCATCGCCACCGACCCTTTTTTGGGCGTCCGCGCCTCCTATACCTATCGGTTTTTCATCATCCTTTCTCCGGTGGGGGCCTACTATAAGGAGGGGTTCAATCCGGTCAAAATCTGGGTCACGGATAAATACGTCCGAGCCGTGCGCGGCGGCATGGGCGAGGTCAAAACCGCAGGCAACTACGCGGCCAGCCTCTACGCCGGCGAAGAAGCCCACCGGAAAGGCTATACCCAAGTCCTGTGGCTTGACGGCGTGGAGCTCAAATATGTGGAGGAAGTCGGCTCCATGAATATTTTCTTTGTGATCGACAATGAGCTGGTGACGCCCTCTCTTAGCGGCAGCATCCTCTCGGGCATTACCCGGGACACGGTCATCCAATTGGCCCAGAAATGGGGCATGCCGGTAACCGAACGCCGTATCAGCATCGATGAACTGGTTGATACCCATGAGGCCGGAAAGCTGCAGGAAGTTTTCGGATCCGGAACGGCGGCGGTCATTTCGCCGGTTGGCGAGATTAAATACCGGGATAAACAAATGTTCGTTGGGGACGGATGTGTCGGGCCATGGGCCAAGAAATTCTTCGATGCGATTACGGATATTCAGTATGGTAGAGCTGAAGACCCGGAAAACTGGATAATGCCGGCGAATGGTGTATAGGTATTAGTTATTAGGTATTGGGATTAGGTGTTGAGGATTGGCAGATTGATTGCCTTAACGATAAGTTTTGGCCATAGAAACCCGGGCCCCTAAATTGGGAGCCCGGGTTTTTTTTTAAGTCCCGCTACTTGATATCGATCTTCTTTGCCTTGGTCTTTTCCGCTTTGGGTACGGTGATCTTCAGCGTCCCGTCCTTATAAGCGGCCTCTATCTTATTGGGGTCAACCCCGTCCGGCAGGGTAAAAGCCCGCTGGAATTTTCCGTATGCGCTTTCCCTTCGGTAGTAGTTTTCCTCATTGATGTTTTCTTCATGCTTGCGTTCGCCTTTGAGTGTCAGGACATTATCTTTGATATCGATGCTCACGTCCTCCTTTTTGACACCCGGCAGATCCGCTTTGATAACGATATTGTCGCCTTCCTCATAAGTATCAACCTTCGGACGCCAATCAAACAAACTCATCTCGCTTTCACCGCCGCCGGTGCGGTTCGGGACTGCATCTTCAAACAATCGGTTGATACGGTCCTGAAGTGTCGGCAGTGTTGTCCATGGATCCCATCTTACCAATGCCATAATGCCACCCCCTTTCCTATATTCTTTTATATTTCAGTAACCTATTTCTATCGGTAAAGTAATACAGCAAACCCGATCGTCAAGAGGCGCCATCGATTTTTTTAACCATGTAAAAATCTGGTATTCCAGTTTTTTGATCAGTGTATCCTGTAGGGCCATGCAGCTTTCTCCATGCTTGAT
>DATGCF010000028.1:0-11536 GCA_035312245.1 Desulfosalsimonadaceae bacterium
TGCTCTGATGTCAAGAAAAATTCTACATTTCAATAGCTTCAAGATAGATCCGTTTTGACGAAAGGCTGATTTCTGAATATATTTATCTTAATTAAATGCCTATTGACATGTTTACCCTAATTTTCCGAGGCTTGCCATGTGTTTAAGTTATTATGCCCGATCCGGCCGTCGCTGGCTGATTTTTATTACCATCATTCTGACCCCCACGATTTTTTGGCATCCCCCATTTGTTGAAAAAGGCGGATGTGCGATGGAATCAGAAGAGAAAAAATTTATTCAATTGCCTGAGCCGAAAAAAGACAGTGCCACAGCGCTGGAAGAAGCCCTATATGCGCGCCGTTCGATCCGGCATTACAATGACGCGCCATTAACCCTATCTCATATCAGTCAGCTCATGTGGGCCGCACAAGGGATTACCCATGGCCGCGGATTTCGGACATCCCCCTCTGCAGGCGCCCTTTATCCCCTGGAAATCTATGCGGTCGTGGGTAATGCTGAACAGCTGGATGCCGGCATCTATCATTATCAGCCAAAGTCCCATCAATTCAATCAAGTCAAAGCCGGGGATCACCGAAAGGCCCTTTTCAGCGCCGGCCTCTCCCAATCCGCCATTCGCAATGCGCCGGTATCCATTGTGATAACCGGGGTGTTTGAGCGGACTACGGGGAAGTATGGCAAGCGCGGCGTTCAATATGTGTTCATGGAAGCCGGGCACGCCGCCCAGAACTTGCTCTTGCAGGCGGCCTCCCTTAAGCTCGGGGCGGTTCCCATCGGCGCATTTGACAACCAGGCGGTCATCCGGTTGATGGATTTGTCCGAAGCGGAAACCCCGCTATACATCCTGCCGGTGGGTCGACCGAAATGATGCCCCCGTTTTTTGATCGATGATCTCTTTCACCTCAGCCATCACCCGACCCGCCTGATCCCGGATCAGTAAATCGCAGTCCGTATCATAGGGGGTTTCCGACATATTGACGATGGCCAGAAAAGCGCCGGCCCGCTTGGCATATCCCGGCATCAATGAAGCCGGCTGTACGATCAGGGTGGAGCCGATGGCCAGAAACATATCGCATGCTTGGGAAAGCGAAATGGCTTGTTGCAGGGCTTTCTGCGGAAGCGATTGACCGAAGGATATGGTATCCGGTTTTAAAAATCCGCCGCACTCGCAGTCCGGCGCCAAATCGTCCTTTTTGATGCGATCCAACGCATCTTCAAGCGGCACAAAACCGCCGCAATGCATGCATCTGACCCTGAGCGTGTTGCCATGCAGTTCAATCACCGCCTCATCCGGAAGGCCGGCCGCCTGATGGAGGCCATCCACATTCTGGGTGATCACCGATTTTAAAAGCCCTTTTTGATAAAAGTCCGCCAATGCCGTATGCGCCGGATTGGGCCGGGCCCGGTCGAGCTGGTCGTAGAGCTCCAGTTTGCGCCGCCAATATTCGATGCGCGCCTTTTTTGAAGCCATAAATTCATCGATGGTAATCGGTTGGAAGCGATCCCACAGCCCGCCTTTGCTGCGATAGTCGGATATGCCGCTTTCCGTTGAAATCCCGGCGCCGGTGAAGGCCACAAGTTTTTGGCTGCGCTGGATCCGGTTGGCCAGGATTTCTATATCATCCGCCATTGTCTGCCTCCGCAATTTATTATTGAAAACCGGACGTTTGGTTAATATATAGCATATTCAAACCAACGGCTGAACACAGGTCCCACTTTTTAATAATAAACCTCGCAAGGAGTCCAGCAATGAGTGAAATCCGCATGACAGGCGAAATCCGCACCGACTATGACTGCGAAGCCACCAATCTGCCGGCTGAGCGCTGGGGCGAGGCGGTTTTTAAAATCGGCGAGGAAGAGATTGTGCTTGAAGTCAGCGTGGAAAATGACGTGATCGTCGCCCTCATGGCCGGCGAAGATGCGGTCTGGAAGGGCACGCTCAAAGGCTTGAAGCAGATCTTAAAAGGCGAAATCAAAGCCCGATAGCGCGATTTCCAGTTTCACTGCATCATCTGCATCACTTTTGAAAATCGTTCAATTAAGGCGTTACGAAGCCTTCATGCGCCGGTGCAGGCGTTCCGCCTGCTGACAGAACGCCTCAATTTTGGCGTTGATTAATTGTGGAAACGGGGAACCATCGCTTTCAATCGCCAGAAACGGGAGATCTTCAAAATCAGAGAGCACGGTCCGCATGCGCCCGTTTCCTGCGGCCGCGTCAATTTTTATATCCCGGTGCATAACTTCGTTTAATATGGATTCGGATAGGCGGTTGGGCATGCAGCCGAAGGGGCCAATGGCAATGACCCCGCAGACCCCGCTGGCGATTTCGGTGATTGCGCTGCCCACCGTCAGGATGGCTTCCCCCCCTAATTTTTTGGATATAAAGGGCTGGGCGTTTTCGATGACGGCTTCCAGATGGGACGGCCTGGCAGACAGCAAGCCGGATTTGGCAATAATCGAAAGCAGCCGTTTTTCATATCGGTTCATAAATTTTTCGCGCAGATAAAAGCGCAGTTTTTCTAACACCGACATGGCCTGCCAGTCACCATTTTCCTTAATCATATAATCCGAATACCGAATCCATTCTGATACCGGCGAGCAGATGACGGCAAATCCGCTTTCTGCCAGCCGCTCGGTCAGGTACTGCCTGGACAGGGCATCCCTCCGGACAAAGATCTCGCCGGTCAAAAGAATCACCGGCACCTCTTCGGCGGGTCGGATCAGGGAAATGCCTGAAAATCGGTGCATGCTCCGGTCCAGCTGCCGGGTGAGATCATCAAAATTACCCTTTTCCAGGGCATTAAGTATGGAGCGCCACTCCTCGTTAAAAATCTCCATCGCCCCGGTCGCATCTCTGGCATTGGCCAGGGTCATGGCGCGCACATCCTCCATCAGATCCGAAATCAGAATCGCCCACCAGGCCTTGTAATAGTTGAACCCGTTTCCCATGCCGAAATACGTGTTATCCGAAGTCAGGGTAAATATGGCCACGTTTGGAATGCCCAGCCGCTCGATCAGATCGCGCATGAACACATTATACTGACCGAAACGGCACGGCCCGGAGGCTGAGGGCATGAAATACACGAGGACCTCATCCGGGTGTTTTTGCGTCTGGATATAATTGAGTAGCGTCCCGGTGGTGAGTATCAGGGGCAGGCATTCCTTGCAGGACGTGTTGGCCCGGCCAAGCTTTAACACCGCCTCATCGGCCGGCGGATGGGAGGCCACATGATACCCGGCCTCCCGGAATACCGCTGAAATGGCCTCGGTCGAGATCCGGCCCATGGAGGGAATCAGAAATGTGACGCGCGGATCCGTCATGGGAAGCACCTCCCCATTTGACGACTTCACCTTTGGCGTGCCGTTGTGCATAAAGGTTTGCGCCGGAGTGAAGGATTCCGAAGTGTTTGGCAATTGCTTTCGGCTGATCAGCTGGCGGTATTGAGCGACGATATCCAGAAACGCCTCAATCCGGGTTTCAATGCCCGCATCCGCGGTATGGCTGTCAAGCTCAAGCGTTAAAGAGGGTTTCCGCCCCATGATGCTTCGGAAATAGCCGATGATAAAAGAATCCGGACCGCAGGAGAAATTGGTGATATAGGTGCCGAACAGCTGGGGGTGGTTCTTCACATAATTGGCGGCCTTTAAAATCAGCTGGCCCATGCCCCAGTACATATGATCCTTGACCGGCTGATCATCGATGGGCAGAAAATCCATGGGGATGACCTGAACACCCCGGGAGGCCAGCTTGTGGGGAATCCCCATGTGAGCCTCTTCCACCATGCCGTTATAGGGACGGCTGAAGATAACCACGCCGATACGGTCCGGATCTGCATCAAGCTTAGAGAGAGCGTCTTTTCCGATTTCTTTCATTTCGGAAAAGCAGCATTGCTGCACCTTAATTGCTTTAACGAAGGCGGCTTCCGCGGTTGGCCGGTCCACCCCCATTTGATTGGCCGTATCCATGAGCGCTCCCTTGGCCTTGTCCAGCCCTTCAGTCATATCAATATAGGGATTCAGGAGCTTCATGCCCTTTTTCTTCAACGGGTATAGCCGGCGTTTAAATGTCGTCTGGAGGTAAAAGGGCTCGCCCTGAACAAACGGGCAGACCTGGGATATGGGATAGCCATTTTCAACCGGAATGCCTTTGATATGGGGCAGAAATAGAAAGTCCACGGGCGGATCGACGTTCAGGAGGGCATCGAAGAACCCGTGCGCCAGCTCGGCCGGATGGCAGAAGGCCGCATTTCGCTGGTCAATCCCTTCATTGGTGACATCCGGGGAAAGTACCGGCTGAAACCCGATATTTTCAAAAAAAGTGGCATACAGCGGATAATAGGTGTTCACCAGGAAACTCTTGTTGATCCCCACCCGTCCCCTGAAGGGCACCGCCTCTGCCGGCATGCCGGTGCCGGCGTATTTTTCAAATATCAAGTGTTCGCGGGTTCGGATGAGATCCAGTTTTGTCACATCGTAGGACAGGTTGAACCGCAAATTGTAATACCGGTTGCAGGCGCCGCCGAACGGATATTTTTTGCCGTCGATCTCAATCACGTTGATTTCACATCCGCGGTCGCATTTTTCCTTGCCGCCTTTGCAGGTAAAGGATTGACGGTATTTCACCTCCCGGTCTGCCAGCGTTTTGAGGTCGTAGGCACCGGCGTCCATCAATCCCATGTCAATCCGTTTTTTAATTTCCAGGGCCACCCCATATGCCCCCATGAGACCGGGTTCCGGCGGCACAATGATCGGTTTTCCGGAAAGCGAGGCCATGGCCAGCGGCACGGCATAATTGTAGCAGACCCCGCCCTGCATAAAGACCTTCTCGCCCACCGGCCGGTTTCCCTTCACCCGGTTGGTGTAATTCATGCAGATGGAGTAGACCAGGCCCGCCACAATGTCATTGTGATCAATGCCTTCATGAATGGCGGTTTTTATATCCGAGGCGATAAAGGCCGCGCACTGATCATTAAAATTCGGCGGCTTTTCGCCCTTTATGGCGACATCGGCAATTTCATTAACTTTTACCCCAAGCGTCTCATATGCCGATTCCTCGAGAAACGAGCCGGTACCTGCGGAGCAGGCCTCATTCATGGCGTAATCAGATGGTACGCCGGCAGTGATATAGGTATATTTGGCATCCTGGCCGCCGATTTCAAAAAGGGTGTCCACCTCCGGATCAAAGTGGACAGCCGCCGCGGCATGGGCAATAATTTCATTGATAATGCCGTTGGTTAAGGCATGCAGCCCCGCAATCTGACGCCCGGAGCCGCATATTCCCAAACCGATAATGGAAATTTCCGATGGATCGACAATCGGCTTAATCTCCGACAGGATGCTGGCATAGCATTTTCTGGAGGCGCCCACGGGATCGCCTTCGGTGAGCCGGTAAATGGAGGCCAGCATGGCGTTGTCGGATTTTCTTAAAAGCACGGCTTTGGTGGTGGTGGACCCCACGTCCAGGCCAAGGATGCAGACGTCCCCGGCCCTTACGGTCTCCTTTTTCATGGATTTAAAGATCACCTGATTTTTAAAATCCGAAAGCGGGGGCAGCGTGTCAAAAGATGCGGCATGGGTATGGAAAAGATGGTCAAGCTCCGAACATGATCGGGTTTCATGGCTCAGTCCCCATAGGGCGGTGCCCAGGGCTTCGAAACAAGGGGCTTCATCCGGAACAATCAGGTCGGGAATCTCTTTTTTGATATACTCGATCATCATCTGGTTCCGGCTGGTGCCCCCGACAATCATAATGTTTTTGCGCTCTACTTTCTTGAGGAGCTCAAGGATTTTATTGCCCATCATTCGGCAAAGGCCCGCAGTCACCCGGGCCTTGGGGATGCCCTTATTGATGGCATGCGTGCAGTCTGATTTGCAAAAGACCGAACAGCGGCCGGAAACGGCGTAGGGTTCCGTGGTAGCCGACCACCGGGCAGCGTCTTCCAGAGTCACATCCATCCGCCGGAGCTGCTGCATAAAAAACTCGCCCGTGCCGGAGGCGCATTTATTACCGGTCATGACATTGGAAATTCGGCCGTGCCGGTTTAAAACATAGACCATGAATGTTTCCCCCCCGGCGGAAACAATGGCCGGGGAATCAACATCCGGCTGCTTGACGAATTGATAGGCATACTCCACCGCCTCCGGCTCGGAGATGGAAGTTAGGTCCACAAAATGACGGAAGCGCCGGCCGGTGGCCACGATTCGGTCAAAACGGGGTAGATCAATCTGCTTCAGCGCATTATACAGGGTATCCCTTGGGTTGCCGCCATGGGGATGCGAGGCGTAATCGATGATTTCAATTGTGCTCTCATCGGCAAGTTCCCTTAGTGATGGACTGGTTTCAGGTCCTTTAATGTGTGCCAGGGATACGGTTGATGCCCCAAGACAGATGCCTAATACATGAATGGTCGTGCCAGAGCTATTTCCCATTATTTGACTTACCTGCGCTATATGCTCGCCTGTTATCATTTTCATCAATTCGAAGCCGCTGGTAGATCCATCGATCAAGATCCAGCAAACCGCACTCCCCGTTATCAACCGCCCCCACAATCAAAATATAGCGCTCTGAAGCGGAAAATGGAAAGAGATATTTTTCGGATAAGGTTTCGCGATGGACTTTACCGGACTGCCAGCGGAACAGCACCGGTTGATGGGAATGCCCGCAGCAGGTTAAAAAGTAATCCGTATTCCGGAAAACCTGTTCCGCGCGGGATGTGGTACCGTCATCCATTGGTTCATAGAAAGCGCGGATATTATTATACGGCAATGAATGCGCCAGGCAAATATGATGTATTTCCTGTTTCATGGGCATATTCTTTAAATACTGCATGACAAAATCCCGGTTTTCAAAGGACAGGCTATTGTTTGTCTCCTTGATAAGCGCCTGCTCAACCTGATGATCATTATTGCCCTTTATGGTAATCACATGATTATCGCAGAGTGCGTCCAAGATGCCCACAAAATCGTTATCAAGGACGGAATCAAACAAATCCCCCAAATGGTAGAGCTGCTCAGCTCCGTTTTCCTGCAGGCATTTAATGGCGGCCATGGTTGCCGGCAGATTGCCGTGGGAATCGGCCAGCAGACCTATTTTACCGGAAAGTGTCATCATCCTCCGTTAGGGCATTAATTTGGCCCGGATTTGTCTCGTAATGCGTTGGGCCTCATCGCTGCTGATTTTATCGAGATCCAGCCGGCCGCCGTGGATATAGGGTCTCAAGGCTTCATAGAGGTCTTGAGACAGCCCGCCGTATTGTCCTTCAAATGCATTAAGCCTTGATTTAAGGCTATACAGGCGGCGTTCCCGCTCGGGCATATTCAAATACGCATCTATGCGATCCAGCATCGTTTCTCTGTCCGCCGGCAGCCGCCCATTTATATCCAGCAGGTTTGAGGCGCTGTCGCTTAAAAGAATGGTATTGCCTTGAATCTCTGAGACCATCGTTCGGATTTCTTCAACCACCCGATCTTCGTCGGCTTCACTAAAATTGCCGTTGTCCCGGGCCTGGGCCAGCGGGGTTTGCGGAAAAATCTCCAGGGAACGCAACCGGATATAATCGGGCTCAATTTCAGTCAGCACAGACGCAGTTTCCGTTGCGTGTTCCGTAGACCACTCCACCCCGCCCAAGCCCGGCATGACATAAACCGAGCAGGAAAGGCCGGCGGATTTTGTTTTCTGACAGCCCTCGATGTGGTCGGTTCGGGTTTCGCCCTTTTTCATGAATTTCAGGACCCGGTCGGCACCGCTCTCGATCCCGAAATGCACACGGTCCAGACCCGAACTCCGATACGCCTTCAAATCATCAAGACTTCTTGACCGGGCGGCCGAAGCGGTCCGGCCGTAAACCGTAAATCGATCAATGGACGGGAATTTTTTTTTGATCTCGGATATGACCTGATCAATAAACGACGGTTTTAAAATCAGGGCGTCCGCATCCCCCAAAAAACAATGCTTCTTTCCGGCCATGCGCCAGAACAGGAGATGATTGACAGCGTCTTCTATGGTGGGCGTATCTTTCACCCATTGCAAAAACCAGGAGAGGATGGGATCATCAGTAACGGATTTGTCCGGCTGCTCAGCAGGCGACGGCTCACGGCCGGCCTGCTGGCGGGCCGCATTGATCTGTTGGATCAACTGAGCGCTCTTTTGATATAAATCCCTGTCCGATGGCGGGAACAGATCCGCATCCCAGTCCATTTGCGCATCTATCAACCGGTCCAACGCGGCGGTGTGCTGAATATCATTTTGGATGGCTTCGAAGGATCGTTTTGAGAACCGGGGGCCGAATTTATAAACCGGACAGAACGCGCAGTGGTTCCAATAACAATTCCTTGTTAGCCGGAATGCCAGGCTCTGATTTTCGGTTGGCGGCCGGATGAAAGCGATTTCAAAGGGTTCAATGCTTGACAAGTCCGTATTCATAGCTGATACCAAACACTTTCATATAGATTCGGTGGCATTGTATGATTTAATTAAAGAAATAATGTAACCAAACTAGAAAACGCTGTCAATTAAGTGCCCGCGAATTCCTGCAAAATTGTAAAAGAGGCGAAGCCGCTTGACAAGCAGTGGGAGATGCTTGATATTTGGTGCTGTCGGTCGGTAATGAAACCATAAATATATATCGCATGGAGGACGCATTTAATGGCAAATCAACCGGAAAAAGAGTCATGGGTTTATGTGGCGGTGGAGAATCCCGGCGGAAACGAAAATTTTGTCGGATTGGCGGATGATCAATCCGGCATTGCCTATATCCCAGCTTTCTTGAGCAAGGATGAGGCCCAGGCGTGTTTTATCAATATGCCCCGGGAGCCCGGTAAAAAATATGAAATCCAGGCAGTTATTTTCGAAGACCTCGTTCGCGATGCGGCAGCCAATGGGTTTTTGATCTTTATTTTGGATAAGGAGGCTAAGATCCTGAATAAAATTGATCCGGCCGAAATTCAGGGGGATTCTCAGTAGGCTTCGGGGGGGGCGTTTCAATGACACCCTTCATGATCGCCGAATCCGTTTGACCCGGATACCTATCATTGATAATAAAAAATACTCACACTTGTAAACAGATTCGCTTACCGTAAAATAACCATGCAAATGAAAACCCCATTGCTGACAGTAGACATCATTATTGATATGAATGGCCGTTTCGTCATGATCGAGCGAAAAAATCCCCCCTATGGATGGGCGCTGCCCGGGGGCTTTGTCGATTACGGGGAGCCGCTTGAAACAGCGGCCGAACGAGAAGCCAAAGAGGAGACATCCCTTGACGTGGAACTGATTCAACAATTCCACACCTATTCGGCCCCTGACCGCGATCCCCGCCAGCATACGGTTTCCACCGTTTTTCTGGCCAGAGCCGAGGGGCAGCCCAAGGCGCGTGATGATGCAAAAAATCTTGGCTTATTCACGCGTGAGGCGCTTCCTGAGGCCATTGTGTTTGATCATAGAACCATACTGATGGATTATTTTCGATACAAAGACGGTGAGTCATTGCTTAATATATTTTCTAATCGGGTCGGATAACCCGTAACCCTCATTTTCCACAGGAGCAGACCATGAAAACGATTGGGATCTTATTGTCCGGATGCGGCGTTTATGACGGCGTTGAAATTCATGAAGCGGTGCTCACCCTTCTGGCACTGGATCGGAAAGGCACTAAGATTGTTGCCATGGCGCCGGATGCTGATCAGTATCATGTGGTCAATCACTTAACCGGTGAAGCAACAAAGGAAAAACGGAGCGTGCTGATTGAATCCGCCCGGATCACCAGGGGGGAGATCCGCCACCTGCAGTCCGTTCAGACATCAGAACTGGATGCGCTGATTATACCGGGTGGATTTGGCGCTGCCAAGAACCTGAGCGATTTTGCGAATAAAGGCAAGGATGCCAAAGCCCTGCCCGAGGTGTCGCGGATTATTATTGAAATGGCGGATGCCGGTAAACCGATTGGCGCCATATGTATCTCACCGGCGGTGGTGGTTAGCGTATTGTCACAGAAACGCCCGGAGGTCACCATCGGTAATGATTTGGGCACAGCCGATGCGATCGAAGCCATGGGCGGTGTTCACAAGGCCTGCCCAGTGGATCAGATTCACGTTGATAAAAAAAATAAAATCGTGACCACCCCGGCGTACATGCTTGGCCCGGGTATAAAGGAGGTCGCAGAGGGTATCGAAAAACTCGTTGATGCCGTGCTGGAACTTGCTTAGCCCTTATTTCCGGCGTCTAATCTTCTAATCCGGTTTAATGGGGAAACAGGTCGTAGAAATACAGCATGGCATCAGATCTTGATATGATCCCGATAATCCGATCATTTTTTACAACGGGAAGCCGTCCGATGTCATGCTTGACCATCAACCGCGATGCCTCTATTGGACTGGCTTCAGGCGTGATGGTGATGTTTTTGGTGCTCATAAAGGCCTTGACCGGATTTTTCATTCTCGCCGATCCTTTTACCTTCCGAAAATCCCGACGGGAAATGACGCCAACCAGTTGATCATTATCCACCACCGGCACGCCGGTGCAGCCCTCTGTCCTGAGGATTTCCGCGACCTTTTCCATTGGGGTATCCGAAGTCACGGTGATCACGGGATAGGACATTAAATCGCTGACCTGGACGCTGGCCTGCTGATTGCCCTGCAGCAGCTCGATGATCCACTCATACAGGGCATCCGGATTGACGGATTTCAGCATGGCCGAACCCGCTCCCGGATGGCCGCCGCCCCCCATGCTGCGCATAATAGAGCCGATATCAATGGCATCCACCGCACTTCTGCCGATGATGATGCACTTGTTATTGTCGTCGTGCACGAATATACCGAACGCGGCATCCAGGTTAAGTATCTCCCGGTACATATGCACGACCAGGGAGAGATTGCTGATATGCCCAGATATATGGATCGTATTAATGCTTACGCTGTAGTTGCCGATTTTTTCCCGTGGCGGGGATTTTAGCATCTCAAACAGGGTGTCCTTCTGTTTGATGCCGTACCCGGGCTGCAGAAATGTATTTAAAACTGTTAAGTCCGCATTGTTATCCATCAGATAGGCGGCCGCATGGACATCCTCGGCCGTTGTTGAGGTAAACGTTAAATGCCCGGTATCCTCATAAAGGCCGATTAAAAAAAGCGTTGCCTGCATGGGGGTTAGTTTGATTTTTCGTTTTTTGATTTCCCGTATCATCAGCGTAATCGTGGCGCCGGTAAGTTCCTGGCATATCCATTGCGGATTCAGGTCAGACGCATCCTCATGATGATCCCATACATCTACTTCAAGATCCGGCCGCTCCTTTAAGCCGTCCATTTTTTCAAGCCGGCCCCACCGATTGGCATCCACAACGATCAGCTTTTCAACAGCGTGAAAATCGACATCATCGACGCTATACATCTCAAAGAGATCCTTATGAATGGATGAAAACGCCTTTACATTCGGGTTGATAAATTTCGGCAGCAGCGGGATCGCCCCGCGATAAAGCAGCGTGCCCGCCACCAGCGAGGCAAACGCGTCAAAGTCCGTGCTTCGGTGAGTGGTGATTAATTGCAT
>DATGCF010000029.1:0-4555 GCA_035312245.1 Desulfosalsimonadaceae bacterium
CACGTTTTTCGAGTATACCACGGCCATGGCGCTCTATGCCTTTGCAGCGGCCAATGTTGATTGGGCGGTAATTGAAACCGGCATGGGCGGGCGCCTGGATGCTACCAATATCCTTCAGCCCGAGGTCTCTGTTGTCACCAATATTTCCATGGAGCACCGCGACTATCTCGGCCGCACCATTTCCGCGATTGCCGGGGAAAAGGCCGGTATCATTAAACCCCGCACGCCGGTCATCACCGGCGCCAGGCAAAGGGCGGCCATTGAAGTCATCCGGCAGACCGCCAAAGACCGCACCGCCGCTTTCTACCGGGTGGGCGAGCACTTTCGGGTACGACGCAGCCCGAGTGCCGGCAACTTTACCTATTACGGCATCGCGCATTCCTGGCCGAACATGCAGACCCGTCTGACCGGCAATCATCAAATCGACAATGCCGCGATTGTACTGGCCGCCTGTGAAGCTCTGAAGCGTAAACATACCATTGATTTTACTGCCATTCAGACCGGCCTGAAAACCAATCAATGGCCGGGCCGGCTTGAAATGCGGGATACCCGGCCCCGGATTCTTATTGACGGCGCGCACAACCTAATGGCCGCCCGGCATTTGGCCAAATTTTTAAAAGAACAGATGGCGGATCGCAAAATTACCCTGGTCATCGGTATCCTTGATGATAAGCCGTATCAATCCATGCTTCAGTCCATCCTGCCGCACTGCCATCGGGCTATCTTCACCCGCCCCAAAATCAATCGCAGCCTTCCGGCGGAAACACTTGCGGAGGCCGGAAAAAAGCTGATTCCGGAATTTGACGTTATCCCGGATGTTGCACAAGCGGTAGCCCATGCTTGTGATATCGCCAAATCAGATGAACTGATCTGCATTGCGGGCTCGCTGTATGTGGTGGGAGAAGCCAGCACGGCAATTGATGAGATGAACCTAAATTGAGGGTTCCAAATTTTAAAAAGGAATTCATAATTCCATCTCAATGCCATTCACTTAAGAGTGACAATTGGCTCGGTTGTCATTTCGAGCGCCAGCGAGAAATCTTTTCATTGCATGAATTTTTAAGATTTCTCGTCACTGTCGTTCCTCGAAATGACAAGGGGTTGCTCGTTCCTCGAAATGACAAGGGGTTGGTCGTTCCTCGAAATGACAGTAGCGGAAGGCTAAAGTTAATGACATTGAATTCCATCTTGCTTTCTGTCTGCCGACAGGCGGGCCTGTTTTTATCAGCTGTGAACCGTGAACTGTGAACGGTTACCATCGCTTTTTGCGAAACCATCAATTTTCATCCTTGACGAAGGCCCGTCCATTCATGTAATTGATATCCAAGTGCGCCCGTAGCCCAGTGGATAGGGCGTCAGCCTCCGGAGCTGAAGATCGCAGGTTCGAATCCTGCCGGGCGTACCAACCTATCTTTTTGGCAATCATTCTTTACCATTGTTAAACTCCCTTAATCACCATTGCAAAAGGGTCCGCCCTTTGCTATGTAGTTTGTTTTATTATCTTGCGCCAAAGGAGGCTTAAAAATGGCTGTCAGCCAGGAACTTTTGGATATCCTCGTGTGTCCCAAATGCAAGGGCTCCATCTATCTTAATGAATCCCAGGATGGCCTGATATGTGATCACTGCAAACTCATGTATGAGATCCGGGATGATATTCCGGTGATGTTGATTGATGAGGCCAAACCTCTGGAAGAATAACTTGGAGCGAACTTGATGAGCCGGCCCGCGCCGCCAAAGCCCGCCAAGCTGGTTATCGGGCTGTTTACAAAGCACACCCGCCTGATTCAGCCGGTGCTTGAGCGGCTGCAAGAAACATTCGGCCAGATTGATATCATCAGCCCCTGGTTTGCATTCAATTGGACAGACTACTATGAACCGGAGATGGGCAGCCGCCTGCAAAGACGTATGACCGCATTCGGCCCGCATATTAACCAGGCTGATCTGCCGGATATAAAGCTTCATACCAATGCCATTGAAGAAACCTATACTATCGCCGGCAGCCGGCAAATTAACATTGACCCCGGCTATCTGCTGGCTGAACGGTTCGTCCTGGCAACAGGAAAAAACTATACCCATCGCATTTACCTCGGCCAAAATATCTATGCGGATCTGACACTGATTTATCAGCACGGCAAATTTCAAGCCCTGCCCTGGACATATCCGGATTATACGGAAGCGCCGATGCATACTTTTTTAATCCGGGTGCGCAGCAAATACTTAAAAGACCTGAAAGCGGACGGACAATTATGATTCGAAGCATGACCGCCTATGCGGATACGGAACTGACCATTGATGAGACCCGGGTGACCATGGAAATCCGGGGCTACAACAGCCGCTATCTGGATTTCACTAACCGGATTCCCCCCACATACCAATTTCTGGAAGATAAAATCCGGCAGACGGTTTCGGAAAAAATCACCCGCGGCCGCATAGAAATTAAACTCTCCGTCCAGTCTGTTTCCGAGGCGCCGGAAGCCTTTGAGGTGAATAAATCCATGGCGGAAGGCTATTATGCCGCCCTAAAAACGCTAAAGGAAGATTTACATCTTGAGGAATCCGTGCCGTTAAGCCTGCTTGCCGCCAAATCCGGCGTCATCGAACCCGCAAAGACTAAAATTGAGGCTGAGACCATCTGGTCAGCCGTATCAGAGGCCCTTGAGCAGGCCCTTTCCGAATTTATGGATATGAAAATTGCAGAGGGCAAAAACATCGCAGCCGACCTGGACAGGCGGCTTGATACCATAAACGGCATTATCCAGGAGATTGAAGGGCGGTCTGAAGGACTTTTGGAAATCTATCAGGAACGCTTAACGGAACGAATCAACACCCTGACCCATGGCCTGATCGATATTGATAACGCCCGCATCGCCCAGGAAGCCGCGTTTCTTGCGGATAAAGGCGATATTTCTGAAGAAATCGTTCGCGCCAGAAGCCATCTGGATCAGTTCAAACAGCTGATGACCGCTCCGGAGCCCGCGGGCCGATCGCTTAATTTCCTGCTTCAGGAATTCAACCGGGAATTCAATACCATGGGCAGCAAAGCCGGCCATGCGGATATTTCCCATACTATTGTGGCGGCTAAAACCGAACTGGAAAAAATTCGCGAACAGGTACAGAATATTGAGTGATCCGGGAGTATCTAATATGACCTATGATTTGCTTAGCATCGGTTTCGGAAGTAACGTGGTCGCCGACCAGGTCCTTGCCATCGTATCGCCCAATTCAGCCCCGATGAAACGGCTGCGGGAGGAGGCCAAGGATGAAGGCCGGCTGATTGATGCGACCTTTGGCCGCCGCACCCGCTCCATCATTGTGATGAAAAACAATCATATCTTTTTATCCGCTATTCAGACCGACACCATCGCCCAGCGGCTCCTGGCGATCAATGAAAAGAAAAAAAATCAGGGGAAAAAATAATCTGAGCTTGGCTGTCCGAATTTTTCACGGGCCGAAGAAAGATGGAGGCGATGGAGAGTAAGATTAAGAGTAAGAGTAAGACGGATTAAGACGGAGTAAGACGGCGTATGACGGAACACAGCCGGCATAAAATACAGAGCAAATTTCACAAAGGGTGCCTGTTTATCGTTTCAGCTCCCTCCGGCGCCGGCAAATCAACGCTCTGCCAGGCCGTCCGGGAACGATTTCCGGACCTCGTCTATTCGATATCCTTTACCACCCGCCCCCCCCGGGCCGGGGAAAAAGACGGGCTGGATTATTTCTTTATCTCAACGGCTGAGTTTAAAAAACGCATCCAGCAGGAAGATATGGCGGAATGGGCCAAGGTGCATGGGCACTATTACGGCACGTCCGCCTCATTTTTAAACCAGTACCTGTCTGCCGGGCGAAGGGTGCTGCTGGATATCGATGTCGAAGGCACCAGGCAGATTATCAAACTGTTTCCCGACAGCGTGACAATATTTATCATGCCCCCCTCGCTTGGAGTGCTTCGAGAACGGCTGGAAAAACGGGGGGCTGACGATCCGGAAGCCATCAACAAGCGCCTGACTGCAGCGAAAGCGGAAATCGCCCAAAAAGATCTTTATCAGCACATCATTGTTAACGACCAATTGGATGATGCAATCGAGGCGTTTTGCGATATTATTTCACGATATCCGCCCCCGTCCTGAGACGGGATTGTGCAGGAACCTAAATTGAGCGATTTTCAAGTTTTGCCGGCTTTGCAAAAAGTCCAATATCTTTGTTGCGCTGCATCCCTCGGAATTTCACGTACGAGTAAGTAATCTGCATTCCTCGGAATTTGCACGCCGCGATCTTGAACTTTTTTCTTTGCCGTCCCAGAATCGACTTTCTACAGGTCCATCAAATTTGCCGCAGACACAAGGAAAATGAAATTTTCAAACTATAAACCGGGAACTACGCCGCATCCACCCTTTTAAAAGGCAACCACTTGGGCCCCCTATTAAAAAAGATCCACCAACTGAGCCCCCCTTTGAAAAAGATCCACCAACTGAGCCCCCCCTTTGAAAAAGGGGGGATTGGGGGGATTTATATTGGGCCTTGATGAAAAATCCCCCTAAATCATCCTTTGGCAAAG
>DATGCF010000030.1:0-2532 GCA_035312245.1 Desulfosalsimonadaceae bacterium
CACCGGCGCGGCCGTCTCCGTTACCGGTGAACTGAAGCCCTCGCCGGGCCGGAAGCAGGACTGGGAAATCCAGGCCGCCGGGATCTCGCTTCTGGGTCCTGCGCCGGATACCTATCCGCTTCAAAAAAAACGGCATTCGGATGAATTCCTGCGCACCATTGCCCATCTGCGGCCGCGCACCAACAAGTATGGAGCGGCGTTTCGCATTCGTTCCGAACTCTCCTTTGCCATTCACCGGTTTTTTCATGACCGCGGCTTTACCTATATCCATACCCCTATTATTACCGGATCGGACTGCGAAGGGGCAGGGGAGTTGTTTCAGGTTACGGCCCTGGATATGGATCATCCGCCCAAAACGAACGGCCGCGTCGATTATACACAGGATTTCTTTGAAAAACCGGCCAATCTGACGGTTTCCGGGCAACTGGAGGCCGAAATGATGGCCCTGGCCCTGGGCGATGTCTATACCTTCGGCCCCACGTTCCGGGCGGAAAATTCCAATACCAGCCGGCATATGGCAGAATTCTGGATGGTTGAGCCTGAGATGAGCTTCTGCGATCTGGTAGGGGATATGGATAATGCCGAGGCCTTCATCAAGTATGTCACCCAACATATCATGACCCACTGCCCCTCGGATCTTTCCCTGTTTGCGCGGTTTGTGGATCAAACCCTGATGGAAACCCTCGAAAATATAAATGCCAGTGAATTTATCCGGCTCCCCTATAAAGACGCCACCCGGATTTTATCTGGTGCCAAAGACCGGTTTACCTTTCCGGTCGACTTTGGCAGCGACCTTCAGACCGAGCATGAGCGGTTCCTGGCTGAAACCCATTTCAAACAGCCCGTGATCATCTATGACTATCCCAGATCGATTAAACCATTTTACATGCGAGTCAATGACGATGGCGACACGGTAGCGGCCATGGATGTCATTGTCCCCCGGATTGGGGAAATTATCGGGGGCAGCCAGCGGGAGGATCGTCTGGATATACTTTATCAGAGGATGATTGAAACCGGCATTAATCCGGATGACTATTGGTGGTATCTGGATTCAAGGCGCTACGGCAGCGTTTATCACAGTGGATATGGAGCGGGCTTTGAGCGGCTGATGATGCTGTTGACGGGTATTTCCAATATTCGGGATGTGATTCCCTTTCCACGAACCCCCAGCACTCTCGAATTTTAAATATCTCGAGTATTAACTTCCAGCGCATTGCTCTGGATGAAGTTCCGCCGGGGTTCCACCTCATCTCCCATCAAAATCGTAAACGTATCATCGGTATCCACAATATTTTCCACCCGCACCTGGAGCAGCGTCCGGGTTTCCGGATTCATGGTGGTCTCCCATAACTGATCCGGGTTCATCTCCCCCAGGCCCTTGTAGCGCTGAATGCTAAGTCCCTTCTTGCCGTCTTCCAACATCTGATTGATCAATGTTTCCTTGCTCTCCACCTGGATCGGCTTGGATTCCTTATCGATTTTATGGATGGCAAAGGGCGGCCGATCGTATTTAAGAATTTTTTTGTATAATGCCAGGGCGGTCTGAAAATCCGTGGAATAGACCAGGCCGCGCCCGATCTTCACCGGAATCCGGTTTCTGGCGGTTTGATCCTTGAACAGTTGGTTTAACACGTCCTGTTGGGTTGTGGTGACCATCATCTCATAGACGTTGCGCTCCGGGTTCCATTGGAATTCGCTGGCGTCATAGCTGTTTTCAATCATAATCTCCCGCAGTGCGGCCATTCGTTCCTCACTCTGAAGAAACGCCTTGTCCTCCACCCCGCTTTTGATCATCAGTTCCACCAGTTCGGAATAGATGCCATGCTTTTCCAATCGGGTCAGAATCGTAAAATACTCGGCCAGATTGGAAATAAACATGTATAATTCCCGGCCCGTGAGTTCCTCCGCCCCGTCATCCATGGTCAGGCGCGCATTGTCACAGACCCGCTCCAGGAGATAATCCATGTACTCGTGTTCATCTTTTAAATACATGGCATTTTTGCCCTTTCCCACCCGGAAGAGCGGGGGTTGGGCGATATAGAGATAGCCCTTATCAATAATTTCCGGCATCTGGCGATAGAAAAAGGTAAGGAGCAGGGTCCGTATATGGGATCCGTCCACGTCCGCATCCGTCATGATGATGACCTTATGGTACTTAATTTTTTCGATGTCATACTCTTCACTGCCGATACCGGTGCCCAGGGCAGTGATCATGTTTTTGATTTCCTCGGATCGAAGCAGCTTATCAAAGCGGGCCTTTTCCACATTTAAAATTTTTCCCTTAAGCGGCAGAATCGCCTGGGCCTTGCGATCCCGCCCGAGTTTGGCGGATCCGCCGGCGGAGTCCCCCTCTACGATGAAAAGTTCCCGGTGCTCCGGGTCGGAATACTGGCAATCTGCGAGTTTTCCCGGAAGTGTCGTATCCGCCAGCGCCCCCTTGCTCCGGGCCAAATCCCTTGCCCGCTTGGCTGCATCACGCGCCCGGGCGGCATCCACGGCCTTGGCCACGATTTTTTTTGCAATCGCCGGATT
>DATGCF010000031.1:0-8591 GCA_035312245.1 Desulfosalsimonadaceae bacterium
TAAAATTGGATGCCAACTGTTAAAGATCAGTCAAACAGTCCTGATTTTTCAATTTTTTAGCAATACACCACATGTGGTAGGCGTCCATATGTGGCGTGTAGATGGTCGTGTTAAATTGAGCCGAAAATGGAAGAGGGGAGGGGGGGATATCCCCCTGCTTTCCCCCGCCTGGCATGATTACTCTGTTCGTGCTTTTTATACCCGGCATTACCAGGGAGTGTCCAAAAATTGGATCAGGGGTCATTGCCCTGGCTGCAGTAGATAGGGTGAAACTGGAAATTTAGCTTGTTTTAGATTGGCCGTACAGGGCGTAATAGGTTACCGGCACCACCAGCAGGGTAAAGAGGGTGGAGGCGATTAGCCCGAAAATAAGCGCCCAGGCAAGCCCTGAGAAAATCGGGTCCAGGGTGATGGGCCAGGCGCCCAAAGCGGTGGTGAGGGCGGTCAATACAATGGGCCGCATTCGGATGGCGCCGCTCTGCAGAATGGCTTCCTTGAGGGGAAGTTCGTTTTTTAGGGCATCCTGGATGAATTCAATGAGCACCACGGCATTACGGATCACGATGCCGCCCAGCGCAATCATTCCGATCATACTCGTGGCCGTGAAAAAAACCAGATCCTGGTAGCCGCCGATAGTCCCGCCGGAGATAATATTTAGCAGCCAGAAGCCCGGCATGATGCCGATAAGCGTTAGCGGGATCGCCATCATAATGAGAATCGGCATGAAAAAGGAATTGGTCTGCAGGGTCATCAGGATGTAGATCCCGATCAGCGCGGCCGCAAATGCGATGCCCATATCCCGGAATACCCGCAGCGTAATCTTCCATTCCCCTTCACCGGCCCATTCCGCCCGGATTCCGGAGGGCAGGGGATTTTCGGATAGTTTCCCCTGCATGCCCAGTATGGCCTCTGCCGGGGCCCGGCCTGCAACTTCGGCGAGCACGTAAACCACCCGATCGAGGTTTTTGTGATAGATGGTCTGGGCATCGGGGGTGTGGTCGATATCCACCAGCTCCGCCAGGGGCACCATTTTTCCGTCAGCCGTGGCCATGGGGATTTGGGTGAGGGTTGACATATTGGTCCGGCTTTTACGGGGCAGGATCATTTTGACATGCAGGGGTTGCCGCTCATCCGGTATATGCACCGTCGCCGGCGTGTCCCCGCCCACGGCGATTTTAAGCGCGTTGATAATGGCCCGGGTAGAGACGCCATGCAGGGCCGCCTTTTCTCGGTCCACCACAAAATCGATCTGATCGTGCGGCACCTCGGTCATGTCGTCGATATCCACCACATTGGGCTCCTGTCTCATTATTTTCTTGACATGATCCGCTGCCGCAATGAGGTTTTCATAGGATTGGTCCGGGGTCCCGTAGATCTCGGCCACAATGGTCGCCAGCACCGGCGGCCCGGGCGGGACTTCCACGAGTTGAATTTTGGCATTGTTTTGGTTGGCGATTTGCGTCAGTTCGTTTCGCAACCGAAGTACGATGGCATGGCTCTGCTTCTCGCGATGGCTCTTCAGTGCCAGATCAACCCGGATATCGGCCAAATGGGGCCCGTGCCGAAGGTAGTAATGCCGCACCATGCCATTGAAGTCCATGGGGGAGGGAACCCCTATGTAGGAAGTGAAGTTTTCAACCTCCTTGACCCGCCGCAAATAATTTTCGAAGTCGCGCACCACGGCATCTGTTGCTTCAAGGGGCGTGCCCTCCGGCATATCAATGACCACCTGGAATTCATTCTTGTTGTCGAACGGCAGCATTTTAAGCGGCACCAGCCGGAAAAGCACAAGGGATATGGAAAATCCGAGAAGAATCAGGATGGCCAGCAAAAGCAGGTAGCGTTTGGCCCGGGATTCAAGAAACGGGGTGACCAGCTTTCGGTAAGTGGTAAAAATCCATTGCGGCGTGCCTTTCTGATCATCCTGGGAAGGCGTTGTTTCAGGCTGGGAGGGCGTTTTTTCAGGCAGCGGTCGGTTTTTTAGGAGCGCGTAGGTCATCCACGGCACAATGGTCAGCGCGCAAAGCGTCGAGAAACTAACGGTCAGCGGGACATTCGCCGACATGGGCGCCATATAGGGGCCCATCATCCCCGTAATGAAAAAAAGCGGGGCAAAAGAGATAATAATGGCAATGGTCGAGATGATTACCGGCGGCAAAACTTCGCGCACGGCAAAAAGCGTGGCATAAAACGGTTTTCGGCGACCCATGAAGATGTGCCGCTGGATGTTGTCCACATTGGTGATGGGGTCATCCACCACCAGGCCCAGGGAAAGGATCAGGGCGAATAGGGTCACTCGGTTGATGGTGTAGCCGAAGAGGTAGTTCATGAAAAGCGCCAGGCTGAAGGAGACCGGCACAGCGACGGCCACTACCAGGGCTTCTCGCCAGCCGAGGGTGAAGGCGAGCAGCACCACCACGGTGAACACGGCAAAGCCCAATGAGGCGAGCAGGTTGTTTACCTTTTCCTGGGCGGTATAGCCGTAATTGCGCGTGACAGCCACTTCCACATCCGCTGGGATAACATTGCCCTTAAGTTCATCAAGCTTATCGAGGATGTTATTGGACACATCCACGGCATTCGTGCCGGGTTTTTTGGCCAGAGAAATGGTGACAAACGGATAGGTCAGGGGGGCGTCCGGCATCTGATTGGCCCGGCGGTATCTGTAGGAGTGCCCGATTCGCGTATAATGTTCCATCTCCGCCGGTCCGTCGGAGATTTTTGACAGATCGCGCAGGTAAACCGGCCGGCCTTTGTGTACGCCCACCACCAGTTCTTCAACCGCATCTACCGACTGTAGGAATGAATTGGTGTTGACCATGAAATTCCGGTTGAATCGGTCGATTCGGCCGGCGGTTATCGCGGCATCCGCCCCCTTTAATGCTTTTTGAACCTGAAGCAGGGAAATGTTAAACCCGTTCATCCGCTCGGGCAGGAGTTCAACGCGAACTTCTCGCTGCCGGCCACCGGTTATAAAACTCCGGGAGATATCCTCAAGCTGGGACAGCCGCCAGCAAACTTCTTCGCTTACCCGCCGCAGTTCATGGTCATTGTAGCGCTCTGAGTAAAGGGTGAGGTTGACGATGGGTACGTCATCGATTTCCACGGGTTTGATCACCCATCCCTTGACAATCGGCGGGACCTGGTCGATGTGCATGGTGATCTGGTTGTGCAGTTTGACCAGGGATTCCTCCCGGTCTTCGCCCACGTAAAACCGAACCGTTACAATGGCCTGGCCCTTATGTGACATGGAATAGACGTATTCAACACCGTCGATTTGCCATAAAAGCCGCTCCAAGGGGGTAGCTACCAGTTTTTCAACCTCTTTTGGTGTGGCGCCGGGTGCCTGCACGTGAATATCGGCCAGGGGCACAACGATCTGGGGATCTTCCTCCCGTGGCGTGACCATAACGGCGGCAACTCCCAGGCAGAGGGCGACAATCAGAAGGATGATCGCGGGCCGGCCGTAAAGAAAGGGCCTGACAATGCCGGGAATAAAACCGCTTGGCGTGTCGCCGTTATTCGTCATTTCCCGGCTCCTTAATTTTCAATATTTCATCCCCGGAAAGCCCGGAAATCACCTCCACCTGTTCCCCGTATATGTTGCCGGTTTTGATGTAGCGACGCGCCCATCCGTCTGCAGTTTTAACCTCGACAAGCTCGAGCTGACCCACTTTATTAATCGCCTGCCGGGGAATTAAGACAAGCTCGACCTGCTTGTAAGGGATCTGCAGTTTGCCGTACATGCCGGGATACAGGCCGGCCATGTCCGGGAGCCGGGTTTTGACCAGAAACGTCCGGGTCTGGGGGTCCGCATAGGGAATCAACTCCTCGATCTCGGACTCAACCGTTTGCTGCAGGGTGGGAAGCGCCACGCGAAGTTTGGAACCGGGCTGAATCCGCTGGATCAGACTTTCCCGCACATAGGCTTCCAGCCGCAGGCCGCCGGCGGTCTTAAGCATCAGCAGCGGTTTTCCGGGCATGGCCAGATCCCCGGGGTCCACGAGGCGTTTTAACACCTTGCCCTCTGCCGGGGCCTTGATTCGGGTGTAGCTCAGCCCGATCTTTGCTTCCTGAACCATTTCCTCAGCCATCCGCACCCCCGCAGACGCCCCGGAAAGTCCGTCCCTGGCCCGTTTTAAAGCAGCTTTGGCCTGAAGATACTTGGATTGGACCTGTTCCAGATCCTGCTCCGTGGCGGCATCTGATGCGTAAAAATTTTTGATGCGATGGTAGGCGGATTCTGCTTCGGCAAAGGCGGCTTGGGCGGCGTTAACCGCCTGTCTGGCCTGCTCTTTCCGGGCCTTGGCCGATTGTAAAGACTGCATGGCCTGCCCGATCCGGGCCTGCATCTGCCGGTCATCCAGGGTGACCAGCAGCTCCCCGGCTTCCACCATATCCCCGGCATTTACGCGAACATCGGTCACCTGGCCGGATACCTGCGCCTCGATCCGGGCCTGGGTGCTGGGCTGGACGGTACCCACCGCATCATACCATTCGGTTACCATTTCAATCTTTGCCGGCACAGTGTTTGCCGCTTCTGCGGTCGGGGTCTTGTCCGGTCCGGTCATACCGGGAGAAATCTCGTCTTTTGAGAAAAACCAGAACAGGAAAATCCCGGCGGCAATCACCAGGCAAACAATCAGCGGAATGAGAATCCATTTTTTAATCTTCATGGCGATTGCTACTTTCAAAAGGTTGCGGGTTGCGGCCGGCCCATTTGCCGATGGCGCGGGCCAGGTCGGCATTGGCTTTTATCTGGTCATAAAAAGCGGCGGTGGATCGAATACGGGCCCGGTTGCGGTCAAGTTCGGCGTCCAGGTAGCGCGTGATGGTGACGGAGCCGCCTTTGTAATGCTCCTTGACCAGCCGGAAGGATGCTTCGGCGCTTTCAACGCTGCTGGCGGCCACGTCGTATCTGGCCTGGGCGGCTTCGCGGTTTAGATAGGCATTTTTAACATCCAGTTTAATGCCCAGGGTGGCCTGCCGGTCAGCGGCCAGCATTTCCTTTACCATGGCATCCGCCTTGTTGATTCGGGCGTTTGTGGAAAACCCGGTGAACAGGTCCCAGTTAAACATCACGCCGGCGGTCCAGTTTTCCCGGTCCCGGTCATAATCCATGGACGGATCATCCATATAGTATTTGCCCATGAGGTCAATGCTCGGCAGAAATTCGCTTTTTGCGGCGTCAAGCCCCATCCGGGACTTCACCAGCTGTTTTCTGACTTTTTCCAGCTCCGGCCGGTGGGAGAGGGCATGCATGATGCCATCCGCATATGTATCCGGCACCTGGATAGGGGGCGCCTGGGTTTTGGCAAGCAAATTTTTTCTTTCCGAAAATTCGGCCGGATCCATCCCCATCAGGTTGGCAAGCGCGGCCCTGGCCAGTTTATACCGGTTCCGGCTTTTTACCAGCGCTTCGTTGGCCTGAGCCAGGCGAACTTTAAGAGAGAGCACATCCGATTTCAGCGCGCCTCCGCCCTCGTACTGCACCCGGATGATCCGGAGCTGCTCCGAGACCGCATGAACCGAGGTCTTTGCAATGGCAACAAAGTTTTCGGCGGCCAGCACGTCGTAAAAGGCGGTGATGGCCTGAGCGGTAAGCTCATTTGCCACGGCCTGCCGGTCCAATTCGGAAATATCCACCCGTTGTTTGGCCATTTGCAGGCCAAGGTAGTCTTTTCCGCCGTTAAACAGATTCATGCGGGCCTGGATGCCGCTCTCATAGTTTTCAAACCAGCCGGGATCATTGAAATTGACATTGGGGGGGAGCTTGCGCTGGTCAATGGTTTTGAATAAGTACGCCGACGGGGCATCCCCCTGGGTGTACTCGGTATAAACCCCCACCATGGGCCAGAATCCCGTATCCGCCAGGTCCTTCATGGCTTTGGCCTTGGCCATGCGATGAATGGCCTGCTGAAGATTCGGGTTGTTTGAAAGGGTAATGTTAATCACTTGCGGCAGGGTCAGGGGGAAAGCCGGATCTGTATCAGGTGCATCCGTATCAGATACCTCTCGCTGTTCAGACCGGGCCTCGCTCTTTGTCCGGGGCGGTTTTGCGGGGGCCTCTGAAATTTGCCGGTATTCCGAACGGATTTTTGATGCCGTATATGTCGGGGCGCTGCCGCAGCCCGCCAGGATCAGTGTGATGGCAGCCAATGCCATCCATGAAATTCTGTTCATCTGCAAAACCTTTTTCTCCCCCGTATTTTACCTAACACCCAACACCTACCAACTAACAGCTATATATACTATTGGCAAATTTTTATCTCACCACGGAAATTCCCAAACGCACGGCCCGCGTGCGGTCCTGATAGTTTAACAGGCTTTCAGCCAGCATATTGACATATTGGGCCTGAAGATAGATCTCCAGACGGGTGTCAAACAGCCGGTCCAGCGGATAGGTCAGATCCATGCGAAGGGATGCCCCCTCTTCCGCCCACCTGAGGTGGGATTCAAGCACTGTCCCTTGGGCTTTTCCGCATTTAATTTCCAGGTCAAAATAGCCCCGGTATTCGTATAAGTCCGGGTTTGTCTCATCATCATTTCGGGCATAGGCCCATAGTTTAGGTGCCACCTGAAATCCCAATTCACTGTTTTGATGAAAGAAGATGAATATGGGCTTAAAGTATATAAAATTCGTGCTGCGGGACCGCACGCCGCCCTGACCATTTGATTCGTGCTGGAATCCGGTTTGAAAAAAGACATGGGAAAAGCCCCTGCCGGAAAACAGGTTGGGAGAGAGAAAAAAGAGTTCCGGCTTGTAGCTGGTATCATCAAACGGTTGGGAGTCTGATTCAAGATCCCAGAAGGAGGTCTGGGTGTAAGCGATATGAAAGCCCCTAAGCCATGGATGTCTTTTGGAAAGACGCATTTTGGGATTTAAGAACCGGTATTTCAGACTGATCTGAAATTTGCTTTCCTCCGGATCAGTCCCTACCAGGAAATAAATCGGCTCATATGCGGCCATATTTTCCAGGTAGGGCTGATAGAGGTTGAACAGCTCGTCAACCGTCTGATACCGGGAACTGGCCGCCGGCTCGGCAAAAACGGATTCCGTCGGCCCCCCGGCCTCAGTTCCGAAAGCCGGGGGGACCAATATTAAGGATAACAATCCGATAAATGCCGAAAGGCCTGTAAAAATGACGGACCGCATGTCTTATTTCTGCTGTCTTATTTCTGATAGTTCAGACCAATCAGGGCTGAGACATGGTTGCCGGTCCCTGAGGGCCGGCCACAACAGCAAAAATAAGCCCCATGATAATTACCTGAATGATCCAGCCGATCACGCATACGCCCACAGCCCGCCAGGTACTTGAGTAATCCAGCGCCTGCCTGACAGCGACCACCATGGCCACCAGCATCCAGATGCCGGCAACGAGAAATGCAATCATCTCCAGGGCCGGAATAATCCCAAGGACCCGGATGACACCGGGGGAACTGGAAAATCCGATGGTCCGGAGGAGTTCGCCCATATCCGATTTGGTCTGCGGCTCGGGCAGGAGCTTGGTGCCGATCAAATAGGTGAGGAATGCCCAGATAAACCAGCCAACCAGGGCGGCGATAAGTCCGATTACAAGGCCGCCTGCTCCGGCTCGGGAAAGGGTCCCAATACCCGCCGCCAGGCTGGCGATCAGCACCACGCCCAAGGCCTGGCCCAATGCATTTTTATCCGCCTCGACTTCTTCATAGATTTTTAGATCCAGTTTCGCCGCGCCTATCATTCGTTGCGCAAAGCTCGTCATGGCGCCCTCCTTTTTAGATGGTTGTTGTCAAATAAAGATTTTAACCCGGCCCCCATGATTCCGGGCCAGGAGTATTTGGCTGTTATCGGCATCTGATAGGGCTTTCCCTGAATAATGGCAGCCGCCGCCCGCAAACCGCTTTCGATGGCCGGTCCGATCCCTTCGCCCATGTCAACCGTTGCCAGCCCCGCCGCATCCCCGGTGAGGAAGGCGTTGTCCATCCGAAGCGCGGGCGTTTGATGCCGGATGTAATAGATATGGCCTTTGGAATTAAATGCCCGCTGCGTAACCAGGCCGCTTGCGATCAGTTTTTGCTGAAACAGCCGCCAGTAGTCGTTAATGGTTTTCCCCTGTTTTTTCATGGACGCATATTTGCCGCCGATGCCCACATTCAGCCAGCCCCGGCCTTTCGGCACATACCAGGCATACCCGGGGAGCCCGTTTTCAAAAAACCAGAGGTAGCAGTTAGAATCAGTATAATCATATTGGAACTCTTCTTCCACCGTGGCAATGCGGGATGCCTCCGGATGGGGCGAAATCCGGCTGAAAAGCTGCCGATAGACCGGGCACCCCGTACCCCCGGCGCCCACCAGGTATTGGCAGCGATACCGCTCGTCAATTATATAATATTGTTCTTTTTTACAGATGGTTTGCACCGCATGCTGCTCCATAGGCGCACCAGATCGTTCCAAAAGCCATTTATCGAATTCATAGCGACGGATGGAGTACTGCCGGGTTCTGACGGGGACGCGAATCCCCCGGAAATAGCAGATCAGGCGTTTGAAAGGAATGAGGCCATAGGGGTAGGCGCTTGGATGGGTTCCCAAAAGCTGAAACACCTTGGGG
>DATGCF010000032.1:0-22767 GCA_035312245.1 Desulfosalsimonadaceae bacterium
CGGTCTCTACCACCCATGCGGCGGTCGGCGGGGTTATGGGCGTCGGGATGGCCAGAGGCTTTGAAGCGGTCAATTTTGGCATTATATTTAAAATTATGCTATATTGGGTGCTTACAGTGCCAATAGCTGCGATTACCTGTGTCGGCATCTTTAAATTCCTCGCCTGGTTGACTTGAACCTAAATTGAGCGATTTTCAAGTTTGCCGCAGATCCAAGGAAAATGATGTCGAGCTATAGTCGCCTATGCGGGGCATTATTTGACGCAGTAGATGCGGTGAAATTGAAAATCCCGGAGGGTTTCAAATTTTTAAATTAGAAAATGCTTTAACTAATCAAAAAGAATATAAAATTTACCTATTAAAAATTTGGAACGCTCAATTTAGGTTGAAATAAGGAGATTGAGAATGCGAATTCCGTTTTTTAACATGTTTATTTCTTCTCCCTTTGACTGGCTGCAAGAGCATGCGGAAAAAGTCAAAGAATGCTCCTGGGCCTTTCAGCAGGCCATGGAATGCTATGCCTCTGCCAGGTGCGAGACCTTTGATGACCACCACCAGGAAGTGATCCGCTTCGAACACGAGGCAGATGAGATCAAACGCCGGATTCGCGGGCATTTGCCCAAAGGGGTGATGCTTCCCATCGAGAAATTTCAGCTTTTCAGATACCTAAGGGAACAGGATGGGGTGCTGGATGCGGTCCATGAGTCATTAAAGTGGCTTTCATTCCGCTCGGATGCGGGCATTCCGGAGGCTGTGGAAAAAGAGCTCTTTCTTCTGGTGGATGCCGTGATTGAACCGATCGAAGAACTCGCCCATATGGTGGGTGAGGCGCGCAAATATTTTAAAACCTTTTCGGAAAAGCAGCGCCAAAAAGTTAAGGAAATCATCCGCAATCTTAGGCAGATGGAGCATGACGCGGACCAGCTCGAACATGCCCTAATCGAGAAAATTTTTGCCAACGAAACCGATCCGATCTCGGTTTTTCATCTGGTTAGGCTGGCCGAAACCATCGGCAGCATCGCCGATCACGCGGAAAACACGTCTGATATGATGCGGGCCATGCTCGCCAAATAACTGTTATGCGGTGTTCAGTTCAGAAAAACGCCCACTTAAGATAGCCGATGAAGATGGCCCATGCAATAATGCAGGTCACATAGGAAACCCACATACCCCGTTTTTTGGCCTTTCCATGCTTGTCCACCCCGCCTACCTTGGTGTGGCAGGAAAAACACTCCTTTGCATCCATGGGCAGGTTGATGAAGCACTCGGGGCATCGTTTGACCAAAAGATTGTCGCGGGCTTCTTTGCTGAGGGGGCCTTTGGTTTGACTCCCGGTCTTTGCGGCCTTTTTGCCGAATACCTTCGCCATTGGCGGCTTCCTGGATTCCGATATTGTTAATAATTTCCCCTTCCGTTTCGCAGGGGATGGCCTCAAATTTGAGATGGATTCAATGCGCGGCCCTTAATTTATTATCTGTTCGGATATTTCGATTTCACTTTTTTCTCTCAACTGGGCGATCCAGGCATCCATGTACCGGGTTTTTTTCTGGTTCATCAGCTCTTTGACCACTTGATCTTTTTCTTTTTCAAAATCTTCCGGATCCGGCAGCTGTTTATTGGAAAACGCGATCACGTAAAAACCCTTACGCCCGTCTATGGGGGATTCAGGTAAGGGCTCTGCGGCTGACAAATTAAACGCCGCACCAACCATCGCCTGATCCCTGCCGATTTCAGGAATAGATTGATTGCGTGAAAAAAAGTCGGTGGTATTAATTTCGATGCCCGCATCTTCGGCGGCGGATTGAATCGAATTTGCGGATTTGACGGAGGCCAGAAATTCCTTTGCGGCATTTTCAGACGCTTTCCTCTGTTCCTGTTTTTTCCAGTCCGCTATCACCTCTTCGCGCACAGTTTCAAATTCGGGGATTTGCGCCTCCTTTTTTTCAAGGACCTGTATCAGGAAAAAGGCATTGCCCAGTTCCTTGACATCGCTGACATCCATTTTGGGAAGCTTGAATGCGGCCTCGGCAAACGCCTTAGGCTTGGAAACACCGGCCGGGCCTTTCTGCTGGGTAAAGAAGTCGGTGGTCTCGACCGATAGATCCTCCCGGTCCTGGGTGTTTTTAACCAGATCATCCCCGGTAAATGAGATGTTGTACATGGAAACTGCATCATCATAGACTTCGTTCTTGGCCTTTTCCATGGCAAGGGTTTGGCGGATTTGATCCTTTACTTCGGCTATCGGTTTGACGCCTTTTTCCGTCTTTTCTTCAACTTTGATGATGTGCCAGCCGAATTGGGTCCGGACGGGCTCGCTGATTTCGCCGGGTTCCATGGAGAATGCTTTATCAGAGAAGGGCTTGACCATATCCCCGCGTTCAAACGTGCCAAGATCCCCGCCTTTTTCCTTGCTCGGGCCTTCAGAATATTCCGCCGCCAATTCGCTGAAATCTTTTTCCGCCTTGGCCTTTTTCATGATTTCCATGGCTTTTTCCCGCCGTTTGGCTACCTCTTCAGGGCTGGCGCCTTTATTAAGTTTGAGGAGGATGTGACGGGCGTGGACGGTTGCCGGCTGTTGATATTTTTTCTGGTTGTTATTATAGTAGGCTTTAATATCGGTCTCTGAGACATCCACCTTTGACAGGTAATCCTCAGGGGCAAATTTTACGTATCTGGTCTTTACTTGGGGCTGGGTCTTGTACTGCTCTTTGTGCGCCTCGTAATGGGCTTTCACCGCCTCTTCATCAACGGCGACATCAGAAAAATCCGACGGCTTAAACAGGGCATAATCGATTTTGATTTCTGCATTTTTCCAGTTATACCATTGCCGGGCCTCGGCCGGGGATACCTGTATACCGCTGGCCACAATGGATCGCAGTTTCTGGATAAGCATGGATTCGCGCTGGAGGGCTTCAAAGCTTTCTGGTGACAGGCGGTTCTGATTTAAAACCATTTTATACTGCTGTTGATTGAATTGCCCGTTTTTTTTAAATGCCGGAATACTGGTGATGGTCTCGGCCAGTTCAGAAGGGGCCACCTTTAGTTTGTATTTCCGGGCGGTCTGCCGCAGCAGTTCGGTTTCAATGACCTGGTTCATGGCCTGCTGCTTGACATTGAACATTTCAAGCATGTCATTGTTAAACCGATCCCCAAACTGCTGGCGAAGCCGGTCAATGATTCGCTGGTATGTCTGTTGATATTCTCTTATAGAAACCGGCTCGCCGTTAACACTTGCAGCCTTGGTTGTCCGGCCTGAATTAAAGCTGCCGACACCCATGAAAACAAACGCCAGCACAATTATCCCCAAAAGAATTTTGATCATCCAGGAGCTGGCGCTTTCCCGCATTTTGTTAAGCATTTAAAAATCTCCCAACTATATAATAATTTAGTTTTATGTAATCGGATGTTACCAAATGCCCCGACTGTCAGTCCCCGACAGTTCAGACCCATATAATTTCTCTGTCTTTCTAATGTCTATCTGATTTTTTGTCAATATATTATAAGGTTTAAAATAAGGCTTGACAGTCAAAATACGTTCTATTAAATTGCGTGATTATTTCGAACGGGGCTGTAGCTCAGTTGGGAGAGCGCTTGAATGGCATTCAAGAGGTCAGGGGTTCGATTCCCCTCAGCTCCACCATAACGATTTTTAGAAACCGGACGCCTGAATAGGTGGCCGGTTTTTTATTTGCCAGCCAGTTGTACTTGATTGATTGTCCCGATTTTGTTTCAAATTTTATTATATAAGGTCTACAGTGAGCGGTTATTTAAGAGTTTAGCGAAGCGCCGCGAGGGCTTCCAATAATTGATCAAATGCCGCAATCCGATGCCGCCAGTCGTAGGCTGCCATCTCTTCGGCCAGCTGCCGGCTAATGGCCGTATAGGCTGAAGGATGTACCAGAAGATCGGAAAGTTTGGTCACGAGTTCTTCAAATGTGTCATAAAGGCACAGGTGGTGCAATTCATCGGGAATGATTTCAGGATAGACCAGGCGATTCGGGACCAGCGGGATGCACCCAAAACGTGCGGCCTCAACAATTGAGATGCCGAAGTTTTCCTGGATAGCCGTGCTCACCACCACCGTCCCCGCCGCCAGCCACTCGAAATAGGCGGCTTTATCTTGATCATACCCGATATGAATTAATTTTTCTTTGAACCGGCTGTTCAGGGATTTAAAAACAGAAGGGACCTTGCCAAAGGCCTCTCCCAGAACGGCCAGACGAAAGTCGATCCCCTTTTTTGCCGCTGTTTCCAGCGCGTTGAAGAATAATTCGGGCTGTTTGTCATGCTCCCACCGATGGTTCCAGATCACGAGCGGCGGCTTGTTGGTTTTTTGTTGAGCCGGCAATTCTGTCAGGGAGAAATCACAGCCCGGATAGCAGGCCGCGGACTTTGCCCGGATGTTTTCGATGACCCAGTTGGGCCGGTAATCCGGCATCATTCGGATAAAGCCGGGCAAATGCTGAAAGAAATCCTTGAGATGCGTATTGGAATTAAAAACCACGCGGTCTGCCGCAAGGGCTGTCGTTATATCGGTAAAACCAAAATGTGCATCCCGGATTGCTCCGGGCTGCACCGGGTAAGTTAACTGATTCTCGTGAAAATAAACCATGGCCGGCGGGCATCTGCCGGGGCAAAGGGCTTTAAAATCGGCAAGCCCCATTAGATCCGAGCAGATAAGAGCGTCATAGGCTGAGGGATCTTTTATCTGATGAATAAAGTGCAGGGCCGCCCCCCGCATCCGCCATTTCCAGAAACGGGCGGGCAGGATGTAAAGATCCACATCATGTTTGCTGTATTTAATAAAGCCATCGGCAAAGTCCCGATGCGAGCCCCCGTAAAAGGGTTCAAGAAAAAGCAGTCGCATGGTTTGGGTCGCTATTCGATTTTGGATATGGACATGATTAACCTGAATGTAGTATGAATAAAAATTAAACGCAATTAACCTGTATCCGGTTTACGTGTCAAGATGGCCGCTGTTTCGGTCGTGGGAGGTGGGTGTGAATTCAATTCTGAAAAAGAGCCTGATATTACTGGTTTTAGGTATCTGCGCCGCAGGCTGCATGTCTCCGCAAGTCAAGCTTTTCACAGATGCCACGGATCCCCTGAAAGAGTTTACCTTAAGGGGGGAGGCAGACGAGAAGATGCTTTTGATTCCGGTAAACGGCATTATATCCGACTTTTCGCGTAAAGGCTTTTTGCGGACAGAGCCGAGTATGGTGCAGGAGATTGTCTCTCAGCTTGATATGGCGGCAAAAGACCCGGAGATCAAAGCGGTGCTCTTTAAGATCGACTCGCCGGGCGGATCGGTCACGGCCAGTGATGTGCTGTATCATGAGATCCAGTCGTTCAAGGAGGAAACCGGCAAAACTGTTTCTGTCGCATTAATGAATGTGGCCGCCTCAGGCGGATATTACATGTCCCTGCCGGCGGACATGATCATGGCGCATCCCACCTCGATTACCGGCTCCGTGGGGGTTATCTTTCTGCGGCCAAAGGTGAACGGCCTGATGGAGAAAATCGGTGTGGATGTGATTACCCACACTTCGGGGACGCACAAGGATATGGGCTCCCCCTTCAGGGAGGCCTCCCCGGCGGAGGAGCGGATATTCCAAGGGCTTGCGGAGACTTTGGGCAACCGGTTCATCCGTTTGGTTAAGAAGCACCGCGGGATTTACGGGTCGGCGCTGGCCGAAGTCGAGACCGCGCGGATTTTTCTTGCCGATGAGGCGCTTAAGATCGGATTGGTGGATGAAATCGGTTATTTAAGCGATGCATTCGAAAAGACCCGGGCCATGGGGGGGCTGCCGGAAGGTGCGCGGGTGGTGGTATACCGTCGGACAGAATACCCGAATGACAACATTTATAATACCCAGACCCGTTTTCAGGCGGGCGGCCAGGCATTGGTTGACCTGGGTATCCCGGAATCCGCAAAATTGGGCCGGTCGGGGTTTTATTATCTCTGGTCCGCCGGCATTGGGTTTGAAGAATAAGCGTTTCAGCCGTCTGATCTGACCCATCTTTTGATGATGTTTACTCTATGAAGCCGAAGATTGATCCCAAACTGCGGAGCCTGATTGAGACGTTTAAAGCCCAGGGCTTTATTTTAAAAGGCATTAAAAACGGCTTTCGAATCAAACTGGAGAACGGTCATGATGTGGATGTCTATACGCTGAAATCGAATCCGTCCCACATACGGGCGCGCATTAAAACCAAAATTAGCGACGAGGCGGCCCGCAGCGAAAAGATAGAAAAAATTTACCGGATGCTTTCGGAGCGGACCCGGGATATCGCCGAGGTCCATCGGTTTAAGCTGACAAAGAATATGGCGGACGCATTTGTCTATTACGCGCATGTAGATTTATCCCAAACCCCGGCCTACCAGGAAACCATCGTGATCGGGGGCCGTGCTGAAGAGGTATCCGAGTCCTATGAGGTGACGGAGGTCTCCGTTGAAGCGGATGCAGAAGCAGAGCCAATGGAAGTAGAAGCCTCTTTGGCCGGGGAGGCCCCCGTCGGGCAAGCTGATGAACAGATCGATCTCACGGATTTTCTGGAAAGCGGGGAAGCCGGCACGCCGGAGCCGGAAGACGCGGTGCGCAAACTGGAGGCCGTGGATGCCAAAACCCTGCGGCAGGCATTGGATAACCTGTCTTTGCCAAGATCCAGCAATGTGCGCCTGGTGGTCACCCGGCTCTATCGCAGCGCCATTGACCCGGAGGAGTTGGAGGAATCCATCGGCATTGAAACGGAGAAAATCAATACGGATAATGATATAGCGGAATTGAAGATGATCCGGGAGATGCAGGCCGTCGATTTTTTGGATCCATTGATCGAGCTTTTATGGCAGGCCGTAAACCGCAAGGCAGACGCTGAATAGGGCTTTGATCGGGATGAGCTGACTGTCAGTCGGTTTGCCTGACCGCCCGAACCGTTCCGCATTCCGTGGCATGCCGGCGAATAACTTCCCAATCTGTCTTGTTTTGGCCGGTCACCGTATCCACAATCTTATGCCATCCATCTGAATAGCTGGAGTAGTTTTCCGAACTCCAGTACCACTTGGTGTCACTGGCAGGGAAAAAGGGTTTTTCCTTATAAATTCCCGCGAGCTGCGCCGGGGTCGGCAGCTCCCAGTCCGAATACCCGCCGATGCTCAAATTTTTAGCATATTCCCGGGCCATGTCATAGGTCAGGCACTCATTCGGCCGCATGATACTTGAGTCCACAAGGGTCCACATAAGCCCGGTTTTTTTGTCCAGCACGACGACCCCGTCGGATTTTTCGATAAACCGATCCCCCGCCCGGCTCAGCTCAGCGCGGATTTGTTCCTTGGCGCTGTCTATCCGTTTCTGACGGAGACGTTCGTCTAACCTGGCCAATTCACTGCGAATATCTTCTTTTACCGTGGTGTCCGGGTAGGCTTCGAGATAATCCTGAAAAACCTGCCTGGCGGCGCGATAATCGCTTCCCTTTTGGGCCGCCTTATCCTTCAGGGTCGCAAATACCTGTTCGTCCCGCTGGCGTTTTTGATATTTGGGCAGCAGCTGCTTGAGCTGATCGGTATGGCTGTTGTCATAGAGTTCAATATAGTTTTCACACAGTTCAATGCATTTCCCCCAGTTTTCCTGGTTTTCGCATTTATTCAGCCGGTTTTTGACGAATATGAAATACTCGCTGCTCATATCATCGATGAGCTCATCGATTTGTTCCCGGTGCGCCCCGTTGGGATGATTGCTAATATAGGCCTGGGCGGCGGCAATTTTTTCGCCCGCGGTGCCGTTGACCATAACGGTCTTCAGTTCTTCATAAGCGTGCCCTTCGACGAGCGACGCCATTTTATCGATCTGTTTTTTAGCCTGGCTGATATAGGGGTTGCCCGGGTTGCGCTCAATAAACTGCTGGTAGGCCGCGGCCGCTTTTTCATAGTCGCCGGCTGCCTCAAACTGATCCGCCTTTTCCATGGCAGCCGCGTATTTATGTTTTTTAATCTGCTCCTGTACCTTTTGAATTTTCTTTTGGACCGGTTCCAAATATTCTTCGGGAGGGTTAGCGTTCAGATACTCGCCCAACAGCTTCAGTTTTTTTTCAGGGGTTTGCTGCTGGCTGACATTGGCCATCATGGACTGGAATTTGGCTTCCTGAATCTGGTTTTGGTGAATCGCCGAGAAGATGAAGCCGGCGGCAACGGCCACGATGACCGCGGCTGCCAAAGCCCCGCCGATGATTATCTGTTTTTTTCGTTTATCCGGGGCCTTATCAACTTTATAGCCCTTTCGCCGGCAGTAGCCCTGGATATAGGCATTGGCTTCCTCCTGGTCCATGCCGAATTCCATGGCCTTTTGCACCAGCACGTCATAGTATTCGGGCCGGATTTTGCCGTTGATGGCGGCAATATCAATATCCGAATCCAGCGCAGCCAGACGGCATCGGGCCAGTGAAATATCATAGGAATTCCGGGTTTCATCGGATTTGAAAATCGTCATGCAATGGCCGGCCAGCGTGTTGCTCGCTGTTGCCGTGGCGTCCCTGCGGCTGATATTGGATAATTCCTTCTTCTTCCGGCCGGCCTGGGTCTGCAGGGATTCGAGGTCAGCGCTTTCAGGGAGTCCGAGAAAATCGTAGAGCGAGGATTTGCCAAGGATCCTCAGGTTGTCGTTGATGGTTTTTTCAAGGGATTTATCAATGTGGCGCGGTTTAACCTCGTTTTTTCCCTTATCGTCTTTTTTGATGGGGCAACGGACCCGGCGGCGGACTTCATCTTCGGTCAGCGAATGCCGCTTGGCAATCTTGGCGATCTCTGCCTCAGTGATATAGCCTTTGTCCATACGAAGGCTGATGGCCCGGTCAATATGGCCGAATTTTTCCTGCTTCTTGGCATTGATCCGGTCCTGAATCTCGTTTTGGGATAGACCATGCACATTGGCCAGCTTGAACACCTCTTCCTGGGAGATAAAGCCTTTGCCCATCAGGATGTCGATGTGCCGGTCGATTTCGGGATATTTGCTTTCTTTTCCCTGCTTGATGATATTTTTGGCGGCTTCCAGCTCTTCGGCCCGCAGCTGCGGATCCAGCATCACTTTTTCAATTTCAGGGATCAGGCTGATGTTTTTCTGGGCTTGGAGGCCCTTGGTGGGATGGTTGCGCAGTTTGCTCCATTCCGCCTGTTTTTTCTTGATCGTCTGCTTAATAACTGCGGCATCCGTCTCCGGCGGATTAATGGAAAGGTCTAAGAGTATATAAAAATTTTCACGTTCCATGGAAAGTTCTAATGCTTATTTGTTATTTTTAAATCTGCTTGCGGGCATGCGGCCGGCATTAGTGGATGACCAGACTCTGGGATCGGGCCTTGGCCTTTTCCAATGCCTCGCCCTGGATCACCGAGGCGGTATCCAAAACCACCTCCACCTGCCGGGATTCACTGGTTTCAAGGGCGGTGATATGCAGGCGCCCCTCTTCATTTAAGCTGAAGGTGATCTCTATCGGCAGGTCGGCCGGCAGTTGGGGGGGGAGGTTCAGTACAGCGGTTTTGATTTCAACCGTGTGGTCCAGCGGGATTTCCACACTGCTGGTTTCACTCTCCATGATCCGGATGAGAACGGTCTGCTGGTCTTCCACCGCTGTAAAGAAATTCTTTTTCCGGCTGATGGGAACGGCCGTATTTCTCAAGACCAGATTGAATACAATTTCTTCGTTTTTCGGATTATGCGCAACCACGCCGAAGCTTTTGCTGGTCACGTTTTTTACCTTGAGCATGGCGCTTTGGATGGTGGGCAGGGTGTAGCCGGTATCATTGGCCACCTCCTGGGCCGCAGCTTTAAAGTCTTCCGGTTTGACCTGCTCGGACTCGATCATCTCCGAGAGGTTGGCAAATTCCTCCACCGATTTCTGAGTCTTTTCCGCCAGACGCTGGACCAGGCCGTCGTTCAGGCTGAGTTTCCATCCATAAATGGCCGCCCCCTTGGCCACCGCCTCATCCGGATCAAACACCTTCGGGGTCACATCGAACCCCTGCTTGATCAGTTCCTGTATCTGGGGCATCCGGGTGGAGCCGCCAACCAGGATAATTTCGTCAAACTTTTGATAGCCTTTATCACTGGCCGCGCTAAGCATTTCCCGGGTAAAATCGATGGTCCGCTCCAGAAGGTCCGCAGTGACTTCCTCGAATTTTTCCCGCTCCAGAACGATTTTCACCCGCTCCCCGCCATGGGTGACCGATATCGGGGTCTTGCTCCGCTGGCTTAATATTTTTTTGGCCTTTTCCGCAGATAGCTGCAAATCCTGCCAGGTGTCCGGATCCTCCAGGATGTCCTCCTGGCTCTGGATCTCTTCCTGGTATTTATCCACCATGTAGGCGACAATCCGATCGTCCCAGTCCTTGCCGCCCAGATTATGATCCCCGCCGGTGCACACGACTTCCACTGAATCCTTTTGAATATCGATCATGGTAATATCAAATGTGCCGCCGCCCAGGTCATAGACGAGAACGACGCGGCTCTCATGGGTATCCAAAGTGCCATAGGCGATGGCGGCGGCCGTGGGCTCGTTGATAATCTGGCGGACATTGAATCCGGCAATCTCGCCGGCTTTTCGGGTGGCCTCGCGCTCATTAATGCCGAAATAGGCCGGGCAGGTGATAACCACGTCCCGGACTTTTTCGCCCAGATGCTGCTCCGCATCCTGGGCCAGCTTTTTTAGAATATAGGCGGAAATCTCTTCAGCCCGGTACTCCTCATTGTTGTATTCAAATACGAAATTTGGCTCGCCCATGGCCCGCTTGACAAAGCTCACCACTTCATTCGGGTACAGTTTGGAGCTTTCTTTGGCCACATCCCCGACAACAACAGACCCGCCGTCGAAAAACACGACTGAGGGCGTGACCCGTTCATTTTCAGCATTGGGAATAATAACTGCTTTCCCGAACTCATCCACGTAGGAAATGGAAGAATAGGTCGTGCCCAAGTCAATACCGAAAATGCGCTTGCCTTTTTTCTCCATTAGATCTCCTTGTTATCGGCCGTAGACTCACTATTGCAGATATAGATTGAGACAATTTCCGGGCGGATAACCTTGCCGTCCCATTCATACCCCGGGCGAAGCCGCTGGGCGATCGTTTTATCCTTTAACGGATCATCGGTTTCAATTTTATTGATCACACGCTGGCGGGTGGGCTCAAGGGCGTCCCCTTCCGTGGTAAAAGCCTCAACCCCTTCCCAGCCAAACATATCCTCCAGTTCCTGGGCCATGTCTTCTAAATACTGAAGCAGTTTGGCATTGTTCTCCTCGGAAAAGGGCTGCTCCCGATAGTGGCCGGCCAATTTCCGCACATCGTCAACGATTTTTATGACATCGGTAAAAATCCGTTGCAAATATTTTTTCAGCAGCCCATCCCGATAATCCTGAAGCGATTGGTGCAGGTCGTCAATGACTTTATTCTTGTGCTCATCATATTTGATTTTGCTTTCAAAGGCATTGGCCAGCTCTTCAAGCTGCCGTTCAACCCCTTTGATGGCCGGAAACAGCTGTGCCATGCTTTCTTTTGCGGCTTCCTCGGGCGCCTCTTCAGCTGTTTCGCCGGCGTCGGCCGCATCGGTCCCTTGCGTCTCATCGGGTTCGCTGCGGCTTACTTCTTCCTCAGCCGGTTCTCTTGCTTCTTCTGAGGTCTCAGCCTCGGTCTCGCTCAGATTGTCCAGATGAATTCCAAATTCGAATTCATTGCTGTCATTGCCGGTGTTCTGATCCATGGAAGACCCCTGATCGTCATTCGGGTTTGTCGAAGATGCTCGGATGTTCAAGAATCTATAATTATTACCGCGCATTAAAGATGAAAATCAGCCGTTTGTCAAGGCAAATTTCTGTCTGAACAGTAAATATCCTTTTGAAAATGCACGAAAAATGTAGGTGCCATGCTGACAAGCGACCGCGAATTCCTTTAAATACAATCCCCTTACGATTCATTATCCGGCTGTGCCTTTAAATTCGGATATGGTTTTCTTTAACCAGTCCACCCACTGATCGATGCCCTCACCGGTCTTACAGGAGACTTCGAAAAGCGCTATATTCGGATTGAGTCGGTTTACATGGGACCTCAAACGCGTGGTGTCGAAATCCGATAGCTTCATATAGTCGATTTTGTTAACGATCAGCACACTGGCCTTGGTAAACATCAGGGGGTATTTAAGGGGCTTGTCATCGCCTTCCGGTACACTTAAAATCATGGCGTCCTTTATCGCGCCGGTATCAAATTCCGCCGGGCAGACCAGGTTGCCGACGTTTTCGATGAAAACCAGGTCCAGCGCCGGATTATCCAGTCCATCCAGCCCTTTTTTGACCATCGTCGCATCCAGGTGGCAAAAGCCGCCGGTTCGCAGCTGTAAACTCGGAATACCGGTTTCGGCAATTTTTTCGCAATCCACCACCGAATCGATATCCGCCTCAATCACCCCGATGCTTATTTCATCTTTCAGGGCGTCAATGGTGCGCAGCAAAAGACTCGTTTTTCCGGATCCCGGGGAAGACATGAGATTGATCATCAGGGTTTGGTCCCGCTGCAGCCGGTCCCTCAGTTCCTGGGCCACCAGCGCATTGTCTGATTGAATCTCTTCTTTAATTTCAATAAGCTTGATTTCATCCATTACTGGGCCTCCATTTCTTTGATATAGTACTCGCGCCCGGAGACCAAGGTAAAATCAGCACTCGCCCCGCATTGCGGGCAGATCATTTCGCCCAGCTGCTCTTTGCTGATTGATTCGCTCCGGCCGCAGGCATTGCAGCGAATGACAATCGGGGTGCGTTCAATTTTCAGTTTCGCGCCGGCGGCGATGGTGTCTTTGCTGAGATAGTCGAAATAATGCTGTATCCATTCATTTTCGAGTTCACTCAGTTCACCCACAGTCAGGGTGATCGACATTATTTGGGCAACCTGGTTGCGTTCGGCGTGTTTTAACACAATACTGAGTATACGCTCGGTCACTGGGAGTTCATGCATCGTTTTTGCTTTCTAAACCGGTTGACATGGTTATGCTATAGCATAGCGGGCAGTATATTGCCTACCTTAACGTTTTGATAGGGAAAAGGCAAACCGAAGTTACAGACGGTTGCAGTCCAACGATAGATGTATAAATTGGGTTCATTGTCATGGGCGCCACTGTTGATGAACTCGTAAAAAGTCGATTTTGGGACGGCAAAGAAAAAAGTTCAAGATCGCGGCGCGCAAATCCCGAGGAATGCAGCGTACTGACTCGTACGTGAAATTCCGAGGGATGCAGCGCAACAAAGATGTTGGACTTTTTACGAAGCCGTCACTGTTGATGATGAAATAATCGGACCTTCGTGCACCAAGTTTGTTTTAAAGAAAAGCGGAGACATTTAAACGAGTGGAGGTTAGAAATGGCTCAAGACAAGCTTTTTTCACCCTTTCAGGTAAAAGGCCATGGATTTAAGAATCGCATCGGCGTCGCCCCCATGACCCGGGTGTCATCGCCGGGGGACAGCATTCCCCGAAAAGATGTGCTCGATTTCCTGGTCCGACGCGCGGAAAACGACTGTGCGGTGGTTTATACGGAGGCGATCCTGACGGATTATGAGAGCGCGCAGGGCTATCCCAACCAGTCCCGATTGGTTACCGCCCGGCAGATAGACGCGTGGCAGCCGGTGGTCAAGGCGATTCAGGACGCCGGGGCGGTCGCCGTCATGCAGATGTTTCACTGCGGCCGGGTGGCATGGCCCGAGATTAACCCGGCCGGCCGGATTATCGCCCCGAGTCCGATTGCGCCCAGGCAGAACAACCCGCTCACCAGTGCCCCGTATCCGGTGCCGGATGAAATGTCCCGGTTTGATATTGACCACGTGATTAATGGATTCGTTGAAACTGCCAAGGGGGCGGTGGCGGCCGGATTCAACGGGATCGAAATTCACGGGGCCCACGGGTATCTGATAAACGAGTTCCTTTCAACCTATTCTAATCAGCGGACCGATGCATACGGGGGGTCTGTTCATAATCGGTTCCGCTTGGCCAGGGAAATCATTCAGGCGGTCAGTTCAGCGGTGCCAGCGGATCGACTGTTGACATTTCGTATTTCAAACTGGGGGATAGCCGATCCGGAGGTCTCATTGTTTGATTCAGCGGATGAGTGGCAGGAAATGATCAAATTGCTGGACGCGGAACCGATAGACATGATTTCAGTTTCCACCATGGATTATTCCGCGCCGGCATTTGAATCCGGCAAAAAGATGGCCGCCCTGACCCGGGAGGCGACAGATAAACCGCTGATGATTTGCGGGGGCATTTATGATCGGCAGACCGCCGAGGATGCCATAAACGATGCCGAAATCGTACTTTCCGGTAAATCCCTGCTCTTAAATCCCCATTGGGTCGCGGATATCCGGGAGAACAAGCCGCTTGCCCGCCGAACCAGTGAAGAGGCCAATGTGGCTTACACGGATGAACCGCTGCCTTAGGTTCAAGACGGACTTGAGTCCGCCGGACTGCCCTCGAATGGCAGGGTCGCCCGGGATTCAAATGATTGCGCCTCAACTGCGGCGATAGCCGTCATATTGACAATCGTCCGCACGTCACAGTCCTGCTGGAGCACATGGACCGATTTTTTAAGCCCCATCAGGATCGGTCCGATGGCCTCCGCCCCGCCCAGGGCGATCAGCAGTTTGTAGGCGATATTGCCGGCTTCCAGATCCGGAAAGATAAGCACGTTGGCGCTGCCTTTAAGATGAGTGAACGGGTAATTTTTTTCAAGAATTTCCGGTAGAATTGCTGTATCCGCCTGCATTTCTCCGTCAATGACAAGGCCCGGGTCCTTTTGCTTGGCAATCTCCGCGGCCTTTTTGACTTTTAAGGACAGGGGGTGCTCGGTGCTGCCGAAATTGGAAAACGACAGCATGGCAATGTGCGGGTCGATTTCAAACCGGCGCACCATTTCAGCGCTCATCAGGGCGATATCCGCCAGTTCCTCGGCGGTGGGCGCAATGTTGACCGTGGTATCTGCACAGAAGATTATTTTATCCTTAAACAGCAGCATATACATGCCGGCCACTTTATTAACGTCATCGCGCTTGTGGATGATCCGCAGGGCCGGGCGGATGGTGTCCGAATAGTTCATTGTCAGGCCGGAAATGATCGCGTCTGCATCCCCCATATGGACCATCATGGGCGCGTATACCCGGCCCAGTTTCATCAACTCCTTTACATCCGTCATGGTCCGGCCTTTTCGCTGGCGCATGGCATAGTATGCCTGGCAGTAGGCGTCATATTTGAGCGAGGTTTCAGGGTCGATAATGGCGATATCCTTTAAGTCGAGACGCAGTTCATCAATGGTCCGTAGAATCTTCTCCCTTTTGCCCAGCAGCACCGGTTTGGCGATGTTTTCCTCAATTACAATATTGGCCGCGCGCAGGATCCTGGGGTGTTCGCCTTCCGGAAACACAACGGTCTTTAAATGCTGACGCGCTTTATTAATCACCAGGCGCATCACTTCCCGGGATTTGCCAAGCCTGGCTTCGAGCTGTTCCTGATAGGTATCCAGATCAATCTCTATTTGCGCGGTTCCAGATTCAATGGCCGCTTTTGCTACGGCATGGGCGGCCCATAACAGCACACGCGGATCAAAGGGCTTGGGCAGGATGTATTCAGGACCGAATTCCAGGCGATCCACGCCGTACGCCTTATAAACCGAATCCGGCACATCCTCTTTGGCGAGATCTGCCAGGGCATAAGCGGTGGCGATTTTCATCTGATCATTAATCGCCATGGCCCGGACATCTAAGGCGCCCCTGAAGATAAAGGGAAAGCCCAAAACATTATTGACCATGTTGGGATAGTCTGATCTGCCGGTGGCGATGATCGCATCGTCGCGCACGGCTTTGACCGCCTCAGGGGCGATTTCCGGATCAGGGTTGGCCAGGGCGAATATAATCGGCCGGTCAGCCATGGCGCGAACCATCGCCTGACTGACGCAGCCGCCTATGGAATAGCCGCAGAACACATCCGCCCCCTGCATCGCTTCAGCCAGGGTTCTTGCCCCGGTATTTGAGGCAAATTCCAGCTTATAAGGGTTGATCCCCTCTGGCCGGTCTCTGTGAATCACGCCTCTGGAGTCGCAAAGGATGATATGTTCTTTCCTGGCGCCCAGCAGCACGTAAAATTTTGCACAGGCAATGCCGGCGGCCCCGGCCCCGTTGATAACAATTTTAATATCCCTGATTTTTTTACCGGTAACTTCCAGGGCGTTTATCAGTGCGGCACCGGATATAATAGCGGTTCCATGCTGATCATCATGAAAAACAGGAATAGCCATAGTTTTTTGCAGGGTCTCTTCAATATAGAAGCACTCCGGCGCCTTGATATCCTCCAGGTTCACGCCGCCGACAGTGGGGGAGAGGATTTGAACGGTTCGGATGAATTCATCCGGATCGGCCGTGTCAAGTTCGATATCAAACACGTCAATATCGGCAAACCGCTTGAACAGGACGCCCTTTCCTTCCATAACGGGTTTTGCCGCATGGGCGCCGATATTGCCCAGGCCAAGTACCGCCGACCCATTGGAGATTACCGCTACCAGATTGCTTTTTGCGGTATAATTGTAAATCTGCTCCGGATCGTCCTTAATTTCCAGTGAAGGATAGGCAACACCGGGACTGTAAGCCATTGACAGATCCCGCTGTGTCACGCAGGGCTTGGTCAGGGCGATTTCGATTTTTCCTTTTTTGCCCTGGAGGTGATATCTTAATGCTTCGTTTTTAAAATCCATATCCTTTGGCGGCGCTCTTGAAGCGCTGTTCTCCCAATGTATTAAATGATTGAAATGGGTTGCGATGCCTATACCAGGTAATTATGCTGCCGGTTAAAGGTTTTCTATAAAATAATGTTAAATCGCCCGTTAGCAACCTGATGGCGGATTGATGGATTGGGCGGATAAATAATCACTTAGCAGGGGCAAGCGATCATGTGGCAGCCCAAAGAAATCATTATTCACGAAAAGGTGAGAAAAGATCCGGTGACCGAAGGGATTCTATCAAAATGTCCGGAAGTGCCGGTCAAATATGTCAGGGATGCCAGGGCGACCACTGTATCCGCCGCATCAGAGGTATTAAAATCAGCCCGACCAGGGATGCTGAATAAAATTCTGGCAGGCAAGCAGGTCTTGTTCATATCCCCGGCCGCCTCAGGCACGGTGGATCAATTCAAAATGCCGGATGAAAGAATTGTCTGTCCCAGTTTTGACCGGCTGAAACTGGCCTCAAATGGCTGCTTTTACCGATGCGACTGGTGCTATTTAAAGCTCACCTACCGGGCCGCGTTTCCCTTTATTACGGTCCGGGCCGAATATGAAAAAATTGCCCGCCAAATTGAAAAGCGGCTTTCAAAAAGCCATTCGCCGGTTATTTTCAACAGCGGTGAATTGGCGGATTCACTGGCGCTGGAACATTTGACCGGCGCTGCCCGCTGGTTTATCCCCTGGTTTGCCCAAAAAGCGGGCGCCTATCTTTTCATGCTGACAAAAAGCGCGAATGTGGAAGAAATTTTAAATATAGCGCATAACCGGCATACCATTATCGCCTGGACCATGAACAACGAGCAGGTTTCCCGCAAATTCGAAATCGGCGCCCCAAGTTTTGCCAGCCGCCTGAAAGCGGCGCAAAAAGTGCAGGCGGCCGGATATCCCTTAAGACTGCGGCTGGATCCCATTGTACCGATAGACAACTGGAAGACCCGCTATGCCGAAACCATCAGGCAGATCTTTGAGCAGGTCAACCCCGAGCGGATCACCCTTGGAACGCTTAGATTTGAAGCAGGTTTTTATAACATGCGCCACACCCTTTTCACAACCGGACCGGAGCTCCCCGCTTTTTTGGAGGAGATGCATCCGATGCTGCCGGCTGAAAACGGGCCGGGGGGAGCGGCGCGAAAGTCCGGGAAATATAGTTTTGATGCGCAGAAACGGGTTGAAATATTTTCATTTGCCGTCAATGAGATCCGGAAATATTCAACAAACTGCCGGATCGCGCTTTGCAAGGAATCGGCCGGTGTATGGGAAAAGGTCGGACTCCCCCTTTCAAGATGCAGCTGCGTGTGCCAGCTGGATTAAGTAAATTGGGCAGAACCCTCGCAAGTATTCCCCCCTGGGTATTTTTTGCCTATTTCAGTGCGGCTTTGACCGTGTCAAAGCCGATACGGTCTATCATTTTTCCCATGCGCTCGCCTTTTGAGGCGGTTTCCTTGTAATAATCAACAACCTGGCTGACTTTTTCAAGGGCCTGCGCATCACTTAATTCAGCAGCCAATTCCTGGGCGATACGGGGTTTGGAGCCCACATTGCCCCCGATAACCAAAGTCCAGCCCTTGGCTTTTCCGAATAATCCGATATCCCTGACCCAGGATTCCGCACAGTTGATCTGGCATCCGGAAACGGCCATTTTAAATTTTCCGGGAAGCTCCAGCCCGTGGTATTTCTTATCCAGTTCCATGCCCAGCCCCAGAGCATCCTGCTGGCCGAGCTTGCAGAAGGTGGTCCCCGGACATGCCCGCACGCTGCGTACACAAAGCCCTACGGCAGCCCCGGGGGTCATATCCAGCTCCTTCCATACATTATCCAGGTCTTGTTCCTTGAGCCCTACGATGGCGATTCTTGTGGCACTGGTAATTTTTAACGCCTGGGCGTTGTATTTTTCTGAAATATCGGCGATTTTCCGCAAAAGCTCCGGTGTGACAACGCCGCAGGGGATATGAGGGGCAATAGCATAGGTCTCTTTGTCCCTCTGAATGATGGCACCCTTTTCTCCAAGTTTCAGCATAGCATCTCCTTTGGTTTGGTCTTCACGCGTGTAATAATCCGAAAAGCATAACTATCGTTGTCAGCCTGATACGTTTGACATCAGTTATCCTCCCATTCCGATTTTTTCTATAGATTAAACACATATCACTTGTCATGCCATTAACTTTTTGAACGGTTCTCTTACGTTCCCATTGAACTGACAATAAAATCCGGGGACAGTTTACTGATTTTTCCATTATAAATGGATATGCTGATTCCGGATTTATTTGTTTGGCAAAAATTCATGAGGCGTCCGTAAAAATCTATGCACAGTCGCTATAACCGCACACCTTACAGACGCTGCATCCCCCTTCATGAACCATCATGCCGCCGCAATCAGGGCAGGCCCCCTTAACCGGGGTAAAATTTTTCTGAACTTTCCCATAGCCGTTGGCGGCCATGTGTTCCTCAATCGCTTTGGCCACTGCATCCGCACAAGAGAGCACCTTGTTTTTTCCAAAACCAGCCGGGGAATGGCAGGAGATGCCTTTAAGCTGACCAATGATGTAGCGGGCTTCAATACCGCTTCTCCAGGCCAATGAAACCATTCGGCCGATTGCTTCACTCTGGGAGGCCGCACACCCGCCAGCCTTTCCCATGGTGGTAAAAAGTTCAAAAAGACCCTCATGATCCTCATTGATGGTGATATAAATGGGGCCGCATCCGGTTTGCATTTGATGCGTCCATCCTTTGAGAATTTTGGGGCGCTTTCGTTTTGGGCGCTGTATTAGATTTTGTTTTTCTTCCTCTGTCGGCTTAGCTTCGCTTGCCATTGATCCGGTTGATAAAACCTGCTTGTCGCGGGACCCATCCCGGTAAATGGTGACCCCCTTGCATCCAAGCTGCCAGGCCAGCTCATAGACGCTGCCCACATCTTCCATGGTTGCTTTCTTTGAAAAATTAACGGTTTTGCTGACAGCATTATCCGTATGTTTTTGAAAAGCCGCCTGCATTCGGATGTGCATTTCCGGTGAGATGTCATGCGCCGTGGCAAAAATCCGCCGGATATCCTCGGGAATTTCGGCGTTATCCCTCACCCTGCCGCTAACAGCGATCTTCTCCATCAGCTCGGGGCTATAAAAGCCCTGCGCCTTTGCTATTTTTTCAAAAAGGGGATGGACCTCGATCAACACATCATCATCCATGACCTGGCGGATATAAGAGACAGCGAAAAGCGGTTCAACGCCGGAGGACGCATTGGCGATAATGGAAAGGGTCCCTGTGGGGGCGATGGTGGTGACAGTGGCATTTCGGATCGGGCCGTCGCCTCTTTTTTCAAAAACAGAGCCTGAAAAATTCGGAAAAGAGCCGCGCTGCTCGGCCAGCTGTTGGGAGGCTTCACGGGCTTCATCATTAATGAATTTCATCAATTTCTCAGCCAGTGCAATGGCTTCTTCCGTATCGTATGGCATCTGCAGCTGGATGAGCATATCCGCCCAGCCCATGATACCCAGGCCGATTTTACGGTTTCCCATGGTCATTTCCGCAATTTCAGGCAGGGGATAGCGATTGACCTCGACCACATTATCCAGAAAGCGCACGCCGGTTTGGATAACCGTTTTCAGGCGCTCCCAGTCAATTGCCCCGTCTCTGACCATCTTCCCCAGATTGATCGAGCCCAGATTGCAGGATTCGTATGGGAGGAGCGGCTGTTCGCCGCAGGGATTGGTTGATTCGATTTCCCCGATATGGGGCGTTGGGTTATCCCGATTCAAGCGATCCAGAAACACGATGCCGGGCTCCCCGTTTTCCCAGGCCTGGGCCACGATTTTTTCGAATACAACGCGCGCATTCAGGGTGCCCACGATTTCGCCGTCTCTTGGATTTATGAGATTATAATTTTCGTCACTTTTTACAGCTTCCATGAAAATTTCGGTGAGCCCAACAGAAATATTAAAATTATTGAGTTGTTCTTTGTTCGTCTTGCACGTGATAAAATCCATGATATCCGGGTGATCGACACGGAGGATGGCCATGTTTGCCCCCCGCCGGGTACCGCCCTGTTTTATGGTTTCAGTGGCCATGTCAAACACCTTCATGAATGAAAGAGGGCCGCTGGAGACCCCGGTTGTGCTTTTAACCACGTCGTTGGCCGGCCGAAGCCTTGAAAAAGAAAAGCCCGTTCCGCCGCCGGATTTGTGAATCAATGCCGTATGCTTAACCGCATCGAAAATTTCTTCCATTGAATCGCCTACCGGCAGCACAAAGCAGGCGGACAGCTGGCCGAGTTCCCGCCCTGCATTCATGAGCGTGGGCGAGTTTGGCAGAAATTCGAGCCCAGCCATTATCGTGTAAAATTGTTCGGCAAGCCCGGCCGTATCGGCCGTCTCGTCAAATTTAAGGTCCGCTGAAGCCACGGTGTCAGCCACCCGCTTGAACATATCAGCCGGTTTTTCAAGAATTTTTCCGTCCAAGTCTCGTTTCAGATAACGCCGTTCCAATACGGTCTTCGCGTTTTGACGCAACTCCGGCTGAAATGCAAAACTCTGCTGGTCCATAAATGAGTCCCTCCGTAACACGCATATCAATTGAACAATCAGTAAAAGTCTTTTAGCATTTTATATATTATCCTAAATTGAGCGATTTTCAAGTTTGCCGCAGATACAAGGAAGATGCAGGCGAGCTATAGTGAACTATGCGAGGCTGCATCTGACGCAGTAGATGCGGTAAAATTGGAAATCCCGGAGGGTTTCAGCTTGTTAAAATATAATTTGTTATAATCCTTTACAAAATCATGTTTTTAAAAATCTGAAACGCTCAATTTAGGATTATGTTAATTGACAACTTTAATATCTTATGATGCGAAATGGGATGAATGCAAAACAATTCAAATCATAATCACGGGCATTTCAAATAATGGCATTGATCGGAATGAAAGACGTTTCATGGGGGTTCGGCGGAACCCCCTTGATCGACGGCGTCACCTTCCATATTGAAAAGGGGCAGCGGGTCTGCCTCCTGGGCCGCAACGGCGCGGGCAAATCGAGCCTGTTCAAGCTGCTGCAGGGCAAAATGTCACCTGACAGCGGCGAAGTCTGGCGGCAGCAAGGGGTGACTGTGGCCGAGCTTGTCCAGGACGTGCCGCCGGGATTTGATGGTACCATTTTCGATGTGGTGGCCGGCGGCCTCGGCGAAAATGGGGAGACCATCGCCGAAATCCGCCGGCTGAACCAAAATGCCCTACCGGAGGCCGACGGCGATGTTGCCGCCCGCCAGACGGCGCTCCAGCACCGGCTCGAAGCCGACGGCGGCTGGGAGTTGCAGCGGCATATCGAGAGCGTGCTGACGCGTACCCAGCTCGAACCGGAAGCCGCTTTTGCCACGCTTTCAGCAGGCATGAAGCGGCGGGTCCTGTTTGCCCGGGCCTTGGTGCAGGACCCGGACGTGCTGCTGCTTGACGAACCCACCAACCACCTTGACGTGGCCGCCATTGAATGGATGGAAGCGTTTATCGGCAAAAACATCAAGACCCTCTGGTTTATCACCCATGACCGCGCGTTTTTAAAAAATCTCGCCAACCGTATCATGGAATTGGACCGGGGCCGCCTGGTGGCCTATGACTGCGACTATGAGACCTACCTCGAGCGCCGGCAGGCGGCCATGGAAGCCGAGGAAAAGCAGCGGGCGGAGTTTGACAAAAAGCTCGCCAAGGAAGAATCCTGGGTCCGTCAAGGACTAAAAGCCCGCCGGAAAAGAAACGAGGGGCGGGTGCGGGCGCTTCAGAAAATGCGGGAGGCCCGGCGGGCGCGGCGCCGGGACATGGGCAACGTCAACCTGCAGGTCCAGCAGGCTGAAAAAACCGGCAAGCTGGTCATCGAAGCCCGCTCAATCCACGCGGCCGTTGACGGTTCTCAAGGCCGCATCCCCCTGGTTTCCGATTTTTCAACCGTGATCATGCGCGGCGACCGTGTCGGCATCATCGGCCCCAACGGGGCGGGCAAGAC
>DATGCF010000033.1:0-3658 GCA_035312245.1 Desulfosalsimonadaceae bacterium
TTCGCAGGGAAATTTATGAGCGTTATCATGAACTCGTCCCCCTAATTCAGAAGCTAAACGACCTCAAAAATTCCCGGCAGCAGCAGGACGAGCATATTGAACTGTTGACCTATCACAAGCAGGAAATCGATGATGCGGCCATTTCGGCGGATGAGGACACCCAGCTAAAAGAAGAGCTCTCCCGGCTCAAACATGCGGAAATGCTATACCAGACTGCTTGCGGCGGTGTGGAAACCCTTTATAGCAGAGACGGGGCGGTAGCCGAACGATTGTCAGAAGTCTGCAAATCCCTTGATAAAGCCGCTGCCATTGATTCTCAACTTGCCGGGGCATCAGAAACCCTGGCAGATATTGCTGTACGCATCGAGGATGTTGCGGATCAGCTAAGGACCTATTCCGATAATATCAATGTTGATGATCGCAGACTCGAAGAGGTTGAGTCCCGCCTGGACTTCCTAACCCGGCTGAAACGAAAATACGGGGGAAGCCTGGAGGCGATATTTGCGTATCGGGAAAAAATTGAACAGGATCTCTCCGACCTGGAAAACCTGTCAGATGCCATTGCCGATACCGAAAAAGCGCTTGAAACCAAAAAAGCCCATATAGTCGGGCTTTGCCGGACACTTTCCCAACACCGCCGCAACGCGGCGGATCAACTCTGCCGAAAAATCGAAACCGCCCTCCATTCCCTTAAAATGAAAAATACCCGGTTTTCTGTTGTTTTCGAGGACATTCCGGCCAACCAGGCCCAATCCCCTTATTTGTGCGTTGATGAGACCGGCATTTCGGAGACCGGCATGGAGCGGGCAAAATTCATGATTGCGCCAAATCCCGGTGAGGAATTGCGGCCGCTGTCCGCCATCGCCTCGGGCGGAGAGCTCTCCCGGGTCATCCTGGGGTTAAAGGCCATCATGGCGGATACGGACACGCCGTCAACGCTCATCTTTGACGAGGTGGATGCGGGCATCGGCGGCGAGGTGGCGGAAATGGTGGGCAAAAAGCTCACGGAACTCGCGCAGCTGCATCAAGTGATCTGCATCACCCACCTGGCCCAAATTGCCAAATTCGGCGACCACCATCACAAAATATCCAAGGAAACCCATGCCCGGCGCACCCGGACCCTTATCCAGGAGCTTTCTCACGAGGACCGGGTGGAGGAAACCGCCCGCATGATCAGCGGCGCGGAAATCACCCAAACCACCCGCCAGCATGCCCGGGAGATGCTAAGTAACCGGGAAACATCGGCAAATGTAAACTAATCCCCATCTGCGAAAATTTAAAAAACCTGTGGCGGGGGACCTTCATGTAATCGCCGTCCTCCCCCCTCGGCGCAGCTAAATTTTTCAGGCCCTGCCATAAACCCTTGACCATCTGTCCAGGGTAAGATATAAATATTTGTTTTTTAGATCAAATAATAGCTTTATAAAACATCAAACGAATCAGCGTTCAGGGATATCCAAGATGACTGAATACGCCACACTGACAATTGACGGAAAAACACTGGAACTGCCGATCATTACCGGCACCGAGGGCGAAAAGGCTGTTGACATTCGGGCGCTGCGGCAAAAAACCGGATATGTCACCTTTGACCCCGGCTACGGCAATACCGGCGCCTGCAAGAGCCAGATCACGTTTATGAACGGAGAGCAGGGGATCCTTCGCTACCGCGGCATTCCCATCGAGGAACTGGCCGAGAACTCAACCTTTGTGGAGACCTCCTATCTCCTGATAAACGGCCGCCTGCCGACCCGCAAGGAACTCACCCGAACCAGCGTGATGTTAAATGACTTTTCCCTGGTTCACGAGGATATGCAGAACTTTTACCAGAACTTTCCCCGGGCATCGCATCCCATGGGCATCCTTTCGGCCATGGTCAATGCGCTGAGAAGCTTCTACCCGGAACTCGTGGAAACCGATGAACAAACCGAGATGATTTTTTTGCGGCTGCTTTCCAAGGTACGTACAATGGCGGCCATGTCATACAAAATATCGCGCGGCCATAAGGTAATTTACCCGAGACCCGATTATACCTACTGCGCCAATTTTCTGCATATGATGTTTGACACCCCGGTTAAACCCTATGTTATTGACCAGGATCTGGTGCATGCACTCAATGTTTTCTGGATTCTGCACGCTGATCATGAGCAGAACTGTTCAACTTCTGCGGTAAAAACCGTTGGCAGCGCCCAGGCCAATATCTTTGCATCGCTGTCCGCCGGCATTGCCGCGCTTTGGGGGCCACTCCACGGCGGGGCCAACCAGGCGGTGGTGGAGATGCTCTACAAAATCTGGCAGGAGGGGTTATCCATTGAAGAGGTGATCAACCGGGCCAAGGACAAGACCGACCCCTTCCGGCTCATGGGGTTCGGCCACCGGGTGTATAAAACCTACGACCCGCGCGCCAAGATCATGAAAAAGGTGTGCGACCGGGTGCTTCCTAAATTAAACATCAACGACCCGCTGCTGGATATCGCCAAAAGCCTTGAAGAAATTGCATTAAGCGACACTTATTTCATCGACCACAACCTGTATCCCAATGTGGACTTCTACAGCGGCATTCTTTTGCGGGCCATGGGAATTCCCACCAATATGTTCACCGTGATGTTTGCCATCGGCCGGCTGCCCGGCTGGCTGGCCCAGTGGAAGGAAAACCTGGATGATCCGGAGCAGAAGCTTTGCCGGCCGCGGCAGATCTACACCGGCCTCAATCAGACGCCTTATATCCCGATCGATGATCGGGAGTAGGCAATAATATCGATGGTCATTTCGAGCGTCAGCGAGAAATCTTAAAGAAGATCCCTCGTCGTTGACGCTCCTCGGGATGACCCAAGCCGCAGGCCCTCACACCCCGCTCTGCATTATTCTATCCCGCCGTTCGACGTATTTCACCAGGGCGGAAAGCGCCCTTGCCGCCCGGCTGGGGCTGGGCAAAACCGGCACCCCTTGGTCCTGCAGGTTTCTCACAAACCGGTTCACCCGGGTGTAGAATGAAAATCCGATGCAGGGCTTATCCGAATCCCGCATGAGCTTCGCCACCGCCTGGGTCTGCTCATCAATGAATTTCTCGGCCTCTGCCGCCGCCCTTTCACCGGTGATCCCATAGGCTTCCATAGCGCGGCGGATGGATTGATCCGGCAGAAGCAGATAAATCAGCAGGCTGTCCGCATTCTCATCCGCCAGCAGAATCCGGGGAATAGTCAGGAAGAAATCCATATTATTGCGGACAAACGTAATATCGATGGGATTGTTGACGCTGCCGGTGCTGGGCACATATTCGGACAGCGCCTGGCGGGTCTTTTCCCTAAGGGGATTTAAGACCAACCCCTCCCGGCTGCAGACGTCTGCCGCCACCGCGCCGGGGCCGCCGGAATTGGTCTGCACGACCACCCGGTTGCCCGCCGGCTTGGGGCAAGCCCCGAGGCACCAGCAGTAGTCAAAAAGCTCCTCAATGGAATAGGCCCGGATCACCCCGCTTTGCCGGAACACCCCGTCATAGAGCCGGTCCGGCCCCGAGAGTGCGCCGGTATGGGAAAGACTGGCCTTTCTCCCCGCATCGGAGCCGCCGACATAATAGGCAATGATCGGTTTATGGGGCACGATCCGCCGGGCGGTTTCGATAAACTCCCGGCCCCGGCGGATGGTCTCAATATACATGCCG
>DATGCF010000034.1:0-2491 GCA_035312245.1 Desulfosalsimonadaceae bacterium
CGGCCCATTTTGAGATGGCCCGGCCGCAGGGCGGGTTTTCCGCGGAAGGCTTTGCGGTCTCCCTCATATTTGTCGCATTCGCCTACAGCGGGTGGAATGCGGCGGCCTATATCGGCGGGGAGATAAAAAACCCGCAGAAAAACATTCCCGTCTCCCTGGCGGTCGGCACGCTGGCCGTGATGGGCCTCTACCTTGTGATCAACGCGGTCTATATCTATGCCATGCCCGCTGCTGAGATGCGCGATGTGCTGGATGTGGGGGCAAAAGCCGCGGTGAACCTGTTCGGCGATCAGATCAGCCGGTATTTCAGTGCGGCGGTCTCTTTGGGGATTCTCTCAGTGTTGAGTGCCATGATCATGACCGGCCCGCGGGTCTATTACGCCATGGCCAAGGACGGGGTGTTTTTCACGCCCTTTGCCCGGGTCAACAAAAAGCGCCACACCCCGGCCGCATCGATTTTTCTGCAGGCGGCTATCGCCATTTTCCTGGTGTTGACCTCTGTTTTCAATGCCCTTCTCATCTATATCGGCTTTACCCTCTCCATTTTTGCCGTCCTCACCGTGGCCGGCATGATATGGCTGAGATACCGCCGGCCGGACCAAAGCCCCGCCTATAAGACGTTTGGCTACCCGATCACCCCGCTTTTGTTTATATTCGGAAACCTCTGGATTATCATATACTCCGTCAAAAGCCGGCCGCTCAGCACCTTGTTCGGCCTGGCGACGATTGCGGCGGGCATCGTGCTTTATGTCTACCTCAACAAAAGAGCAATGGCATTTAACCGGGGATAAAATTATTGACAAGCTTCTTCATAAATGGATATGAGATAAAGTTTAAAACAATGAGCTGAAGCTCTGTTCAAGCGGTTTTTAAAACGCACCATCCGGACATAAACAACTTGGGCCACGAAGGTCTGCTTTTTTCCGTACAATGGGAAAATGCGTCTTTCGTGGCCTTTTTTTTGCCCGAAAGACCTGTGGATCATTTTCCCGGCCCGCCGACCCAGGCGATTCCGAGATTTTAGACGAGAAAGGAGTACAGACATGAAGGTCTTGAAGGTTTTAACAGTAATAATGATTTTATGGGCGATGATGATGCTGCCGCCAGATTCGGTTTTTGCCGAGGAAGAGCAGACGCGCTACCGCCTGGATGACGTGGTGGTATCAACCTCCCGATCGGAGGTAACGCCGAGTGATGCGCCCCAGAGCATCAGTGTGATTTCAGAAGAAGAAATCATGGCCACCCCGTTTGAAAGGGTTGAGGATATTCTCCGGTTTTCCGCGGGCATCCAGGTAACCCAGCACTACGGGCAGCAGAGAGGCGGCATCCGGGGCCATGTCACCATGCGGGGGACCGGGAGCAGCCGGGTTTTGATGATGCTCGACGGTGTTCCCTTAAACGACAACTTCAGCAACTCCATCGCCTGGGTGGCCTGGGGCCTGATCCCCAAGGAGAGCATTGAGCGGATCGAAATTCTGCGTGGGCCCTCCTCCGCATCATACGGATCCGAGGGTCTGGGCGGTATTGTCAACATCATTACAAAAAATCCGGACGAAAAACGGGAAACCAGCGTTCGGGCAAAAGCAGGCTCTGCCAGCACCTATATCGGCTCCGGGCTGCATTCCCAAAAATTCGAACAATTTGGGGTTCTGCTTTCAGGCGCCTATGAGGACAGCGACGGATTTTACATGATCGATCCGGAGGGCATTGAAGAATACACCCTGAGGCGATACCGGGAAATCGGCAAGGGATTCGGCAAAGTCACCTATTCACCGGGGGAGAGGACCGATATCTCCTTTAGCGGCCTGTATTATGACCATGAAACGGGAAAAGGCCGGGACTATTTCTATGGTGACCTGACCCTGGACCAATACCGCCTCGGCATAAAACATCGCGGGGATGTAATGAATTGGAAAACCATGGTTTATTTAAACCGGGGGGATAAAACCGCCTTCCAGGACGTAAAGGAAAAAGGGGAGTTCCGACCCGACCGCAATGAAAGATTCCCTGATAATAAGGTATGGGGGGCGGAAATCCAGAACACCCTGCCCTTGTCTGAAACGATGGAACTCACAACCGGCGTGGCATTTAAATGGGTGTCTATGGAATACAACGAAATCCAGTTGAGAAATTTTGACCGGGATGTCAACGCGTCGGGGGAGCAGCGATTCATATCGCCTTTTGTTGAGGGGACCGCCCGTTTTATGGACAAGCGGCTGGTCGTCAATGCCGGGGTCCGCTACGACAATGTGCGCAATTATGACGGAAGGGCAAAGGATACCGATCCCTTCAGGGACAGAGAGCCCTATGATGAAACCTATGACTCCGAGACATGGGACAACTTCTCCCCAAAAATAGGCCTCGTTTATCACCCCGACGACCTGACAACCCTGAGGACATCCTTTGTCTACGGGTTCCGAACGCCCACTTTGTTTGAGCTCTACAAACCGCATGTGCGGGCCGGCGGTCGTTTTCTGCGGCGGGCCAACCC
>DATGCF010000035.1:0-4884 GCA_035312245.1 Desulfosalsimonadaceae bacterium
TGGTGATCATGGCCAACCGGGGCCGGGAGAGCCACTTTGATTTCGGCTCCGTGGCTGAACGGGTGCTTCGGTGCACGGATATCCCGGTGCTCACCGTGCCGGCTTAAACAGCCGAGCCAGCTAAAAATCAGGGGCACCGCCCGGGAATGCGTCTAAAAATAACTTTAAAGGCACTGAGGCACGGTAAGTTTGTTCTATCTATTTTTCCGGCGGGCACGGTGGCCCGCCTCACTACTGCCTGAGCCCCTTTGAAAAGGGCCACCACCTCAGCCCCCCTTTGAAAAAAAGGGGGGATTGGCGGATGCGCTGTCGCTTATCCGCTCTACTGATTCGTACGCGTGCTCGCCATCGGCTTTTAATTTTTTCGAGTACGAGTACGATAACCGCCCCCGCTTGCGAAACTGAGTACGATGAAACACATAAAGGCGACCTAAAGGGCGCCCCTACACTGAATGATGCATTATTTTAGAAATACCAATTAGTTACCTTAAGGGCAGAGACAATGTAGCCGAAGCCTTTAGGCTTCCATAATGGATGGCAAAATCAAATTTGAAGAAGTCTGTAGTAAAACATTTCTGATTTGATGGCCTTTTCATTATCTTACCTAAATTTGGGTCTGAATTAGCGGATGAAGACTGTTTCTGTTAAAAATCGGTGCAAATTCAGCGTCGCCGGAAAACCGGCGGCCCGCCTGGAATCACTGCCCGCGCCGGCCCGTGTGGCTGCCCTCCCGAATCAAATTCCGCTTATCCGGCCGCGCCTGCTGGTTAAGCCCAATGATGCCGTCAAATTGGGCACCCCCCTTGTTGAAGATAAAGGGAACCCGAATCTAAAACTGCTATCTCCGGGCGGCGGGGAGGTGGCGGATATCCAATACGGCCCCCGCCGAGTTATTGAGGCCATTGTCATTAAAATTGCGCCGGATGAGCCCTATGTTGAATTTCCGGTGATTGATGAAACTTGGATTTCCGGAATGGGCCGCGAAGAAATTATCGACGCCTTGATGGCACGGGGGCTCTGGCCCATTATCCGCGGCATCCCCTTCAACGGCATAGCCGATCCAAAGGAAACCCCGGCGGCCATCTGGGTGCCGCTGGATATAACAGATCCCTTTCACCCGCCATCTGATATTTATCTGTTTGAAGCCTCGGCCAAAGAAAATTTATTATTGGGAATAAAAATCCTCGAAAAACTCGCCGACCGCGTGTTTGTCTGTGAGCATAGGGACCGACGGCTGTCGGATGAAAGGCTGCAGCAAGTCGTTACCCATCGTGCGGCCGGCCCGTTTCCCGCAGGCGACCCCGGCGTGATGCATTATCAGACCAAGCAGTCGGCTAAAGAAAACCGGGCCTGGTATATTAACGGCCAGGATGTGATCCGCCTGGCCGAAGGCTTTAGCAGCGGCAAATATCCGACATCCCGGGTCATGACCGTATCCGGGGCCCATCCGGAGAACAACCGCCATATGCGAACGCGCCTCGGGGCGCCGCTTAAATCCCTGGTTAAAACAATTGATCGGCCCAATGCGTACCGATGGGTGACCGGCGGTTTGTTTACCGGCTATAGCGCCGCACCCGATGGCTTTATGGGGCTTTATGAAACCTCGCTGGTGCTGGTGCCGGAAGTCACCGAAAATGAACTGCTGGGCTTTGCCCGACCCGGGCTCAAAAAACCGACCAGTTCCCGAACGTTTCTATCCGCCTTGACAAAGCCGACGCTGCCGGTGGACGCCGACCGGCACGGGGAGCTCCGGGCATGCGTCAACTGCGGCTACTGCGCAGCCGTCTGCCCGGTGGAGATCCTCCCCCAATACACCTATAAATGCATAAATGCCGAAGAAATGGAGGAAGCCCTGGCCCATGGACTGCTCGACTGCGTGGAGTGCGGACTCTGCTCCTATGTCTGCCCGTCAAAAATCGAGCTGACTGAAACATTCAAGGATACTAAACACAAGTATTATTGGGGCAAAATTTAGGTATTGGGTATTAGGTGTTGGGTATTGGGTATGAGGTTCAGGGTTTAAGGTTCAGGGTTTAAGGTGAAAAAACCGTTGATTGCGAAGGGAAAATACAACTGACGGATGCAACGAATTTCAAAATACATCCAACGCCTGTTTGACGCCCGGCGGGACCTGTTTGAGGAAGGCGGCCGGCTGGAGAAGCTGGGCCCGTTTTATGAGGCTGCGGAGGCGTTTTTCCTCTACCCCGTCATCCCAACCCGGAAATCCCCGGTTGTCCGGGACAGTCTGGATCTCAAACGGTTCATGAGCCTTGTCATCGTGGCGCTTCTGCCGCCAACGATCTTCGGCATCTGGAATGCGGGCTACCAGAGTCGGGTGGCCGCGGAGCTGTCAACGGATCTGCTTCCGGTGTTTCTGACCGGACTTTACTTTGTGCTCCCGATCATCCTGGTCTCCTATGCCGTGGGGTTTTTCTGGGAGACCCTGTTTGCCGCCATCCGCAAACACCCTATCAGCGAAGGACTTCTGGTGACGGGGCTTTTGTATCCCCTGACCCTGCCCCCGGACATGCCGTTGTGGCAGGTGGCGGTGGGGATGTCGTTCGGCATTGTGATCGGCAAGGAAATTTTCGGGGGCACGGGCCGAAATATTTTCAACCCGGCGCTTACCGCCCGGGCATTCGTGTTTTTCGCCTATCCCGCCCAGATGTCCGGCGATGCCGTCTGGGTGGCGGTCCGCGATTCGGCCGGAAAGGCAGTTGACGCAGTCAGCGGGGCGACACCGCTTTCTTTCACGGAACTTGCAGCACCGTTTAATTCAATTCAGGAACTGCTGCATGCCAACGGCTTTAACCTGTCCAAGCTGTTGCTGGGCCATTATCCGGGCACCATCGGCGGCACCTCGGCGCTTTTCTGCCTGATGGGCGCCGCCTTTCTGATACTTTTGGGCGTGGCCAACTACCGGATCATTGTGGGCGGCATCATCGGCCTCCTGGCAATGGCCGGGGTTCTAAACCTGTTTGCCGGTCCGAGCGCCCTGCCCTGGTTCAGCGTCAACCCGATCTATCACCTGTTATCCGGCGGGTTTGCCTTTGGTATCGCCTATATGGCCACCGACCCCGTGTCCGGACCGGGCACAAACCGCGCCCGCTGGGTGTACGGATTTTTGATCGGTGTGCTGACCATACTGATACGGGTCTTCAACCCCGCGTTTCCGGAGGGGATTATGCTGGCGATCCTGTTTATGAATTTGTTTGCCCCGCTCATGGAAACCACGGAGATCCGGTTAAAAATTGCCAAAAGGATTCCCAATGCCTGATCAACTAAAATCCATCGGTTTTGCCCTGGCCATGTGCTTTGTCTGCGGGGTGCTCCTGACCACGGCCGCAACGGCGCTTCAGGAAATCCAGCAGAAGAACATGTTAAATGACCGGCGCAAAAACATTCTACGCTCCGTGGACCTGATATCCCGGGAAAAAGCCTACACCCCGGATGAAATCGCCCGAATTTATCGAGAAAACATCAGCAAAATGGCCGTGGGTGCCGATGGCACCATCGTCTCCCCGGATCTGGCCGGACCGGATAAAAACCTGCTGCCCCTGTACCTTTTCACCGAAAATCAAAATATCCAATCCTACATTATCCCGATTGAATCCCAGGGGCTGTGGGGAAAAATTTACGCCTATATGGCGCTTGAAAACGACGGATCAACTATTGCCGGTTTCACCGTGTATAAGCACTCCGAAACCCCGGGTCTGGGCGGTGAAATCGACACCCAATGGTTTCAGGAAAAGTTTGAGGGCAAAAAAATCATCGACCAGACCGGCAATTTCGTCGCCGTGGCCATTGCCAAGGGCGAGGCCGAAAAAAAAGTGCCGGATCAGAAGCTGCCCCATTATGTGGACGGCATCAGCGGGGCGACGCTCACCGGCAAATATCTAACCCAGGGACTGCAGAAAACGCTTTCAGAATATGAACCAGTGTCCGTGGCTTTCCGGAAAAACCGGCTGAGATGCCGCATGCAGGAAGAACAACCGTGGTGTGAAACCGATGAAACTGACCAAAACTAAATCGTTTAAAGCTTTCGCCGGCCCGGCCTGGACGGAAAACCCGATCAATATGCAGATGCTGGGCATCTGCTCGGCCCTGGCCGTGACCGTGCAGCTGAAAACCGCCTTTGTCATGGCCCTTGCCATGACATTCGTGGTGTCGTTTTCCAATCTGATTGTCTCCGTCATGCGAAACATCATCCCGTCAAACATCCGGATTATTGTGGAGCTCGCAGTGATCGCTTCGCTGGTGATTCTAACAGACGAGTTTTTGCGCGCCTATATGTATGATGTGAGCAAACTGCTCTCCGTTTTCGTGGGACTTATTATCACCAACTGCATCATCCTGGGCCGGGCCGAGGGGTTTGCGCTCTCCAATCCGCCGCATCTGGCATTCATAGACGGGCTGGGAAATGGGGTGGGCTACGGCTCGGTGCTGGTTTCCGTGGCCTTTTTCCGGGAGCTGTTCGGTTCCGGAAACATCTTCGGCTATTCGGTGGTGCCGGAAACATTTTACAATGCCGGGTATGAGGATATGGGTATTATGCTGCTGGCACCGGCCGCGTTTATCATCATCGGCCTCATGGCCTGGCTGCAGAAGTATCTGACAACCAAGGAATGATGGTATTGCAAAAATCGTTGAAAAGCGTTCAGGTTATCGAGCGGAACTGTATGAAAATAGAAATCTCAAATTTCAAATCCCAAAAAACAAACAATACCCAAATTCCAATGACCAAAAATTAAAAACAATTAGACGTTAGGCAGACATAAGGTTTGTTTTAAGAATTTAGATTTGGTTTTTGGAATTTGTTTGTAATTTGAATATTGGAATTCGGAATTTAATGGCGAACCTTGAACCCTGAACCTTAAACCCTAA